>DAOTTR010000064.1:0-1755 GCA_034437715.1 Caldilineaceae bacterium
CGGATGTCGATATAGGTGGGTGACCAGAACCAGGTGGGCTTGCCGGCGTTGGCCGGTACGATCTGTCCAAACTGATCATATTGGATGCTGGTGGTCGCCAGCCGTGGGTCGATGGGCTCAACACCGGCGGGAATCGGCACTTCGACCAAGGCTTGGTAGAGATCCTGCGGCGCAACCAGTGTGACGGTCACGCTGATCACATCGCCGACCTTGGCGCTCTCGACCCGTTGCTCGGCCAGATGAAAGCGGCGATCCACTACAATGCCCCGATCCTGTGCATTGATGGCCAAGGCATCCACATAGTAGCGCAGGTGGGTTGTGTAGTAAAGTTGACCGCTAGCATTGCTACGTTCGATCTGCAAGGCATTGGCTTCGCCGCGCAACAAATTGGCGACCGCGGTCTGCAATTGCACTTTGGTGGTGAGCGTGTCGGCATCAAAGGTGCCTTCGCCCAGCGTTTCGGCATTCAGCGTGACCGTCCAATCGTAATCCGCTGCGAGCTCGCCACTAACGGCCATCCAATCGGAAAGGGCGATGATCGACCACGCGTTCTCCTGGGTGGTGGCCCAACGTCCGGCTTGGCGCGCACTCATCAACCAGCGCACCACTTGCGGCAGCAGCGGCTCATCGGGTTGCAGGCGCACAAAGGCGGCCAACACCATGCTCGTTGTGCGTGTGTCGGTGTTCAATGTCCACCAATCGGGTGTTGTCTCTTCATGCCAAGATGCGCCGGTTGCGCTCAGTTGGGCGGCACCATAGAGATCATCAAGCAGCGATTGCACGCGCTCATCGGGTTGATCGGCGGCAATGTCGGCGAGGGTCATGGCGAGCAGTGCTTTGCCATAGTGACCGAGGCGTTCGCGTTCGTCATAGAGGGTGCTGGCGCGGCCAGGGTCGCCTTGGCCGATCTCTGCCAAGACAAAGTTCATAAAGGCCAACTCGTTGAGCATCCAATTTTCCTGCACATCCTTGGGGGCCTGGAACTGACCGTCGAGATAATTTGCCGCCCGTTGGATGGCCCGTTCGGGCACAGTGTACGCCATTTCCTGCGCGTTTGCCAACCCCCACAACACATAGCTGGTGATAAAGGCATTGCTCGCTTCGCCTGGCCAGTAGCCCCAGCCGCCGTCGCCATTTTGCCGACTCACCAGCCGTTGCACGGCCACGCCCAGTTGGAAGTTGAGTTGTTGCGCCAAGGCTTCGTTTTCAATGGCTAGCGTGGTCAGGGCACGTACTGTAAAGAGATTGGGCAGGAAGCGGCTCACCGTCTGCTCATTGCATTCATAGGGGAAATGGGTCAGATAATCCAAGCCATCGAGCATACCCGCGGCCAAGCTCGGTTCCAGGTTCACCAATAACTCGCCATTCGCCGTGGCGGCGTCGGGCAGGCGAATGGCCTCCAGACGACCTGTGGCGGGCACCGTGCCGGCAGTTGCCACCGTTTCGGGGGTTTCATAGCGCATGATCGGCACGCTGATGCGCACGGCGTCGCTCAGCGCGGCTTGCGTATCGGTGTGCGCCGATTGGGCCGTCAGGGTAATCACCACGGCGCTGCTTGCTTCGTCAACAGTGAGCGGGAAGTCGAAGCTGGCTTGGCTGTTGGCCTCGACTGCCGATGTGATTGCTGTTGCCGCGCCCTCGATCGTGGCCCCGGCTACGGTAATTGCAAATTGCAGAACATCAATTGCATCCGCACTGGTGTTCAGTACCACTGCGCCGATCCTGGCCCGATCACCGGCGGTGAAGAAGCGGGGC
>DAOTTR010000065.1:0-2203 GCA_034437715.1 Caldilineaceae bacterium
ATCGGATCGACGGTAAAGAGCAGATTGCCCGGATAGCCGATCTCCAATTTATCGCTGCGCAAAACTAGGTTACCACTGCGTAGATTGCTATGCAGGCGCATGGTGAGTTCGGGCGGACGTTGCACCGGGCTTTGGAGGGACTTGATCGCGCCTTCCACATCTTCGACGCCCCAGCGCGACTCGGAGATCGTGATCTCGTCCATCACCTGACCCCAATTTTTGCTGTTGAGCAATTGGAGGCCACCGGCTTCGACAACCCGCACTTCGCGGATCAACCGTTTCAAGCGACCTTTGGCGCGATCGCGTGTGCTATCGCGCGCAATGTTGCGCTTGATAAAGTCTAGCTCGCTGAGAAATTTTTCCTGGATGGCCTCAAATTCAGCTTGGCGGCGCGCCCAACGTTCCTGGCGCTGCAGCACATAGGCATCGTAGTTGCCGCGATAATCCTCAATGCCATTGCGGCTCATCTCCCAGATCCGATTGACTACACGATTGAGAAAGTAGCGATCATGGCTCACAATCAACAGCGCGCCGGGCCAAAGCCGCAACGTTCCTTCTAGCCATTCAATCGCCTGGACATCCAGATGGTTGGTCGGCTCATCCATGATCAACAGATCGGGCTTCTCTAGCAGCAAACGCGCCAACAGCGCGCGCGTCTTTTGGCCGCCACTCAAACGGCTGAGCGGCATATCCCAATCTTCCTTGGAAAACCCCAATCCTTGTAACACCTGGCTAATCTGCACATCGCCTTCGTAACCGCCCGCGTGTTCAAACGCTTCATGCGCCACACTATACGCATGCAGGAGTTCCTCGGATGTATCGCCCTGGGCCATCCGCTCTTGCAGATGTTGTAGATGGATTTCCTGCTCTTTTAGCGCCTGAAAGACCGTCAGCATCTCCATGTAAATGGTATTATCGCGACCGCTAAAAGCCTCCATCGCTTCCTGGCGCAAATAGCCAATGCGTGTGCCCTGCGCCGTGTTGATCGAGCCGCCCGAGGGCGTTGTCAACCCGGCGAGCATGCGTAGCAGCGTCGTCTTGCCAATGCCATTCGGGCCAACTAAGCCGACCTTGCCATCATTCGGAATGCTGGCGGTAATTCCCAGGAAAACGTCAAAATCGCCATAGGATTGACTGAGATTCGAAAGCGTTAAAATTGACATAACCCAAATCCAGAAATGGTAACTCGCAATGCAAAGAAAAATTTGCCCCTGTAGCGCGCTCAAATTTCTTCAATCCTACCACAGTTTACGCCAAAGCGCAGAAACCGCGCCGGGGTGATTGTAGCACTAGCTACAGATGTGATATGATTACCGCCTATACACAGCAGGGCAAGGTGCCCATCAGAAAGGATCTCACATGCCTCGCCAACGGCTGCGCGAATTGGGCATCACGATTGGTGAATTTCCACCCGGCCCGTACAATGCGATCACCGATGTGCCCGGCATATTGGTGGGCCATACCACACTCATCTATGATGCACCGCGCGTGGCGCGCACCGGGGTCACCGTAATTTCGGCGCGCCACGGCGATATTTATCGCGACCAATGTTATGGGGCGTATCACTCATTCAATGGCAATGGCGAGATGACGGGTGTACACTGGCTGGAGGAGTCGGGGTTGATCGGCGCGCCGATTGCCATTACCAACACCCATCAAGTGGGCGTGGTGCGCGATGCGCTGGTGACCTATGAAACGCAAAAGTACGCCGACAGTCAATGGCTACTGCCCATTGTGGCCGAAACCTATGATGGTTGGCTCAATGATATTAACGGTTTTCATGTAACCCAAGAAGATGTCTTTGCCGCGTTGGGCAATGCGCAAAGTGGGCCCGTGGCCGAAGGCAATGTTGGTGGCGGCACAGGGATGATGTGCCATTGGTTCAAAGGCGGCATTGGTACATCGTCGCGCCAGGTAACGCTACCTGCTGGCGATTATACAGTAGGGGCGCTGGTCCAGGCCAACTATGGCACACGCCGCCATTTACGCGTTGATGGGGTTTCCGTCGGCCAGTTGATCGATACCGACAAAGTCCCGTCACCACGCCCAACCCACAAACCCGATGGCTCGATCATCGTGATTGTCGCCACCGATGCCCCCCTCTTGCCCCAACAGTGCAAACGTTTGGCCCAACGCGCCACGGTTGGCTTAGCTCGTGTCGGGGGCACAGGCTACAACGGCAGCGGCGATATTTTTCTAGCCT
>DAOTTR010000066.1:0-4045 GCA_034437715.1 Caldilineaceae bacterium
ATCGGATCGACGGTAAAGAGCAGATTGCCCGGATAGCCGATCTCCAATTTATCGCTGCGCAAAACTAGGTTACCACTGCGTAGATTGCTATGCAGGCGCATGGTGAGTTCGGGCGGACGCTGCACCGGGCTCTGCAACGCTTTGATCGCGCCTTCCACATCCTCCACACCCCAGCGTGACTCGGAGATCGTAATCTCATCCATCACTTGGCCCCAGTTTTTGCTATTGAGCAACTGCAAGCCGCCGGCTTCGACGACACGTACCTCGCGAATCAAGCGTTTCAAGCGGCCTTTGGCGCGATCGCGTGTGCTATCGCGCGCAATGTTGCGCTTGATAAAATCGAGCTCGCTGAGAAATTTTTCCTGGATCGCTTCAAATTCGGTTTGGCGGCGCGTCCAGCGTTCCTGGCGCTGCAAAAGGTAGGCCGTATAGTTGCCGCGATAATCCTCAATGCCGTTGCGGCTCATCTCCCACATCCGGTTGACAACACGATCCAGGAAATAGCGATCATGGCTCACGATCAACAAAGCACCGGGCCAAAGCCGCAGCGTCCCTTCGAGCCATTCAATCGCCTGGACATCCAGATGGTTGGTCGGCTCATCCATGATCAACAGATCAGGTCTCTCCAAAAGCAAACGCGCTAACAAGGCGCGCGTCTTTTGGCCGCCACTCAAACGGCTGAGGGGCGTATCCCAATCTTCCTTGGAAAAGCCCAACCCCTGCAACACCTGGCTAATCTGCACATCGCCTTCGTAGCCACCGGCGTGTTCAAAGGCTTCATGCGCCACACTATATTCGTGCAGGAGTTCCTCCGACATATCGCCCTGCGCCATGCGCTCTTGCAGATGTTGCAGGTGGATTTCCTGCTCTTTTAGCGCCTGAAAGACGGTCATCATCTCCATGTAAATGGTATTCTCGCGACCGCTAAAAGCCTCCATCGCCTCTTGGCGCAAATAGCCAATGCGCGTGCCCTGCGCCGTGTTGATTGAGCCACCCGAAGGGGTCGCCAACCCGGCGAGAATGCGCAGCAGCGTCGTCTTGCCAATGCCATTCGGGCCGACTAAGCCGACCTTGCCATCATTCGGAATGCTGGCGGTAATCCCCAGGAAGACATCAAAATCGCCATAGGATTGACTGAGATTCGAAAGTGTTAAAATTGACATAACCCAAATCCAGAAATAGTAACTCGCAATGCAAAGAAGAATTTTGTGCCCGTACAGCTATCAAACTTCTCCAATCCTACCACAGCTTACGCCAAAGCGCAGAAACCACGCCGGGGTGATTGGATCAGTAGCTACAGGTGTGATATGATTACCACCTATGTGTGCCAGAGAAAAGTGCCCCAAGAAATATCCACAGAAATAAGACAGAAAGGCTCTCACATGTCTCGTCAACGCCTGCGCGACCTGGGCATCACGATTGGTGAATTTCCACCCGGCCGGTACAATGCGATTACCGATGTGCCAGGTATCGTGGTGGGCCACACGACGATCATCCGTGATGAACCGCGTGTGGCGCGCACAGGCGTCACCGTGATTTCGGCGCGTGACGGGGATATTTATCGCGACCAATGTTATGGGGCCGATCACTCGTTCAATGGCAATGGCGAAATGACGGGTGTACATTGGCTGGCAGAATCGGGGTTGATCGGCGCGCCGATTGCCATCACCAACACCCATCAAGTGGGGCTGGTGCGCGATGCGCTGGTGGCCTATGAAACGCAAAAGTACGCCGACAGTCAATGGCTGCTGCCAATTGTGGCCGAAACCTATGATGGCTGGCTCAATGATATTAACGGCTTTCACGTAACCCAGGAAGATGTCTTTGCTGCGTTGGCCAATGCGCAGGGTGGACCGGTGGCCGAGGGCAATGTCGGTGGCGGCACAGGGATGATGTGTCATTGGTTCAAGGGCGGCATTGGTACGTCATCGCGCCAGGTTGCGCTGCCGGGTGGCGGCTATACAGTTGGCGCGTTGGTACAAGCGAACTATGGCACGCGCCGTCATTTGCGCGTCGATGGGGTTCCGGTTGGCAGGCTGATTGACACGGACAAAGTGCCCGCGCCACGCCCAACCCCAAAAGCCGATGGCTCGATCATTGTAGTTGTCGCCACGGATGCACCCCTATTGCCCCAGCAATGCCAACGATTGGCCCAACGCGCTACCGTCGGTCTGGCGCGCGTGGGGGGCACAGGCTACAATGGCAGCGGCGATATTTTCTTGGCCTTTGCCACAGGCAACCATGTGCCACCGGACACAGATACGCCCATACCCATTCACATGTTGCCCAATCAGCAGATGGATCAACTATTTGATGCCACGGCAGAAGCTGTCGAAGAATCAATTCTCAACGCGCTCTGTGCCGCCGAAACCATGACTGGCTTTCAAGGCCACACGGCACATGCCCTGCCGCTAGATGAGTTACAACGCATCATGCGCGCACATCGTTCAATCGTCGGCGCGTAACCGCACACTGTCGATCACACTCAGCGTTAGCAGCGCCACGAGCAGCAGGAGTAACAGTAATACTTTGTCCATTAGTCGGTTACCTATTAGTCGATTACCTATGGTGGATATGCTTGGTATGGCAGTTTCTGTACTAGGGATGACGCAACTAGCAGTCATTCGGCGCGACAATTCAGCAATTTATAGAAGTTCCGTAGTTGCAATAGATCCGCAGGAGACCTGTAGGGTCTTGTAGACCCTACAGGTCTGACCGAGCGCGTAATGGCTAAATTCTAGAGAAAGTAAGCAATGAGTACCTTTGATCACGAGACCTACCTATCCCCGCTCACCTGGCGCTATGGCAGCGACGCCATGCGCAAGCTCTGGAGCGAAGCCCAAAAGCGCCGCCTGTTGCGCCGTTTTTGGGTAGCCTTGGCCGAGGCCCAGGCCGAAGCCGGCCTTGTCACCGCGGCACAAGCCGCCGAGCTGCAGACGCAACAAGATAACATTGACATTGCCCGCGCCGAGGCGATTGAACGTGAAATCCGCCACGATCTGATGGCCGAGATCAAGACTTATGCCGAGCAGTGTCCTGTCGGGGGGTCAATCATTCATTTGGGGGCAACCTCTATGGATGTCCTGGACAATGTGGATGCGCTGCGGCTGCGGGGTGCGCTGGATCTCCTGTTGGCCAATCTGCGCGCCCTGCTCACCACGCTTGCCCAGCGCATCGAGAAAGAAGCGCATACACCGGCCATTGCCTTTACCCATATTCAACCCGCCGAGCCGACCACGGTTGGCTATCGGCTAGCCCAATACGGCCAGGATTTGTTGATTGATCTACAAGAATTAGCGCGTGTGCGCGACGGCATTCGGGGCAAAGGGCTCAAAGGGGCGGTTGGTACGAGTGCGAGTTACACCCAATTGCTCGAAGAAAGCGACTGGAGCGCGCGCCAGTTGGAAGATCGGGTGATGGCAAAGCTGGGGTTACAAGCCTTTACCGCCGCCACACAGACCTATCCGCGCAAACAGGATCTGCTGGTGCTCAACGCCCTCAGTGGCCTCTGCGCCAGTCTACACAAGTTCGCCTTTGATCTGCGCATTCTGCAAAGCCCGCCAATTGGCGAGTGGAGCGAACCTTTTGGAGCCAAACAAGTGGGGTCAAGCGCCATGCCCTTCAAGCGCAACCCCATCACCGCCGAAAATATTGACAGCTTGACCCGTCAAGTTGCCGCTCTACCGCGTATCGCCTGGGACAATGTGGCGCTTAACCTGCTGGAACGCACCCTGGATGATTCGGCCAATCGTCGCCTTTTCCTCCCCGAAGCCTTCCTATTGACCGATGAAGTGCTGGTGCGCGCCCAAGGCTTGGTCGAAGGCTTGCGCATCTGGCCTGGCCCCACAGCGCGCAACCTGCGCGACTATGGCATTTTTGCCGCGACTGAACGTGTGCTCATGGCCGCTGTCCGTGGGGGTGGCGACCGACAATCACTACACGAAATCATCCGCGAACACAGTTTGACAGCTTGGGCCGCGCTGCAAGAAGGGCAGCCCAATCCCATGGCCACCCTACTCGCCGCGGATGCGCGCATTACCGATTT
>DAOTTR010000067.1:0-10798 GCA_034437715.1 Caldilineaceae bacterium
GCCGCCGAGGTCAACTTTGCACATGGGCACACCTATGCTGCCAATCCGTTGGCCTGTGCCGTAGGTTGTGCGGTGCTCGATGAAATTGTCGAGCAGAAACTGGATCAGCGCGCCCATGTGTTGGGTGAATATCTGGCGGGCAAGTTAGAGCGCCTCAAACAATATGGCATCGTTCGTGAAGTGCGCGGCAAAGGTTTGCTACGTGGGGTAGAGATGGTCAAAGACGCGCACACATTGGAACCCTTCCCCGAACTTGGTCATGCGCTCAAGAAGACGGCGCTCAAAAATGGGCTGATTATGCGGGTTGATCCCACCTGGTTTGCCGTTGCTCCGGCTTTGATCGCCACGGAAGAGCAGATCGACGAGCTGTGCGATCTGATCGAGCGCAGCCTGCTCGATGCCCTGGAAATCGTGGGCGCGTAATTGTGGGCGCGTAAGGAATGCGAATGAAGCGTTGTCGAGTAAGCAGACGCAGCCTGCTCACCTTGGTTTTGCTTACGGTGGGGCTGCTCCTGTGGGCCGGGCCAAGTTGGGCACAGGATGAGACGTTGGCCGCCATTGGCCCGGCCCAACCGCATACAGCCGTGGCTTGTGATCGCACGCTGGCACCGGGGGCAAAGATTCAGGATGCCATCGACGCCGTGCGCGACAAACAAACGCCCTATGTGCTCTGTTTGCAGCCGGGCTACTACATCGGTGGCCTGAATGGCGACACGATCTTCAATCCGCGCCGCGACTTTGGTGATCGGGTCGTCACGGCGACAGATGGTGGCGACTGGTGGAATGGGAACGATGATGGCCCCTATTATGGCAACATTGTCATCAAAAACCGCCGCAATTTCACACTGCGTGGGCTCGTCGAAGCGGGCCAGCGCGCGGTGATTTTGGGCCTGCCCAACGATAAGATCTATCCACCCGAAAGTGCCGCGCCGGCCGATCAGCATCCTAATGACAAGGGCATTCTGATCAAAGTGGTGAATGGTGACAATATTACGCTGGAAAATCTGACGATTGATGGCTTTTATTATCCAGATTTTCCCGATCAGACGCGCAAAATTTCTGTGCTTAATCGCTTGATCTGGCTGCAAAATACGGCCAATTCGCGCATCATTGGCAACCTTGCCAAGAACGCGGGCAGCGAGTGTATCCGCATTCGTTCCGGCTCGCATGACAACGAGATCGCCTATAACACGATCCAGGGTTGCGGCTACTATCAATTCAAAATTCAGCCGCTGCAACGGCTGTGGGAAAATGGCGAAGGTATCTATATCGGCACCGATCCCTACCAGATCCGCGCCAACCAGATCAACAAACAGGCCTATTGGGGCGCGACCTGGGATGCCGTAACCGATGGCACGCACAACAACCTGATTCACCACAATGATATCTTTCCTGGCGCACAGACGGATCTGACGCCACCGCCCATCAACGCATTGCGCACTGGGGTCAAGCCTAGTGACGGTTATGGCAATGAGTGTGTAGATGTGAAAGAGGACAAAGATGAGATTGGGCACTTGGTACGCCTGCCGGGCGTTGCGCAACCGCAACTGATTAACAATGTCATCCGCGATAATCGTTGCCAGGGACAATTCGACGAAGACAGTGGCGCGCTGGATGCGCGCGGATCGAATAATCTGTTCGAGCACAATCATGTAACTGGCACTGTGCGTGGGGCGGCATTGCGTTTGGGGGGCGGTGAACCGAAACCTTTCCTGGTGGTGCCGCTGCTTTCTGATCCTGTCAAAGCCTGTACCGGTGAGATTGTCGAGACGCACAAGTGGCAGGCCTATAACAATCGCATCCGCAAAAACCTTTTCGCCAGCTACTATAACGACTTTGCCGACTTTAATGGCCGCGGTGGCTATCTGGCATCGGACTGTGACGATAGCGTGGCCTGCACTGCTGGACAGGCAAGCGCCATCGAAAGCAATTGTGGCGAGCAGAAGGTTTTGTATGTGGTAAAAACATTTGATATTGACGATTACGCTATGGAAGCACAAGCGCCTGGGGCCGGTGTCTGTGGCAACGCCGTTACGCCAGACAATGCCATGGATTGGGGACGCCGGCGCTACAAAGGCAAAATGCAGCCGGTGCTCTTCTCGCGTATTCCAGAAGCGGCAGAAAATTTGTCCACCTGTCGGCGCGATGCCAATAATCCAGCAGACCTCGATCCACCGGGCATTCGGGGTGATTGTGTCGGTGCATTCTGTCAGCAGCCAGATCCTACGGGTTTCAAAAACCCGTAGGATCTACGACTGTACGTTTCGTTTTTATACGTTATCCATGTTCGATAGGAGAAACTGAACAATGTTAACACAAGCAC
Source organism: Caldilineaceae bacterium (assembly GCA_034437715.1). Classification (GTDB taxonomy): domain Bacteria; phylum Chloroflexota; class Anaerolineae; order Caldilineales; family Caldilineaceae; genus JAHBVH01. Next base: position 2,324 of record DAOTTR010000067.1, read on the forward strand.
AAATCGACTTTTACAACGAGAATGGCTATTTGGGCGTCGAGAATGTCTTTTCGCCCGAAGAGGTTGCCGAATTGCAGCGCGTCACCGACGAATTTGTCGATAAGTCGCGCGCGGTGACCGAACACACCGCTGTCTTTGATCTGGAACCCGGCCATTCTGCCGAGACGCCGCGTCTGCGCCGTCTCAAGGACCCGATCAAGCACCATGAAGTCTATGATCGCGCCTTGCGTCACCCTAAGGTATTGGCGATTGTCAGCCAGTTGATTGGCCCCGGCATTCGGACGAATGGCAACAAGCTGAACATGAAGTATTCGCAATTTGGCAGCCCAGTAGAATGGCACCAAGATTGGTCGTTCTATCCCCACACCAATGATGATCTGCTGGCCGTTGGCGTCTGTATCGATCCTATGACCATTGAAAATGGCGCGCTGCTGGTCGTGCCTGGCTCGCATAAAGGGCCGGTATTGGATCACCATCACAAGGAGCGGGGCGTTTTTGTGGGCGCGGTCACCGATGAAGACTTTGATCCCAGCAATGCGGTGCCGATCGTGCTGGGTGCTGGTGGCATTTCGATCCACCATGTGCGCGCTTTGCACGGCTCTGCGCCCAACACCTCGCCCAATCCGCGCCGCCTGATGCTCTTTCAGTATTGCGCCAATGACGCTTGGCCTTTGATGGGCTTCCCCGGTTGGGACGCGTTCAATGATACGATTGTGCAGGGCGAACCGACCAATGTGCCACGCGTGACCAATGTGCCGGTGCGTATTCCGCTGCCGTCGGGCGAAAAATCAGGCTCGATCTACGAGATCCAAACCATGCTCACCAAGCGCCATTATAGCGTGCCTGCCGCCGAAAATGGCAAAGAAAAAGCGCCCGTCATGCCGTAAGGCGGTTGCAAAGAATAAGTGTTCCTGGAATGCTATCCAAATCAATTTGGGGATTTGGGGCGGTGGACTTGACAGCGTGGTCATCTCCTGATAGTATATATGAAAAAGTATATACTATCAGGAGGTATTATCATGGTCACCGCCAAGCTATTTCAAAATGGTCAAAGTCAAGCCGTTCGTTTACCCAAAGAATTTCGTTTTGAGGGTAATGAAGTTTATATCAAGAAAATTGGCAATGCGGTGATCCTCTTGCCTTTGGAAAATCCGTGGCAGAGCTGGATTGAGAGTCTATCACTATTCTCTACTGATTTTATGGAGGCACGCGATCAACCGGAACAGCAGATACGCGAGCCGCTTTTTTCATGAAATACCTGCTCGATACCAATATCTGCATTTACCTCATTCGCCAAAAATCACCTGCAATTGTGAAGCATCTAACCGCGCTTTCTATTGGTGAGGTAGGATTGCCAACGATTGTGGTTGCCGAGTTGCACTATGGGGTTGAGAAGAGTAACGATCCCCCTAGAAATCGCCAAGCCCTGGAGCAATTTCTGACGCCATTTGTGATTGTGGATTTTGATCAGGCGGCGGCAACGACCTATGGCGCGATTCGTGCCGATCTCGCGCGACGTGATTTGCTGATTGGTCCCCTCGATATGTTGATCGCGGCTCAAGCAATCAGCCGCAACCTCATCCTGGTCACAAATAACAGACGCGATTTTTCTACACTGGCTCAATTGCAAATAGAGGATTGGGTTTCGTTGTAGCCATTTGTATCTTCACCTTTTAAACCTAGCTTCGGAGTGATCGTGATGTACTGTCCCCGCTAAAGCAGGGGAGCTTCTGACAGAACGCACGGCCGGGTGCCCATTGGGCGCGCCCACGTTAGCCTGTCAATCCGCCATCCGCGGTGTAGATTGTTTTATACAGTTGCTATTTGGTACGTTTCAAATTTTACGCGTTGGCGGGTACCCTCTGGGTGCCAACGCAACCAGATATTTGAAGTTGTTAAAGAGCATTTAGCGGTCGTGGCATTTACGCCGATTGACCACTCGTATAAGGCGATTATGCCACACTACAGGAGAGAATTGTGTTACAAATGCGGACAATCCGTGCGGGTGTACATCCAAGGTAGAGACGCAAAATCTTGCGTCTCTACCCATTCACCGCCCTCTAAAGAGAGGGCGTACCCTGGGGGGTAAATCTATGGACGAACAGCAATATCAGCGCGGGGTGGAACAATTTGCACAGATGGTGGGCGCGCATAAGATCGATGCGCTGCGTGCGCGCTTTCGCCAGGTTTCACCCGAATTTGAGCGCGCCGTTATGGGTATTGTGGGTGGCGAGATTTGGACGCGCCCAAATCTCGACTTGCGCACGCGCAGTTTGGTCAGCATTGGCATCTTGGCTGCGTTGGGTCGCACTAATGCCTTGGCGCTCAATGTCGAGATGGCACTGAACAACGGCGCAACTGAGGAAGAGATTGTGGAAACCTATTTTCAGGTGGCGATCTATGCCGGCTTTGCCGCCGCGTGGGATGCCTTGGAAAAAACCAACCCCGTCATGGCTGCATATCGCGAAGCAAATCCCCGCGCAACAAACCATGCTGAAAGAGAAGATCATGAATGAAACCGAAAAATACCTCTTTGATCAATGTGGTGCGACAACCTAAAAATCAGTTTATCCAATTGAAAGTCTTTTTATGGGCATGGTGCGCGGCAGTCTAACCGCCGAGAAATATGATCGTGAGTATAGTAATCGTGAATTAGTCCGGCGCATTTGGCAATATTTTCATCCTTGTCGGCAACGCATGGCTGGCGTGATTGCGATGGTCACGCTACTCGCCTGCTTCAGTGCCGCCGTACCCGTCTTGATCGCCCGTGGCGTCGAGCTATTGGATGCGCCCAGCCAGGCCAACAACCGCATTGCGATCATCCTGGTGGGTGTCCTGCTGTTGCTGGGCATCTTGACTTGGGTAGCCAACTGGGCGCGCCGCTTGTGGACGGCAACACTCTTGGGCGATGTGATCCTGGCCATGCGTAAAGATGCGTTTCGCGCCGTGATGAATCATGACATGAGTTTCTTCGACCAGAATCAATCTGGACGCGTTGTCAGCCGCATCACCAGCGACACCGATGAATTTGGCCGCGTCGCGGTCCTGCTAACAGAGATTGTGACACAGTTGCTGTCGGTAATTGTGCTCATCGTTTATTTGCTTGGCATTAATGTGCGTTTGACGATTCTGTTGACATTGCTAGCCCCGGTGGGCTTCTTGATTGCCTATCAATTCCAGAATATTGCGCGCCGCGTCTCGCGCAAAAGCCAGCGCGCCTTTGCCGATGTCAATGCCTCGATCCAAGAAGCGGTGACCGGCATTAGCGTGGCCAAAAACTTTCGCCGCGAGCAGGGCATCTACGATGAATTTGTGGCCGTGAATAACCAAAGTTATACGATCCATGTGCAGCGCGGCTGGGTGCTTTCGTTGCTCTTCCCCACATTACAATTCTTTAGTGGCATTGGCACCGGACTGTTACTCTACTACGGTGGCGTGAGTGTAGCCGCAGCCGCGATCACAGCGGGGGCGTGGTTTTTGTTTATGAACAGTGTGGGTCAATTCTGGTTTCCTATGACCAATCTGTCGGCGTTCTGGAGTCAATTTCAAAGTGCGCTAAGCGCGACCGAACGCATCTTCGCGTTGATGGACGCCCAGCCCGCGGTGGTGCAGACCGCCCAGGAACCAGTGGCGCGCCTTGCCGGTGACATTCGTTTTGAACATGTCGCCTTTCGCTACAGTGCCAAAGAACAAGTGTTGGATGATTTCAATTTGCACATTCGGGCCGGCGAAAGTGTGGCCTTGGTGGGGCATACCGGCGCGGGCAAGTCGAGCATTGCCAAACTGGTCACCCGTTTCTACGAATTTCAAGCTGGCGAACTGCTGATTGACGGACGCGCCATTCGCCAGTTTGATCTGCACGATTATCGCCAGCAACTGGGGATTGTCAGCCAGACGCCCTTTCTCTTTGCCGGTACGGTCGCCGACAATATCCGCTATGCCACGCCCCATCTCAGTGATGCCGCAGTTGATCACATTGCTCACCAGATTGGGCGCGGCGATTGGGTGGAGACGTTGCCGCAAGGCCTGCAAACCCATGTGGGCGAACGTGGTCAGCGCTTGAGCATGGGGCAACGGCAACTGGTGGTGCTGTCGCGCATGTTGGCCCAAGACCCGGCGATCTTCATCTTGGACGAGGCGACGGCGAGCATCGATCCCTTCACCGAGGCACAGATCCAGGAGGCACTGGGCTTGATTCTGCGCAAGCGGACCTCGATTGTGATCGCCCATCGCCTCTCCACCGTCAAGGCGGCTGATCGCATTCTGGTGTTGCAACGGGGTTACATTATCGAGGAAGGTAGCCACGACCAATTGATGGCGGACAGTGGTCACTACGCCGAACTCTACAACACCTACTTTCGCCACCAATCGCTGGAATATATCAACGCGCGCAACAAAAAGCTGGTGCTTGGCCCAATCGAGATTCCTGGTTAAGTAAAACCAAGGAAATTTTTAGAAATCCTAACCACGGATTTCACGGATGAAAAACTAAAATCTGGGGTATCTGCCGGGGTCCCCCAAGTTTCCTCCTTGCTTCTTTCACGATACCAGGGTTCCCGAGTTTGGCTTGGGCAGCACGCTTTCGGCATCTGGCCCGTGACTACGAAAGACGGGCCGACACTTTAGCTGGTTTGCATTGCTTAGCCTTTGCCATGCTCAAAACCGTCGTTCATCTCTTCTCACCCAATGCATAACACCCTCTAGATTCCACCGAGATGATCGCCAGATCGCTGAGCGGCCCAACGCCAGGTTCAGTGGGTTTGGCGGCTGTGGTGCAGATCACGTCCTTGACAAAATTACTTGGCGCGGGCGACCAACCTTCAATACGCGGACAGGTAGCCGGGTCGACGTGCAATGAATGTTGGCTGGCGGGTTCCTAGCTACTCCGCCAGTGATTGCGTTCAACTGAATTGCCGCATGAATTCAGATCGTATTAAGCCGCTAGCCGCTCATCGATCCGCCGACGGACTATAATCAGCTCATCTCTGTCAAACTGCTCCAATGCAGATACAAATACTGAAAGTGGAATCTGTAAGCGAACTACCGGCTCAACTTTCGATTGGTGACGTTGCAATATCGCTGCAATCTGCTGCGCATCTTCCCACACCTCGGCTGCGCTCATCAGTTTTGCTGCTGATTCATGTACTGATTGCTGTTCCATCATTACCTCCGACCTTGTTTCGCCATCTCGTAGACCTGTTGGATGAACGACACACCATAATGCGTACCCTGTGATCGACAAGTCTCTAATCGTGCTTTCAACTCTTCCGCAGAAATCAACCCAATTTGTACAGCCAATAGCAAAACCCCTGGAAAGCCAGAAAGCTTAACACTGTGTTGTCTGGCAATTGCACGTGCTGCCAGTTCATCCAACAGCAGCAAATCATCCTGATGTTCTTTTCGTTGCGCAACAACGATCACTTGGGCTTCACCAAGATGATTCTCGGCCACAGGATCGTTCGTATCTGGGTGTCGTGCGATTTGTTGAGCAATAGATTGCGCCGCTTGCTCTTCCTCGGTCGTGAGCTGCACGATTACTAGCTTGGATCCTGCTGCCTGAATTTCTTCTGCCCAGCCGTGTCTGATCAATTCCGCGCTACAAACGGCTGAAATCCGCACCTCCGCAAAAATGTCGGTTAGCAACTCGAAACTGTTTGACTGAAACACGGAAATCAACGGCCCAGTGTTGCTAATAGCGATTGTATCATCAGATTGGTGACCTATAGACTGTTCCTGCGTCATCTAGCTGTATCCCTTAAAATTCTCATTTTGTATAACCGTATTGTACCCGAAACAACCGGCTGCAACAAGCAATGTTTGCCATCTGCTGCCTGTTTGTCAATCTACTTTCACCAACCAGTAAGTGACCCAAGAAAAAGAAAGCCCGTTCCTGCGAACGGGCGGTTGCGTTTATAAGCAGTTGGAGGCATGCTGCCTATCAAGCAGCATATCTCAACCCTTCTCAATCAAAAATAGATACTGATTGGCGCTGTAGAAATACTCCCCCGTTTAAACCTGCATCTTTCAACATTGGCAGCAGATGACGCGGCAAATGTGGCTGCGCAAAATGTTCCTTGAGTACCTCTTGGAATTTCGCCATACGCACCTTATCGGTTGCATGCCAAACTTGCGTTCCCCAGTCCGTATCAGCAATTACTGCGCGTCCTTTTGGTTTAAGCACAGGGTGAAGTTCAAAGAGGGCAAGCGGGATGTCATCAACATAATCATAGACCTGAACAGCAATTGCGGCATCAAAGCTCCCATCGGCATAAGGCAACTGCTTGGCATCTCCCACTTGAAGATTGATTTGCGGTTTTCATCACAAATTACTGATGCAATGTCCAACATACTTTGGTTGAAATCGATTCCTTCTACTTTCCCTGTGGGCCAACAATCTCTGCAAGCTCTGACGAAAAGTAGCCTGGCCCAAAACCGATATCAAGCACATGTTCTCCTGCCTTCAGATCGAGAACATCCATTGTTGCTTTTCGCCTGGCGGTAATTTTGGGCGCCTTGTAAATTGCCGCGTACTGTTTTACCGCAGTTTGGTCAAACCGATGATCATCACTCATTGCTTTTCTCCTCGTTTTGAGTCGGCTACCGTGGTTTTAGAATAGCCAGCCAACACGATGTTCAGTGGGTTTGGCGAATGCGGGACAGTCACACCGCCAACGAGACAACATGAAAGCGGGCAGTAGACATCGAAAACGCGCAGATCAAGCCAAACTCCACTACAACCTATGTTCGGCAAAGCCCGTTCACTCTCTGCCTTTGGCTTTGAATGACCTTGAATCTTTGCGAGATTGGATTGGGAATTGTTTCGTAGGCTTGCCTTACGCAAATTCAATCCGTAGCTGTTTACCCACGGCACGCGCCAACCGATCCAATGACGCTAACGTGATGGCTGTATTCGTCGGATCGAGTAACCGATCCACTTGTGTGCGACTGGTTTGCAAACTCTCGGCCAATTGTGACTTATTGATTTTGGTTGCTTCCATAATCTCAGCCAATTGCAATGCCAATAGTCGTTTCAACGCACGCGCTGAAACTTCCTCCAAAATGCCTTCTTCGGCCAAAAAATCATCAAAATTGCTGCCAGAATAAGGATTTGTCATGTTACTCTCCCCCTTGCCACCACAAATTCTTTCGTCCTTGCGCCAACGCCATCTCAGCGCTAGGTGTCTTCTGTGACTTCTTGATAAAGCCATGCAACAAGACCATTTCTGTTCTACGCACAGTAAAGAAGACACGCGCAATACGCCCGTCACTCAGGTGACTGCGCACTTCCCACAGGTCAGCTTCGAGCTTGCGTACCAGCGGCATACCCAGCGGCCAACGAAATTGCACCAACTTGATATCTTCACCGATTGCTGTGCGATCCTCTTTATCCATTGCTTTCAACCACTCACGAACAGGCTCACGTCCGCTTGGATTGTGAAAGAAGATTACTTGTAGAATCGGCTGTCCATTCATGCTTTACAGTGTACCATATATGGTACAGTATGGCAAGCACTGAAAATGTGGAAATTATGGAGAAAACACAATCGGCGTCATCACTCGTTGCTCTACCCGTGACTATCAACAGAAGCGTCCGAATACCTAAGTACAGTTGGGCGTAGATACCACGGCAGTCAATCAGGCACGTTTACTCATGTACATCATGGTCAAAGTAGGATGCCTTATTTACGCCGGGATCTACTAGTTAGGCCGCAGGTTGCCGCGCCTTTTCCTCGCTCATCAAGTGGCGGTAGAACGTTAGTGCGTTACGATCCATGTCGAAGAGGGCGAATTCACGTGTCCCCCAAGGGGTATCGCGGATGCCGCTGGCACTGCACTCGACGCCGTGTTGCCGGTATTCGTTGAAGAGTGCGTCTGGGTCATCCACTAGAAATCGCAGGCGAATTCTGCTCATCTCGTGCTCGAACTGAAACTGCATGTGGATCTTGACCGCGTCGCGCCGAAATCCGACGTAATTCGGTGGATCAGTTTTGTCTCCAAAAGCGAGTTGAAAGCCAAGTTGCTGGGTGTAGAACTCGATGGCGCGTTTGATGTCGCATGTGCCTACAATCGGGTGCGTTTTTTTGAACATAGAAAGATCCAAACGTGATGTCGAGGGCGTGTGCAGCCGCCGAACGGTTTGCGTTAGCCGCGGCCGATTGTAGCGGGAGACTCCTCTGCCAACCATAACGCTTGCAGGGAATTAGCCTACGCCCACCCGCGCCGAAGGCGGTCGGCTGCACGCTGTGTTGGGCGCAGTTGAACTTGAATGCTCTCTGGTAAAAAAGACGCCACTGCCAACATAATTAGATTTTACATGCAACTTAACTTTTGACAAGAACCAAAAACTCTACTGACCAATAAGCGGTCAACGACAATTATACTTACCCAATAACGACAATTACATTTGCCCAATGGTGAGGCAGAGCCGCTAAACTAACCAGCAAAAAAAAGCTGGAGGAGTAGATGGTCTGCACG
>DAOTTR010000068.1:0-7944 GCA_034437715.1 Caldilineaceae bacterium
CCTAGTTTCCTAAGCGCGCCGCCCCATCTGTTTGCACACTACGCCCGCACGCTGGCCCCCGCTGTCCAGATCGAGATTGTCGAGCCAGGTAAGACATTGAGCCTCTCCACCCGTTTGACCAACAAGCGGCACGCGGGTGAGGTATAAGTATGAAGACCCATAGGATATACGTTATGAGGATATATACGTTATGAGGATATATACGTTATGAATCGTTGGCATCTCCTCTTTGTTGCCATTCTACTCTTGGGCAGCAGTTGGCTCTGGATGAACCGTGTGCCTGTGGTTGCGGCAGTCGATGTGCGCACGCCACAACCGGCGGTCGATCATCCTGCTCCCAATTTTACCTTGACTACGCTGACCAATGAGACGTTTACGCTTCAAGAAGCGCAAGGCAAGCCAATCGTGTTAAATTTTTGGGCCACGTGGTGCGGCCCTTGTCAACGTGAACTACCGGCGCTGCAAGCCGCCGCCGAACGCTATGGCGATCGCGTATTGATCCTCGGCGTTGATCAAGGGGAATCGGTTGAGGTTGTGCAACGCTATGTTGACGAGAAGGGGTTGACTTTTGCGATTCCGCTGGATAGCGACTTTGCCGTGAGTGGGTTGTACAATGTGCGCGGGTTGCCCACCACCTATTTCATTGACAGCCAAGGCATCATCCGCCAGATCTGGCTGGGGGAAATGAACAGCATTACCCTGGCAGAAGGGGTGGCTCATCTGCTGCCGTGAGTGGCATATAGGTGAGCAAAATCCAGATCAGCATGAGATCGGGCAGTGCATAACTGGCGTCAATCAGGCCATGTGCCAGGGCTGCTACCCCCGCCGCCAGTAGGCCCAGGTGCAGCACCGGCTGGCGATTGGTGCGCAGTTGACGCCAATGCCGCCGCAGCAGCGTGACAAACCAGAGTAACGCCATCAGCAATCCTGGCAAGCCCAAACGCGTCCACCAATCTAGCGGCCAGTTGTGGGGATGATTGAGATTCGGCTCTTGCCACGCTGCCGGTAGCAGATAGAAACTGCGATAGGCATAGAGAAAATTGTCGGGACCTACGCCAAAGAGTGGATGGTCGAGCGCCATCTGCCAGGCACTGCGCCACAACTGTAGCCGCACAAATCCCGTGCCCTGTTGAAAGTCTAGCAAGCGCTGAAAACGTTCGGTGCCCAGAAAGGGGGTCAACGCCAAAATCGCCACGCCGCCAATGCCTGCCAGAAGCCACAGCAGTCGCCGCGATTGCTTACGTTGGCGCAGCAGATGAATGCCGCCCAGCCACAATACGGCCAACATCGCCGGCACGCCAAAGAGCAATGCTCCTTTGCTAAAGGTCAATAACAGCGCGCCGCCTAGGATCGCGGCTACCCCGCCCGCCAACCACCGCCACTGTGTCGCGCGCGCAAAAAGGGCAAGCGCCACCATGGGTGCCAGCGCACGTTCCAGATAAAGCGCCAGGTTGTTGGGCGAACCGTAAAATCCGCGCACACGTTGCACCCCTTCGGCGCTCACGACCATCTCGTTACTGGCATATTGCCAGATCCCTACCAACGCGACTAGCGTTGCCCCGGCGATCCAGCCCCCCAGTATCCACTGCTGATCGGTCGATGGGTGGGTCGAAAGTCGTAGCGTGGCCAGGAGTAGCAGCGCAAAAAGTCCACCGTTGAGAAAAACGGTGCGCCATTCGCGCAAGGCCAGTTCGGTATGCGTGGCCTCTACCGCTGCCAGCAGCGCCCAGCAAACGATACCGCCGAGCAGCAGCGTCATTCGTTGCACGGTAGCGTGCTTAGGCTGCTGGGTAACCGTGGCTGTTGAGACCCTATCCGTTGGCGAAAAGTGGCGCAATAGCCCATGGATAATTATCAACACTAGCCCCCCCAGGATGCCAATATCAATCAAGCCCACCGACCGCGTGGGTAAAATGGGTAATGGATAGGTGTAGTAAAAGGGCAGACCCAGCACTAGCGCCGCTACCCACAATGCCGGACGTTGCAATCCACACCACGCCAGCAAACACAGCGCGCCCAATGTGAGCGGTGACGAGCGCCACAATACACCGGTGGCTAGCAACAAAATCGCAACAGCAGCGAAGCTTTGTGCTGCTCGCTCGCCACCGGTAGGCAGCAGCAGCGGACGCAAACGCCTAGCCGCGTTACACAGGGCTTGGCTGACAACAATCGGCAATGCTGCGTTGCGCAGGATTACCACCAAGAGCCAACCGGCACAAAGCAACAACACTACCCCAGGCCAGGCTGGGCTGGGCGGCGCTGACAATCCATCGATCGCAACTGCCCGCAGCGGAATCTGTCCCCAGCTGCGCCAAACTTCGATATAGACTTCGTGGGTAAGGGATGCGTCGCCGGCGCGGTGGACGCGTACCCACTGCGGTGTGGGGCCGGCTGTGGTCTGTTGCTCTGGCGCGTAGAGCGTGCGATAGCCACTGCGCTCGCCGCGACTGTTGAGATTGCCAGGCAACACCGGCAACAAATTGGCGGGTTGCCCATCGACCGTGATATAGAGATATCCCCAATAGTCGCCAGCCGCGAGCAGGATCGCCAGTTCGGCACCAGTATAGGTAAAGCGCAATATGCCCGCTGGTTCGCGCCACGGTTCGGCTGGTTCGCGGGGATCGGCACCAATTTCGGATAGCTGCCACGCTTTTTCATAGACAAATGGTTGAGTGCCCATAGCCGCGAGGACGGGGCCGTGGAGGGCAATAACCGTGGCGCTTGGATCGCTAATCTTGGTCATAGGCTGTGGGCGCACAAACCACAGCCAAGCGCTGCCAGCCAAAAGCGTCACAGCGAAGCATATCCACAAAACGCGTGCAGATGGCTTGCTGGCTAGCGCGGTATATAGACGGCTATAAGGCATAAGGATGGGATAGTATCATATAAATTGACGTAGCATTGGCTGGGCGTGATTGGTCATTTGGCTGAGAAATATATCCGGTCTGTGGATTTGTCGCGCGAGCGATTGCCCATACAGGAGATGCGCGATGTAAGGCTGCTCAGGTCGCTTTGGTGCTGTCGATCCTTTCGCTCCTGTAATGTTAGTAAGGTAAATTAGAAGATTGTGTATTATTGCTGAGACAATTTTATTCTGCTGTTTTGCATTTACTCTGGACGACCCATCCGTGGGGATTCATGGGGAATTGACCTAGCGCCTTCTCTCCATTATAATGAAGGAGTCCCATTTTAGCGAAACTCTTATCGCACAGTCAACTACAGCGTCAACGATAGAGTCAACTACTACAGTTGGGCGTAGATACCACGGCAGTCAATCAGGCGTGTTTGCGCGTGTACATCATGGTAAAAGTATGGTGTCTTATTTACGCTGGGATCTACTAGATTGTCGTTATTGCTGTAGTCACTGTGTTTTTCTTATAGGGAATCTTCCATGAATGAATATTTATACGACTCATACGATAATCCTTTGGAAGCCATTGCCGACGAACTTAGCCAAGCGCTCAATAGCAAATCGGTTGAGGTAGAGGAAACGACAACCAATCAAATCGAAGCTGGGCAGGTTTCCATGCGTCAGTCTGCCGCGCGCAGTATTCGTGCCCATGCGCTGCACATGGAAGAATCGGCGGTTGGCTTTATGCGCGCCACAACCGTGGATGCCCATGATAGCGCCATGGGCGGTGTAGTCGCACGCGACGTTACCCTAGAGAGTGTGACAACGCCCCTATTGATTGCCCAGCATGTGAAATCGACAGAGCTACAAACGTTGGCCCTTTTTGCGCTGCGCGTTGATGGCAATGTGCGTACGTTACTAAGCCCATTAGCAGCCTTGGCGATGGGGGCGGGGTTTGCGTTAATGTTCTTATTCATGCGCAACGTATTACCCAAAGTATTCTCGGCCCAAAAAACGAGCTAATGGACAAACCATTTTAAAAGTCATACAAATAAGCCTGGTAATACACGAGAGTATATTTATGACTTTTAAGAGTTTTATCTATAAGGCGCGGCGATTGTCATCGAGTGAAGCCTGAAGTCTGTTCATTGAAGGGGTGGCTTCAGTTTCTGGCGCGTGTGCATAATCGAATGTAAGCAAACTTGCGCCTTGATGTTGCCAGTACAGCGTAACCGAAATGATGCGGGATTCAACCGTAGTAAAGACTAAAGTCTTTACTACGGTTGAAACTTGCGTAATAACGCATGTTACGCAGGAGTAATGACAAGCTGCGTAGGGGCATGAGGCGGGCGGCGGATCAACCTTTGGTAAGACCCGTGACTTAATTCGCCGCCGACCGCGTGCCCGTCCTTGCCCAATGATCTCGATCAAGACGGGCACGCGGGGTGGCGAAGAAAATTACGGGAAAAACGTAAGTTTTATCCGCCACCCCCTCATGCCCCTACCTTGCGTAACATGAGATAATAATTTACTAATTTTGCTATGAATAACCGCAGATTTTGCAGATTATGCCTTGCTCAGTTTGGCATCTGCGGAATCTGCGGTTATTATTGGTAAGATCTGGATGCGTAATTTTTGCTCATAACTGCTGGTTTCAAGGTACGGGTATAGAAACGCAAATTCCTACCCGATTCGGGATCCGTCCGCCAAAACCGAAAGAGCTAATTGATTGTTTATTGAAGGAGTATAGGGATGTCTGACTTGAAATTTACTGCTCAGCCCCGGACATTGGTTGGGCGCAGGGTTCGCCAACTACGCCGCCAGGGATTGGTTCCCGCGACGCTGTATGGTAAGACACTTGCAGCGCAGAACTTGCAATTCGCAGAACGTACCTTTGAACGGGTAATTCAGGCGGCTGGCTTTTCGCAACTTGTCCAGGTTGATGTCGAAGGTGGTTCTACACACGACGTATTGATTCGCGCCGTGCACCGTCACCCAGTGACCCACAGCTTTATGCATGTTGATCTGTACGCGGTTGACCTGACCGTGAAGCAGCAGGTGCAAGTCCCTGTGCATTCCACAGGCAAACCCGAGGCTTTGGTCACAGGGTTGATGGTACTGCAATCCTTGGAACGTATCAATCTGGAAGCGTTGCCACGCGCCATTCCAACCCATTTGGATATTGATATTACCCATTTGACCCCAGATAATCCAATCACGATCGCCCAACTGCCTGTGATTGACGGGGTGGAATACCTGAACGAGCCCGAAGAAGCAATCTTTATGATGATTGTTACACGTGCCGAAGAAGAGACGGAAGAAGAGCCGACCGAAGCCGAACCAGCCTTGGTACGCCCTGACGACGACGACGAATAATTTTATCGGGATCTAAAAAGCTGGCATCATCGGGTGCCAGCTTTTTTATTGGGGTACGCCAAGCGCTTCCGCCGCTATCTATTGTAATTTTTAGGGCGCGAGAAATTGCATCGGGTCAACGGCAATGCCATAGACGCGCAGTTCCCAATGCAAATGTGCGCCCGTACTCAACCCCGTCGTCCCTACAAGCCCTAGCACGTCCCCTGTATTCACCAATTGACCAACCGCCACCTTGATCTCACTCAGATGCCAGTAGCCCGTAAAAATCCCGCGTCCATGGTCGATGATCACGGCATTGCCGCGCACTTGTAAGGGCTCGGCCACCACAATGATGCCAGGATTGGGTGCCAGAATTGGTACGCCCTCTGGCGCGCCAAAATCCTGACCGGAGTGATAGCTGGCGCTGCTATAGTCGCCACCGCTATAGTTGCGGCGTGTGCCGTAGGGGCTGGTTGTGGCATATTCTGGACCAATGGGCCGGGCAAAGCTGCCTGTCCACCAAAGTGTTGGGCTCACTTGCGACCAGATCGCGTTCAACTTAGTAAATTCGGCTTCACTGGTATCGGTCGCCAACAACTTGCCTTTGTCATCCGGCAAGTCAATCAGTTGACTGATATAGTCACCCGGCGCGACATTGATCAATTGGCGGTGGACCAAGGGCAGTCCATTGGCCGCTGTGTAGGTCAGCGTCAGGGTATATGCGGCTGGCTCTTGGAGCGGGTGTACAGGTAACAACGCAAACTGTTGCAGACTATCGGTGAGTAATTGGGTGAAGGCCAAGGTACGGTCACTCCACGTTGCGGCTACGGCAAGGGGGCGCTGGCTGTGTACTTCTAGCCGACCTGTGCGCCCTTGGATCAGCGTATCGGGGGCCATGACTTGATCGATCACGCCAAAGCGTAAGGCTGGCTCGGTTGTACCGGCTGGTAGCAAGATTGGCTGGCCAGGAAAAAGTCGCGTGGTCAGGCTAATGCCGTTGAGCGTCGTCAGGAGTTCTGGCGCTAGACCGTAGCGTAGCGCAACTCTATCCAAGGTATCGCCGGGCCGTGCTTGGGCACGCGTCGTCGCTGCACTGTCCAAGGCCGCATCTGCTCCAGGGATGAGCAGGATCTGCCCAACACTGATCAGGCTGGGATCGGCCAAGTTGTTGACAGCCGCAAGTGTATCGACCGCAACACCAAAGCGCTGGGCGATGAGAAAAAGTGTATCGCCGCTCTGTACGGTGTAGGAACCCACATCGCCTTGGGCATAGACGCTGCCGCTCATACTCACCGAGAACCCCCATACCAGGGCTGCCCAAATACTAATCAACACCAGCAGTGTCCAAGGCTTGACTTTGGCAAAAGTGCTGCGCACTGGCTTACTCGGCAACTTGGGTATATACACTTGGCTTAAGGACGCCAATATAGGGAAGATTGCGGTAAATTTCATTATAATCCAGGCCATAGCCGACGACGAAGTGATTGGGAATCGAAAAGCCGACCCAGTCGGCGGGGATGTCTACTTCGCGCCGTTCGGGTTTGTCTAGCAAGGTCATGATCCGAATGGTGGCGGGCGCACGCTCTTGCAAAATGCGTGATAGATAGCTCAGGGTATTGCCGCTGTCGATAATGTCTTCTACAATGATAATGTTGCGCCCGGCAATTGGCTCATTGAGATCTTTCAAAATGCGCACAACCCCCTTGCTGGTCACTTCTGCGCCATAGCTGCTCGTCGCCATAAAATCAATTGCATGGGGAATCGTAATCGCCCGCATCAGATCGGCCAGAAAGATCAGACTGCCCTTGAGCACAGAGATCAGCAACAGATCTTTGCCTTTATATTCCTGACTGATGAGCCGACCTAGTTCTTGGACGCGCTGCTGTAAAGCCGTTTCATCAATTAGAATATGTTCAATATCATCATGCAGAGAACACTGGGCATAGGCCGCAGAAGGTGCCAAGACCGCGGTTGAGATAGACATAGATAGCAATCCTCTTGGTTACGTATAGCGATAGCTGGTTGAGCGCGTCTCGAAAGTAAACCCACAACACCACAACCAATCGACAGCTGGCTCACTGTTGCGATAAACGCGGCTGAAAGGTCGGTTTTTCGGCATCCGGCAACACCTTTTCGGCAACTGTAGCTTCTGCTGTGCTCTCTGTTGGCAGCGGGGTTGCCGACGATGCTACGCTGCTTTCCACGACAGCAACGGGTGCCGTAACTTCCGGTATACCTGCCATGGGACCAGCGGTGCGCACCAACTCGCCAAAGACCCACACGACAGCCTCGCCGTTGTCTGTGGCGGCGCGCACTTGCCACCAGGCCGGATAGGCTGGATCGCGTCCGACAATTGGCAAGGCTGTTCCTGTATTGGCGCGTCCGGCCAGCGCAAAAGTGGTGTCCGGCCCGGCGCGCAGATTCAATACTTCTACCTGCACATAGGCAGTTGGAATATCTGGTTCGGGCACAGGCGTGGGGATAGGTGTCGGCTCGACGGGGGCTGCTGGAATCTCGGCCGGTGCGCTGGGTGCTTGGGCCGCTTGGATCGGACCGCCCGCTTTAAACTGTTGGCTCCAGCGGCCTGTGAGTTGCAAATATTGATCGCCAAAGGCCGCGCTGGGCTCGATATAGGTACCTTCCGGCCATTCGTTGAAACTTGTGATGATAATCCAGTTGGGCTGGCTACCAATCGCGGCCTGCCACGACCGTTCATAGTACGCGCCGCCCTCACGATC
>DAOTTR010000069.1:0-1869 GCA_034437715.1 Caldilineaceae bacterium
CAGATCCGCACCGTCTCCTGGCGCAGCGCGTCTACTTCGTAAGCGCTGAGGGCATTTTCGATCACCAAATACCCATTCTCACGGTAGAAATTAGCATGTTCGTCGGTGATCGTAACTGCACTACCCTGGCTAATCGGGGTCGGTGAGCGCACGGGGGCACTTGCCGGCCTGATCGTTCGGGTTAACGTAGGCGTTGCTGCGTCGGTTTCGCTTGTCTGCATAAGCATCGGTGAAGGTCCTTTCTGCTTGGGTAATTTACCAAGGGTTCTACTTCAATCATCATCTTCGTCGTCGAACAGGTGCAGAGCTATGCGACGCTGCATCTTGGTGAGCCGCTCACCCTCGATCAACTTGCCCAGGTCGTCTCGATCACACCTACGCACTTGATCCGCCTCTTTCGCAGCGAGGCAGGACAAATGCCCCTCGCCTATGTCTGGCATCAACGGGTCAAAATGGGGCTCGAATTGCTGGAGCAAACCGGGCTGACCGTGGAGCAAATCGCCCAACGTTGCGGCTTCAAAACAAGCTACCATTTCTCACGCCGAGTCAAGGAAGCCACCGGATTGACACCAATGCAGGTGCGGCGGCAGGCTTGGCAGCAAGCCGAGTAATGGGCATAAGGGCTTTTATTATATGCAGGATGGGGGCAAAGGTCAAACGTCAAAAAAGAGGATCAAGCGGGGGAAAAGCGCGTAGGTTTGTTCAATCCGCCGTCACCACCGGTTGACGCCGCACACTGTCAGCGCTAGCCAGCAGATAAGGCCACAGCAAGAAGCAGACCACACCGATGCCCACGCCTAGCCAGAGCGTGCAGAAACGGACCAGCAGCGCCGCGGCAGTGGCGGTGGCGGCGGCAAAACCGAGCAGACGCACACTCAGCGCCAGCAGGCTGCCTTCCACGCCGCCCAACCCACCGGGCATGGCAAAGACCGCACCGATTACGGTGCTGATGCAAAAGATAAAGAGTGCCACCAACACATTTTCTAAGGTTGCCGGCATACCAAAGCCGACCAAAACCACAAAGTAGGCCAGCCCCTCAGCGCCCCAACTGATCAAACCAATCGTCAACGAGATCAGCAGATTGCGTGGCTTGAAGATCAGATAACTACTCTCATAAAAACTGTAGAGATGGCCGGCAAAACGCTTGACTACGGGCAGATGTTTGCCAAAATTGAGCAACCAAAGCGCCAACGGACGAATTTGAATAATGATAATCGCGCCTACAAAACCCGTGAAGATCAAACCGGCAATCCAGCGCGCCGTTGGGTCGGGGAAGGCAAAGAGACCGACGCTGGCCAGCAGCAACATGGCAATGCCGTCGGTCATACGCTCGGCCAGCACAATTGGCGCGCTGACACTCATCGGCGTGCCAGTGACATTCTTCACCATATAACTCTTTAGAAACTCACCGGCCTTGCCCGGGGTCATCACCATCAACATGCCCACGCCAAAGATGCGAGCGCTGTCACGGCGTGCAATCTCGATGCCGAGCAGGTCAAGATACCATTGCCATTTGAAGAGCCGCCCCCCATAGTTGACCAGTGTCAGCCCGATCACGGCGGGTAGCCAGTGCCACGGGAAGTTGGTGAGGGCCGCCGCAAGCTGCTGAGAATCGTTCCACAAGATCAAGGCAATGTAGATCAACAGCGCAAAGACGATTGAGTAGAGCAACTTTTGTCTTAAATCATTATTCATAATGGCGCATTATATTGAGTTTACTTAAAATTGCATAAAAAGAAGTATAATCATAAACAAAATCTTATCCTTGCCTGGGCAGAGTTGCGCCATAGAGAGTTAATTGAAAATTGGCAGCTTGCAGGGCAGGAACAGCTATTGCAAAAAATAAAAGGGTTGGAATAATAGGTGAAT
>DAOTTR010000070.1:0-8330 GCA_034437715.1 Caldilineaceae bacterium
GGTTTATCTTTGCAAGGGCATTCTACACGGGCTTATTGCTTGTGTCAACTCCAAAATTTCCTTTCACAGGTAAAGACAGTATAATGCAAGATCTGAGCGGCAATCGGCAGCACTGATTGCGCGATTTATTTGTCTACCCAGTCAAGATTGCGAAGATTACTTTGACCGACCCTATTCCATCTGCTCAACTAGAAGCATCCAGTTGGTTTCGCCCCCACACCCGGCAGACCGCCATTGGCGATCTTGTGCTGTTGTCCACGGCCGATCAAAAACGCTATCTCATTACGCTACAGCCGCGCCAGCAGATGCATACGCATCAGGGCATCTACATGCATGATGATCTGATCGGGCGTGCTTGGGGCGACGAAGTGCGCAGCCAGATGGGGCAATCGGCGTTGCTGTTGGTGCCGGGCTTGGGCGATCTGATGACCCATCTGCGGCGCGGCACACAGATCATCTATCCCAAAGATGCAGCCTATCTGGTGCACCGGCTGAGTTTGCGCGCCGGCTGTCGTGTGATCGAGGCCGGTACGGGCAGTGGTGGTCTGACGGTAGCATTAGCTTGGGCCGTGGCCCCAACCGGCGTGGTCTACACCTATGAAGCGCGCATTGACAACTATCAACTGGCGCAACGCAACCTAGAGCGGGTTGGATTACAACCATACGTACAAAGCTTTCATGGTTCGGTCGAAGATGGCTTTCAACAAGAAGATGTGGATGCCCTGGTGCTCGATCTGCGCGAGCCGTGGCGCTTTCTGGATCAAGTGCGCGCCGCGTTGCGCCCTGGCGGATTCTTTGGCAGCCTGTTGCCCACCACGAATCAGGTGAGCGAGTTGCTCTATGCGCTGGAACGGGAACATTTTGTCGATATTACAGTGGACGAAGTGCTCTTACGCGGCTACAAACCCGTCCCCGATCGCTTGCGCCCGCAGGATACCATGACCGGCCACACGGGCTATATTGTCCTGGCGCGGCCCGTGGTCAAGAGTATTGATGCCAGCTTGTGGCACGCCAAAGAGCGCCAACGTTATCGTGCCCGTAAACAATTTGAAGCCGAAGTGGCCGAAGAAGCCGCGCGCCGCCAAGCCGATGGCACCGCTGACGACCGCAAATATCCCCGCCTGCCCTTGCCGGGGTGAGCTGTCAACGAATTCGGGGATCGGATGGAGCGGATTTTTTAATCATCCGTTCCCGTTTGCAGTTGCTCGAAGAACGGATTCGCAATCCATGTCCGTTCAATCTGCTCCTAAAATCCGCGGACAGCGCCCGTATAGAAATTTTCAAGTTGCACGCCCAGTTTTGCCCAATGGTAGGTTTCTAGTAGATGCTGCTGTGCCCGTTCACGCAGATCGGTACGCAGCAGTGGCGTGGTCAGCATTTGGGCGACGGCGCTGGCAAATGCCGCGGGTGTTGCGTCCGCCGGCACGAGGTGCGCCGCGCCCGCCGCACCATAATGGGCCTGTTCCCCCACGGCACTGGCGACCACCGGCACGCCATGCAATAGGGTGGTCGCCAGCCGCACGCTGCATTTGGCCTCGTGCAGCGGCGTTTTACTGGATGGGAAAATTGCACAGGCAGATTGGGCATACAACGCTTGCGTGCGCGCGGCATCATAAGCTAACCAGGTCACTTGAGCCGCCACAGATGGGCACTGCACTTCCATGACCTGTTGAAAAAGCGCAAGCCGTTCTGGGGCCAATGGATCGCCGAAGATTGTGAGCTTGGCCGCCGGACGCAGTTTCGTCAACGCAAACCAAAAGTCTGCCAACCACGCTGGCGCTACTTCCACGTAGCGACTAAAAAACAAGACTTGTTCTGCCCCGCCAAGGGCAGGGACTGATGGCGAGTTTGGCTGCGCGACGTCGCCCTTCACAAGTGGCACTACGCCGTTGGGCAGATAACAAACCGGCATTTGCGGCGCATAGTGATGCACCCGCGCCATCAACCAGTGGCTGGCCGCGCTGATGCCATCGGCATGGCGAATGCCCCATTCTTCCTGCCACGCCAGAAAGCGTGCCACCAAGGGATGATAGTGATTAATCGCCGCCCATGCCTGTTCCCAATCATCCACATCCAGCACAATGCGTGGCCCGTGACCCTGTAGACGTCGCCGTTGCCATAAAAGCCACTGCACCAGACCGGCGTAGGCGCGCGGCTTGACAATATGCACGATCTGCGGCTGCAACGCGTCGATCTGGCGCACCATGCGTGCAACCGTCGCGGGTAGGCCGCCGGTTAAGGCCACATTCACCACCTGCACACCTTGATCCACCCAACTTTTACCGGCATCTGCGGGCGTATCCCACGGCGGAATCACCACCGCGACGGCATGGCCCTGGCTGGCTAATGCGCTCGCCAATGGCAGGGTGCGCGCCCAAACGGTGGTTTTTTGGCCCAGCCCAAATGGGGCGACAAAAGTGATACGTAGCATAGCGGATCAGGCCTACTCGGTGGTCACGGCGAGGGGCCAGTCGGGCACCTCGCGTTGCAACAATGCCCACGCGTCCGCTTCGCGTTGCTGCGGATAGACAAGGCCAAACTTTTCGACAAGTTGCGGGGCATACCAGCGATAGATGACGACCAGGGCGACGGCGCGGCCAATCCAACTTTCGGCACTCACCGTGGGCGCGATCATGGTTTTTTCAATGGCCGCACGTTGGCTGGCGCTCAGGTAGTGATTGAGCTGGCGTGTGCCCACCGGCCACTGAATGCCGTTGAGTGCCAACATCATCTCGATTACTACGCTACGTAACTGAGTGGTCAGGTGATCGGCCAACAGATGCTCTTGGCGGCGCAGCAGATCGGGCAGATCGTGTAGCAATTGCCAAAAGCTCGTTAACAACATCTCAACTTGCGACGATGTTGGGCGATGGAGTGGGTCGGGCCAGGATGATTCTTGCATAGGGTGATTATAGCAGCGAATGGCTTAACCCATAAAGTGATTCAAGCCTTGGCAAACGGCAAGCCAGATTCGAGCAATGATAGCGTCAACGCAACAATCGGGGATGCGTTCCTACCAATTTCTTCATTGTTTTGTTATACTATGAGCGTGACCTTCCAACCCTATCAATGAGTAGCGATTCCGTATTCAAGTAACGCAAGGTCAACGTTGATCGATAGCGCGCAAAGAGGCAAGTTACGGTTACATACCCGAATCATACGATATCGACAATACCACGCCCGGCCCGCGCGCCGCTTTTCTCTATTCCTCGCGTCATTTCTGTGCAACGCCTGGCGGTTTCGTCTGGCCGTTGTTTGAAAATAGATAGCTTCACTGCTACACAAGGATTAATTTCATGCGTAATGATGACCCTTTTGCCGATCTAATTCGCTCATTGGAAGAAAATTTGGAGCGTAATGCCAGCGCACAACAGCCGCAACCTGCCAGTGGGGGAATTCCACCTACGGGCCGAAGTGGCGTCGAATTGCCCCAGTTTAATGGTCGGCGCTTTCTCTGGATTTTGCTGCCCGTGCTGATTCTGCTCTTCTTTGGTCGCTTTCTCAGCTTCTATACCGATTGGTTTTGGTATGATAGCCTGGGCTATACACCGATTTTCTTTACGCGGCTCTGGTCATCATCTGGCCTCTTTTTGGTGGCGGCACTGACGTTTTGGATCTTTTTGGCCATCAACATTGTGATTGCCCGGCGCATTGAGCCGCGTGGCTTTGCCGGCACGGTGATCGAACCGATTGCCGCGGCGCTGCGCCTGCGCATTACGGCAATTATTCTCTTCTTTGGCGCGCTCGTTGCGTTGATGTTTGGTGCAAGCGCGTCTGGTACATGGCAAACGGTGCTGCTCTATCTGAATCAAGCGAATTTTAATCTTGCCGATCCCGTCTTTAATCGCGATGTAAGTTTCTTCGTTTTCACCCTGCCCTTTTGGCAAGGCTTGCGCACCTGGCTCTTTGTTGCTGGGTTATTGACCACAATCGCCACGGCGGCAGTCTATGGCTTGGGCTGGCGCAGTTGGGAAATCCGTACGCCGGCACTGGCACATTTGTGCATTCTGGGGGCGTTTCTACTGCTGTTGATCGCTTGGCAATATCGACTGGATGCCTATCAACTGGTCTATAGCGAGCGCGGCGCGGCGACCGGAGCCGGCTATACCGATGTCAACGCCCAACTGCCGGCCTACAATCTGCTCAGTTTGGTGACGGTGCTTACAGCGATTTTGCTGGTGGTAACGGCCTATCTACGACGTGCCTGGCGCGCTGTCGCCCTGCTGTTGATCGTGTGGTTTGTCGTGGGTATTTTGGCGGGCAATGTCTATCCTGGGTTTGTACAGCGTTTTCGGGTAAGCCCCAACGAGCTAAATCTGGAACGGCCCTATATTGCCAACAGTATTGCCTTTACACGCCAAGCGTTTGACCTACACGAGATTGAGTCTATCAACTACGATGCCTCGGAGCCACTGACCGTCGAAGCGTTGCAAGCTGAGCCAGAGACGATTCGGAACATTCGCTTGTGGGATTACCGCCCACTGCTGCAAACCTATAATCAGATCCAGGCGCTGCGCCAGTACTATGAATTTAATGACATTGATGTGGACCGCTACACGATCAACGGTGAGGTGCGCCAGGTAATGTTGGCGGCGCGCGAACTAGCACCCGAAAAGCTCAATACCACTGCCCAGACATGGGTCAATCGCCGCTTGGTCTATACGCACGGCTATGGGGTCGCGGCCTCGCCCGTCGCTCAAGTGACCAGCAATGGGTTACCCGAATTTCTGCTCAAAGATCTGCCGCCCACCGGCCCGATCACGATTACGCAGCCACAGATCTACTTTGGTGAAAAACCCAGTGAATATGTAATCGCACGCACAACTGAACCCGAATTCGATTATCCCAGCGGCGAGCAAAATGTGACTACACGCTTCAGTGCCGACACCGGCATTGACATGAGCTGGGGCGCACGGCTGCTCTTTGCGCTGGATTTTGCCGACCCCAATCTGTTGCTCAACGGCGACATCAATCCAGACAGCCAATTGCTATGGCGGCGCAACATTGAGGAGCGCGTGCAACTGGTTGCCCCTTTCCTGCTCTATGACGCCGATCCCTATATTGTGATTAGCGATGATGGCCGGCTCTTTTGGTTCCAAGATGCCTATACGTCGAGCAATCGCTTTCCCTACAGCGCGCCATTGGGCAACCTCAATTATATCCGCAACTCGGTGAAGGTCGTGACGAATGCCTACACCGGCGCGATGACGTTCTATGTCATGGACGCGACGGAGCCGATCATTGCGGCCTATATGCGTATCTTCCCCGATCTCTTCCAGCCCTTTAGTGCCATGCCCGCCGACTTGCAGGACAATATTCGCTATCCCAATGATCTCTTTTCGGTACAGGCCGAAGTCTTCCGCACCTATCACATGACCGATCCGGTCGAGTTTTACAACAAGGAAGATGTATGGGCTTGGCCGCAGGAGCTTTATAACAACCAACTTCAGAATATGGAACCCTACTACGTGCTCATGGAGTTACCGGGCAGCGACGAGTTGGGTTTTATCCAGATTCTGCCGTTTACGCCTGCCAACCGCGAAAATATGATCGCGTGGCTGGCAGCAGAGAATGATCCGGCGCGCTATGGACAGAAGGTTGTCTATGAATTTGGCAAGGATACGCTCTTCTATGGCCCCAAACAGATCGAGGCACGCATCGATCAGGATCCCGAAATCAGTGCGCAGTTGACCTTATGGAATCAACAGAATAGCACGGTCATCCGCGGCAACTTGTTGGTCATTCCCATTAGGTCCAGCTTGCTCTATGTCGAACCGCTCTATCTACAGGCCGAAAATGGGCAAATTCCCGAGTTGCAGCGCGTCATCCTGGCCACGGCGGACACGGTGGTCATGGAGGAAAATCTGGGGTTAGCCCTGGCGCGGCTCTTCGGCAACGAGATCTTGTCCGATGCCGGCTTTGCCGAGCTAGCTGGCGGGCAATCGCTCGATACAACGACCCCCACCGCCCCGGTAGCCGCCCCGATCGATATGACCGATGAAACCGTCGAAGGGTTGATCGTGCGGGCGAATGATGCCTATGCCCAGGCCCAAAGCGCACTCCGCAATGGCGACTGGAGCAGCTATGGCGCACAAATGGAGATTCTACAAGCCACGCTCCAGCAGTTATTCCAGCTAACTGAGGGCACGACCGGCACCGAAACCGGCAATTAGTATAAGCGGGCGTAAAAGCAACCGAAGTTTTGGATGGGTAAAGTGTCACGGGTAAGTGTTGGGCTGCCTGTCATGTTTGTAACATAACAAGCAGCCCAACGCCGGAAGTTGGCGGCTTACTATTCACCAACCTCTCATGTATTCTTCAGACAAAATTAAAATATGGCCTTTATACTGAGATTATAGCGGTAATGCGGATAGACAAACGTCAACGTTTGGTTGTGTCGGCATACCACCCGAGTAATGTATCCAGAACTTACGCACTGGCCAGAGCTTTAGGGTCTACCAGACCCTAAAGCTCTCTGATGGCACAATCAATTTGCGTAAGTCCTATTATCAACAAATGCAATGTTTCCATTGCAAAGGAGTTTGCGAATGTCGAATCAGTTCTCTCCCTATCAACTTATTGAACAACCAGAAAAAAAACGGATACGCCGGGCCAGCGGAAAACGGCTCTATGGTATCCTGCTCTTGGTGATGACGCTTGTCCTCGGCGCCTGGTATGCACCCTTGCTCTGGAGCAGCGTGGCGGTCAATGCCAAACCTGCCGCGCTGGGCAACACGCGCTTCTATGAAGCACAAACCTTGCAGATCGATTCTTCGCTGCTCGCCGATCAGGATTCACTGGCGAATCTCTACGAACAGATCACGCCCTCTGTCGTCAGCATCCAGGTGACCAGCCGCGTCTCTGCCTCACGGATTCCAGGTTTCAATCTCCCCCAGGATGAAACACCCCTGCAACAAGGGCAGGGCTCTGGTTTCATTTATGATAATGAAGGTCATATTGTCACCAACAACCATGTGGTGGAGGATGCCGAGGAAGTAACCGTCATTTTCCACAACGGCTACTGGGCCGATGCCGAAGTGGTTGCCACAGATCCACAGGCCGATCTGGCGGTGCTCAAAGTGACGCCGCCCGACAACTTCGATTGGCGCCCCCTACCACTTGCCGCCCCAGATAGCCTGCGTGTGGGCCACACCGTGATCGCTATGGGCAATCCCTTTGGGCTGGACGGCACAATGACAACCGGCATTGTCAGCGCGATTGGGCGTGGGATGCCGGTGGGTAATTTGGGCAGCAGCACCTATACACTGCCAGAAATTATCCAGACGGATGCCGCGATTAACCCTGGCAACTCGGGCGGCCCACTGATCAATCTAGTCGGTGAAGTGGTGGGCGTCAACTTTGCGATCGAGTCCGCCGTACGCAGCAATTCGGGCGTTGGCTTTACAATTCCCGCCTCGATTGTGCAACGTGTGGTGCCGGCGCTGATTCAAGATGGCAAATTTGATTATGCTTATCTGGGCCTCAGCGGGCGCACCATTGACGCCACAGTCGCACGGGCACTGGACTTGCCCAACACGCTCACCGGCGTTTATGTCGCCGAAGTAGTGTCCGGTGGCCCCTCCGAAGCGGCGGGCTTACAGGGCATTCGTCAATCGGTGCGCGCCGATAGCACAACCCTGGGCACAGGTGGCGATATTGTCACCGCCATCAATGAGCTAGCCGTGCGCCGCTTTGAAGAACTGGTTGGCTATCTGGTCACCAAGACCACACCAGGCCAGACCGTCACCCTAACCGTGTTGCGTGACGGCGAAGAGATTAAACTGGATGTCGTGTTGGGTTCACGCCCTGGCATTGTTGCGACCCAGCAGGAAGCCGCTGGACCTGTAAGCCCACGGCAGGCGCTAGAGATTGCGGTTGATGCCGTGGCAGATCTGCTGGATAGTCGAATCTTGGACCGCGTCGTTACCCAAGAAGAACGCAATGGCCGGGATGTGTGGGTGGTAGAACTGACCACCAGCGACCAAGTCGCCACCGTCTTGATCGACCGCGAAACCGGCGAGGTTCTAGAAGCAACGGTTGAGTAGGATTGTCGCCACGCGGCTAAAACCAAATTAACGCGAAAAGGGTGAGCCGCTGGCTCACCCTTTTCGCGTACCTTGACATGGCTAGTCCAGAGCGGCGTAAGTGAGACAGTGAGACAGTGAGTCAGTGGCTGTCTCACTGTCTCACTGGACTACCATTGGTCTATTTAGGCGCTTTCAAAGCAATAAGTAACCAGCGCTTGCCCAACAAAATCATGCGTAGGGGCGGCCGCGCAGCCGCCCCGCGTTTGGCTCGCTGCGAACGGGCGGCGGCAAGCCGCCCCTACT
>DAOTTR010000071.1:0-4905 GCA_034437715.1 Caldilineaceae bacterium
GGTTGACAAGGATACCACCGGTTGAAACCGGCGGCTGCCACGAAAAACCTGCTTAAGCAGGTTTGGCATAGCAGGCGTCGAATTGATTCGACGCTGTCAACCACATGAGATCCGGTTGATGCGACAAAAGTTTTGGTAGATTACGGCACAAAATAGGACATATTGCGTAAGTATATCACGGAAAAGTCTACATATCTCGACGCAATGACCTACGGCAAGTGACGGATAGACAGTGCTTTACCATCGTTTTTCGTACGTAGGATTACGAGTGAGACAGGAGGTGCGAGACAAGGAGACACAAAACAGGGAGACAAGGAGACTAAGCGACCAAGCGACTAGTAGATCCCGGCGTAAATAAGGTACCCTATTTTTACCATGATGTACACGAGTAACGTGCCTGATTAACTGCCGTGGTATCTACGCCCAACTGTACTAGATAGAAAGCAACGGCCTCATCGAGCGTAGCCTGTTCGGGCAAAGGTGCATTATCGAGCCGGCTGAGCAGCGCGCCCAACCAACGCCGGTCTTCGTTCGAGAGATAACGGGTCAGCGCTAAGACGCTTTGAACAGTGACATTTTGAACAGTGACATTTTGAACAGTGATCGTGTCTGGTAATTGAGTCATTCTACATTACTCCTGAATAATCTTTTTCGCTATTACCAGCAGGACTTACGCAGCCGGGAGCACTGCCATCCTGGCGGCAGCCAGCAGGATGCTGCGGGAACCCTCTGGGTGCCCAGGAGTAATTGCGTAAGTCCTGACCAGTATACAACAGCGAGCCAAGCTCTAAAAATTTTCTTCCAACACTACCAACGGCGGCAGGCCATTCACAAGCTGCGCGGTTTCCAAACTCACCGTGATCACCTGGCCGATCAGGCGCACGATGGCTTGGGGATCGTCTGCCTGATTGGGATCGTTGGTGATGCCGCTGCGCGTGTCTACGCTCACCTGATATTGATCGACGATCCATTCCAGCGCCGAACGGTTGCCCAATTTATAATCAAATACCGCGGGTGGGATACCATCCAGGGTGAGAAAATTGTTGTAGATGAGGCTGGTTTTTTCCTTGTTCAGTTTCATCCGTTCGACGCGCCAGTCCAGCGCTTGATCGGGCTTTTCGACAACGGTGAGCGGATATGCGGGCTGTGTTGCGTAGTGGACATGGATCGCGGCCAGGCGCGCCCCGGCCTGCGCCAAGGCCCAGAAATCTTGCACAAACGGGATGCGCGGCAATTCCCGCCGCAGATTGGCAGCATATTTTGTGCGATAGTCGGGGTGATGGAGCAAGGCGTAGACGTAATGGAAAATGTCCCATTTGGTCAGGGGGGCTTGGCTGCTGTCGCCGTAGCGCTGCTGAAATTGCGCCAACGCCCAATCCGTAATGTTTTCGCGCCGGTTGCTGCCGTCTTCGGCGTAGGTGTAGAAGGGGAAGCATTGGTTAGTATCAATTGAAGTTAAAGACAAGCTTGGAATTTGGCATGAAATAAATGTCCAGAAATTTGTACGTCCTCCGTTTCCTGGTACACATATTGCCTGATTTCTAGCTTCTGTAGCTATTGTAGGAAAAATGAAAGGCATTTGATATCTGCGTTCATCCAGATACTTATCAAAGTATAGATACATCTGCGTAAATGGCCGGTAGAGAGATTTACGTAGATTGACAGAATTGTAGGAAAGCACAACCTGACGTTGCAAATAAGCCTTTAACCCTTCTGACCAGCTAATCTGCTCAGGGTCATTGACCACAAAATCGTCAACATTCGGCGTTGGAGAGATTCTTTGCCAGCGGTATAGTTCGTCATTATATGTCTTGATAAGTCGCTGAATATTTGCCGTTAACTGCTCTGGATTGTAATTATATGCCCATGTATCACGATTAGTCTTCACACCGTTGCTAAACAAGCTGAAGATGGCATCTTGCGCTTGTCCAGCCTTTGTTTGGTTAGTTCCCATCGGCAAAAACGTCTCAAACTCATCGTGCATGCCCTCGGTCAGCCACAGATGATGCTTGTCGGGCGCGATTGCTTGCCAGTCAACGTTGCCCACATGTTCGTGTTGCTCCAAAAAGTCATATTTCTCTTGTTTGCGCCAAAATTCATCTAGGCGCGCGTAGTGAATTGTTGCCATGTTCATCATCTCATCCAGCGGATTTAAGCAAACTCGTAGACTTCCATCTGCACCACACT
The DNA here is from genome assembly GCA_034437715.1 of Caldilineaceae bacterium. Classification (GTDB taxonomy): domain Bacteria; phylum Chloroflexota; class Anaerolineae; order Caldilineales; family Caldilineaceae; genus JAHBVH01. The sequence continues at coordinate 2,188 of DAOTTR010000071.1, forward strand.
GCTTGGCGTCGCCGCGCCATGGACCAAGCGGCGTACCTTTTCCGTTGTCGTGCGGCTGAAGATTGGTTCACCACAATGGGTACATACCTGCGCTGGAATATCTTCGACCAATACACGTTTGCCATCGATTAGAAACACCTCAGCGACCATTTCCTCATGAAATTCAGTGGCACCACAGACATCACATTGAAACATTTCATCTCCTCTGCGTAAAACTTAAATCCCACTCTTGCGGGTCTGGTTCATACAATGTCACAATTTTTGTCAGTTCGGCTATGATAAATTTTTACGCCACTCGATTTTCAGCTTTGCTTAGGTCGTTTGCGGATTAATATAGTAATACTAACCCCCACCTGAATGCCAAAAACATTATGGGTGGTGCCCGATAACTTGGGATTTTTGCGCACGTTGCCCCCTAAATCCAGAATATAAATTTGGTCGAAATCTTGCGCCAATTGTTTGCGCATGCCGTCAAAGGCAATGTCATTCACAAAACTGTTGTTGGTGACAAAGGCCACGATCCCTTCCTCACCAATCCGATCCGACGCCCAACGGAAGGCTTTGACATAGGGATCGGAGAGCGCGTTTTTGTTGGTGGCGGCTGAATCTCTGGCATAGGTTTCGCTCACGCGCCGATCCAGCGTGGGATATTTGCGATTCTTGTTGTTGTCATTCTCATTAACTTGACCCGCGTTGTAGGGCGGATTGCCGATCACGACAAAGATCGGCGCGTCTTTCTGGCGTTGCACACGCTCGCTGTTCTCGGCGGTCAGAAAGGAAAACGTGCCCTGCGCCTCCTCGGCCAACTCAAAGGTGTCCACCAGACAGATACCGTCAAAGGGCGCGTATTGGTTGGTCAATTCGTAGTAGGTGTGTTCGATGTTCATGGCGGCAATGTAATAGGGCAGCAGCATCACCTCGTTGCAGTGTAATTCCGCCTTGTACTTCGCTTCCAGCCGTGTGCGCTTGATGGCGTGCATAATCCGCAGCATAAAGTTGCCCGTGCCCACAAAGGGATCGAGCACATGCACGCCCGCATCCGAAAGCGAGCGGCCAAATTCACGCCCCAACAGCTCCTCCACCGAGCGCACCATAAAATCGACAATTGGCTGCGGCGTGTAGACAATGCCGTGCGTGTCGGCCACTTTCACCGAAAAACCCTGGAAAAAGTTTTCGTAGACCGTGTTGAGAAAGGCTTGCTTCTGCGAAAAGTCATCAATCGTGGCTGCCGTGCGTTCAATGGCGGCGTAGAAACGGTCGAGTGGCTTGAGAAATTCGCTGCGGCTGAATTGGCGCGCCGTCAACGCCTGGATCACCTTTTCGATCTCATGGGCGATCACGTTGCGCTCGACAAAGTCCGCATTGTTAAAGACTGTGCGAAAGATGCGCTCGGTGAGCATGTGCTGGATCAACATCTCTTCGACTGCCTGGGCCGACAGATTGGGGTTGATCGCCTTGCGACAGAGTTCGGTAAACGCCGTAAAAGCGTCGATAAAACGTCGATTCTCGCGCCGTTCTTTTTCGATAATTGCCAGCAGCCCGCGCGCGATTTCGGTGACGCGGTCTTTGAACTCAAGCACAGCTTGGCCCCACTGTTCATAGGCTGGCGGTTGATATTCAAAGAAGGCGCGCAATGCCTCAATCAATTGCGCTGGTTGCGTAATATTGCTACGTAGTACTTCGCGCCCATTCTGCCAGAGAATAATCTGCGCTGGTGCTTGAAAGAGAATATTGTCGCGCGGATAGCCCACCTGGAATTTCTTTTGCACCTCGCGCGCCAAATCGTCCTGGCTATCCTTGGCCTCCCAATAGCCATGCACCAGATTGAACGCGTCCACCAGCGCACCGTCCACGCGCAAGGTGCGTCCCTCGCGCTTGAGGATGTACTGCTCGGCCAATGTCCAATGGCATTGTTTGGCACAGGCGCGCAACAGTGCCGCAAAGGCCGGTGAGACCGCGCCTTCACTAAAGAGGCGCAATTGGCTCAAATCATTAATTTCTACATAGTAGTTTTTGAGGGCATCTTTGAAGTTTTTTTGCTTGACGTTCAAGATGGGCATGGGGATATCCGGCTTCGTCTACTGACCCTAGTGCTTACAATACAATTACGGCACTCTCTGTCCCCCTGATTGTAGGAGTGAAGCGTCTACTTTGTCAAATATACCGTTTGCTGCCTTGCTGCCGGGGTATAGTGGGGAAGCCTTACTGCAATCCTGGCAAATCGGCGTATAATGGCTATATCTATTCAGCATAGGTGATGGCTTGCCTGCGGGTGAGCCTAGTAGATCCCGGCGTAAATAAGGTACCCTATTTTTACCATGATGTACACGAGTAACGTGCCTGATTAACTGCCGTGGTATCTACGCCCAACTGTACTAGTACACTTGGGCGTAAGTAAGACAGTGAATCAGTAGGACAGTAGAACAGTGTTTGTACTGTCTCACTGTCCTACTGATTCACTACTGATTCACCACTGATTCACCACTGATTCACCGGAGAATAGTATGGTTATTTCCGCCCAACTGTACTAGTGTTTTGTTAACTAAGTTGTGATGGGTGCGCAAGATCTTTCGTGTAAGGCGCTTTCAAAGAAATAAGTATCGAGCGCTTGCCCAACAAAATCATGCGTAGGGGCGGCCGCGCAGCCGCCCCGCGTTTGGCTCGCTGCGAACGGGCGGCTGCAAGCCGCCCCTACTGGATACTTATTTCTTTCTACTG
>DAOTTR010000072.1:0-2148 GCA_034437715.1 Caldilineaceae bacterium
GGCACAATCTTGATATCGCCATTGCGCACGGCTGCGATGGCTGGCTCGGCCAGCGGCTGCATCTTCACCCACCACTGTTCGCTGAGCAACGGCTCCACAATTGTGTTACAGCGCTGGCAGTGGCCGACTTGGTGCATACGCTGTTCTTCGCGCACAGTAAGCGCTTGCGCTGCCATATCTGCCCACAGTTGCTTACGCGCCACAAAGCGATCCAGCCCGGCATAGGGGCCAGCTTCGGCGTTGAGCGTCGCATCTTGATTCATGATGTTGATCATGGGCAGGTTGTGCCGCAGGCCGATCTCGTAGTCATTCGGATCGTGGCCAGGGGTCACCTTGAGCGCGCCCGTACCAAATTCTGGATCCACATAGCCATCGGCGATCACCGGAATCTCACGGTTCACGAGTGGCACGATGGCAGTCTTGCCCACCAGATGCTGATAGCGCGCATCGTCAGGATGCACAGCCACGGCGGTATCACCCAGGATCGTCTCGGGGCGCGTGGTGCTCACCTCCAAATAGCCACCCTCTTTGAGCGGATAGCGGAAAGTGTAGAGCGTGCCTTGTTCCTCTTCATATTCCACTTCGAGATCGCTAATCGCGCTCTGGCAACGTGGGCACCAATTCACCAGCCGATTGCCGCGGTAGATCAGGCCTTCTTTGTAGAGCGTAATGAACGCTTCGATCACCGCCGCGCTCAGCCCCTCATCCAAGGTGAAGCGTTCGCGTTGCCAATCACAAGAGATGCCCATGCGCCGTTGTTGGGCCGAGATGCGCCCATGATATTCGTCCTTCCAGCTCCACACCTCTTCGACAAAGCGTGTGCGCCCTAGATCATGGCGCGTGATGCCCTGTTTTTCCAACATGCGCTCCACCACATTTTGGGTGGCAATGCCAGCATGATCGGTGCCAGGCACCCACAGCGTCGGGCGACCGCGCATCCGGTAGTAGCGCGTCAACAGATCTTCGACACTGCTCGTGATCGCATGGCCCAAGTGCAGCGCGCCGGTCACATTGGGCGGCGGCATGGAGATGACAAAGGCTTCGGCCGCCGGATCGGCCAAGCCAATCGCCAGCTGCTGTTCCGGGCGGAAGAAACCGTGCGCCTCCCACCATTGATAAAGCTCTTCCTCCACTTGCGTATGATCATACGCCTTGGGCATGGCAATTTCGGTCATGATCGCATCCTTCACTCGTAATTTATCGATGACACCTTGCTACAGTAATCAAAAATCCATAGAAAAAGTCGCTTCTTCCTCAAGGACGAAGCGACTCTCCGCGGTGCCACCTTGCTTATAGAGACGCTGCCATACAAACATGCCGCACCATCCCTATCTCTCTAGCGCGCTAACGGGCGAACCCGGATAAAACTGGGTAATGGTCAATGGTCAACGACTAATTGTTAATGGTCAATGAGTCGATCGCGTCTATGCAACCAGTCATTGACAATTGACCATTAGCAATTGACTATTACCCTGATTCTACCAACCTTCCCGGCGACCTTCCCCGCCGCTAGATGAACAAGGCTTGCAGCCGACGACCTTGTCTCTCTGGCATCTGCACAGCGGGTACTCCTCCGGTGCACTGTTGTTGTTACTGTTTATTTTTTCTAGCTTACAGTATTTCTAGCTTACAGTATACTGAGTCTGTCAAGCGATGTCAAGCAGGAAAGTCATTCGAGATGGACAAGCGCTAGACAAACGCCTGGGTAATAGGCTTGATCAACAGTTCCGGCACATGGGCGCGTGGCGGCAAGCTCGCCACAAAGAGCACGGCGGCGGCTACATCTTCTGGTTGCAGAATCTGGGCCTTGTGTTCATCGCTCACCGGCACCGGGCGATCATCCAAGATTGGTGTGTTGATTTCGCCCGGCGCGATAAAGGTCGAACGAATACCGTTATCCTTTTCTTCCAGGCTGATCACCTTCATCAGCGCGTTGACGGCGTGCTTGGACGCGCTATAGGCCGCGCCGGCCAACACGCTAGGCCGCACACCGGCAATCGACGAGATGGTAATCAAGAGGCCATCCCGTCGCGCGCGCATTTGCGGCAAAATGGCGTGGATCGTATTGAAAACACCTGTGTTATTTACATTCATCAGGTAATCCCAAGATTCTGGCTTGATCTCATCCATGCGGCGCGCCACAATGTT
>DAOTTR010000073.1:0-9977 GCA_034437715.1 Caldilineaceae bacterium
TTATCTCATGCGCTATGGCCCTTATCTTGCCTTTGATGATGACAATGACGATCCCCAGAGACGCTCAACGCCCTCCGCGAACGCCTGCGTAACATTCAGCGCTTTCGCTCTGATCCCGATGACTTCCTTGCTGAAACCGCGCGCCTCTGGGCTAGCTCTGACTAATTTGTATGTCCCTTTTGCGGTGACTGATAAAAAATGACTTTATATCTCTATTATGTGGCCCCCTTCCTGGCAGGCTTTGTTTCTGCTACCCTATTCTGTCACCGGATCGGGCACGATGACGTGCAGGAGGGTGCTTTGCTCTTCGGCGATCACCTGAAATTCGCCCAGATCAGCGGGGAGGAGTACCCAACTGATACCGGTCAGGGTCAATGGCTCGCCAGCCCATTCGATGGTGGCCGTTCCCTCGAGTACCGCCCAGATTTCAAAGCTGGCACCATCACACAGGCCATAGAAGGCAGTATCGGTGGGCAGAACAATGCGACTGGTCTCGAAATAGGGACAGACGGCCAGTTGTTCAACATGCAAGCCATCTTCTTTGATCAAGGTGCGCGGTTGGGCGGGGCCAGGCGCGACCAGATCAAAATTGAGCACGGCCAGCGATTGTTGCAGATGGATCGGGCGCGGGCGTCCCCAATCGTAGATGCGATAGGTGGTGTCGCTGTTCTGCTGGATCTCGGCGACGATGATGCCGGGGCCCAATGCGTGGATAGCGCCCGCGGGCACAAAGATCACATCCCCCTTTTTCACCGGCAACCGGTGTAACGAATCGGCGGCGCGGTCGGCGGCCACTTCGGCGGCATAGCGCTCAACCGTCACGCCACGGGTAAAGCCATAGATAATTTCGGCCCCCGGCTCCGCTTCCAGCACGATCCACATCTCGGTCTTGCCAAACTCCCCTTCATTGGCCAATCCATAGGCGTCGTCGGGATGCACCTGCACCGAGAGCCAGCGATTGGCATCCAGCAGCTTAATCAGCAGCGGGAATTTGCCCAGTTCCAGGGCTTCTTGACTATTGCTGCCGACCAAGGCGACGCCCCACATTGCCATGGCATCGGTCAGGGTTTGGCCTTCGAGTGGACCGTTGTTGATCAGGCTAGAGCCATTGGGATGCGCCGCGATCTCCCAGCTTTCGGCGATAATGCCATCTGGGATCTGGCGACCCAGCTTTTCGGCCAGATTGCGCCCGCCCCACACATAATCCTTGAACACCGGATCAAAGGTTAAGGGATACAATTCTTGCGTTGCCATCGAATATGATTCCTATCTGTAAAATTGACGCGCCATCATGCACGCTTTGTTTTTGTCCGTTTTTGACGATCGCGACGGCTAGGCAGGTCAGCAGTGGTTGGCTCGGCTTTGGAGACACTTGCGCTGGGTCTTGCCAACGTGATTGCCCGTTTGTGCGCGCCATCGCTACTTTGGCCCGGCAACCAGCCCCGCAGCCAGGCCAGGCGCATTGCTAGGCTGACCGGCGGGTCAGATCTCTGTTCGGGGGAAGGCTCTGGAAAGGGTGGCAGATCCAACATTTTGCGCCACGCATAACTGCCCAACAATTTGATGGTGGCGACAACCGGCGCGGCCAGCACCGCGCCCAAGATGCCCGCCAGCGACGCGCCCATAATCACGCTAATCATGACCAACAGCGGATGCAGATCCAACGCGTCGCCCACAATGCGCGGCACCAGAATGTTGTTTTCCAAGCCTTGAATCAAGCCCATCACCGCGGCGATTAGCAGCGCGTATTGATAGGATTGCAGACCCCAGATCGTATCACTTTGAAAGAAAGCCACCAAGACAGCCGCGCCAGTGCCAACCAACGGCCCAATAATCGGCAGAAATTCGAGCACGCCGGACAGCACGCCCAATCCTAGGGCATTGCTCACCCCCAGCAGGGAAAGGGTAATGCTGACAATGATGCCAATCACCAAGCCCAGGATCACCTGCCCGCGCAAATAGGCATCCCAAATGCGGGTGAAGTCGGCAATCAACCGTTCGGCGTCTTGGCGATAGCCGGGTTGCTGCGCCAGATTGGTAAGCCCCTGCCACAGTTTGGGCGAATCTTTGACCAGATAAATCGAAATCACGATCACCAAGAAGAAGAGGCTCAAGGTGCTGATCGTCGCTTGTGCCAGTTGCGCGGCGAACGTACCACTGCGGCTAAACAGGGGGCGCAATAGCTCAACGGCCTGTTGCGCAAGCTCCTGCAAATTGATGCCGGCGGGCAGCGTCGCCAAACTAAAGGAATAGGGACCAACGGTAAACCGGCGCGCTGAGATCAAGCCAATCTGCTCTTGTACCAATTGGGCGGCATCTTCCAACGAATCGGGCAAAAAGTCAGTCGTCAAGCTAGATGCCTGCTCAAAAGCCACAAAGCCAAGCGCGATACCACCACCAATCGCAATCAGTAGTAGGAAGATGTAGACAATCGCCACCGCCACCCCACGTGTAACGCGCAGGCGCAACGTGGCTACATTGACAAGCGGATTGAGCAAATAGGCAAGAATGCACGCCATGACCAAGGTTGGCAGCAGCGCTTTGAAACGCCAGATCATCAGCGCGGTCAGCAAGATTGTGACAACCGCCACAATAATTTTGAGTGAGAGGCTCCACGGCGGCGAAGAATAGACAGTGGAAGAAGGGCGCGTTGCCGCCGTAGAATTCGATTCACGTTGTCGCTTCTCAGTAGATTTCTCTGGCATCTTCTCAGTCATTTTCTCAGTCAAGGTAGTGCCTTTCCATAAAAACAGCCTGCGTTTTATGCCAAGATGAGCGAGTCGGCAAAGTGTATGGGTGCTTGCACGGCATCCGTTGCTTCGGCCACTTGCTGCGCACCACCGCTCACGGTGATATGCGCGCCAGCCGTTGTGATCTGCGTTTGATTGCGCAACAGAAAGACGCGCAGACGCGTCGTCCCTTTGCATAGCCACTGCGGTTGATCGGCAGCATCATGATAGGCAATGTCAACCTGGACCGAAGGCAGGTTACGTTGGGCAACCACAGGCCAGTCAAAGGCAAGATACGTTTGGATGGTTGCCTGCCAACTTGCGCGCGTCTGTTGTGCGCCGATTTGTAAGCTGCGACCACCCCAGGCCTGTTGACCCCGATCATATCCAGCAAATTTTACCACCCAATCATCCTTGTCGGTCAAAATGTAAGGTGCGCTGTCAGGCGTTAGTAAGAGGGTTTCAGGCAGGCAGCGATCCAAGGTGGCTAAAGCAGCGGCGGGCTCTTCTGCAATACGTTGGCGTATCCCAGGAAGTTGTAGCGCGGCAAGCAGTGTTTTGCTATCCAGAATAAACTGGGCGGGATTGAGTAGCGTGGCACCCTGTTGCTGCCACTGGAGAAAGCGCTGAAGTTGCTGCGGCGCGAAACAGTCGAAATAACCAAAGCGAAAGACCACCGCATCCCCAACCGTCACTGGCCAAGCATCGTCTGGCGTATAGAGATAGGGTTCCAATTCATGCAACCGAAGCCGATGCGCAACATTCTCCTGCCAGCCCGATGGCTTCTGCTTGACGCCAAAGAGCGGGGGTTGCCAGCGTTGACCACGCTGCACTTCGGCTGCCATGTGCAGCAGTGATCGATCATAGAGCACACGGCCACGCGCGCCCACACGCGCCAGGGCACGACAAAAGGCCAATTGTTCCCAGAGAAATTCGCTCCACTGCTCGGTACCCACAAACAGCAATTCGCGTCCCACTAAATAATCAGCAAACGCGTCTACCAGATCAGTTGGGAGACCGTAGCCCAGTTGCATGGCATGGGCAAAGCCGTGGGCCGAGGGGCAGATTTCCAATTCAGTCGCGACCAGCCGGTAGTGAACGTTGCCTGCTGCATCCGTTTCTGCCAGCAACTGAAAATCGGGGCGCAAACTTTCGACACGCCCAGCACTCATCAACCGCAAAATATGGGGCGGCACTTTGTAGTCCAGCAGGGCGGTTAAGCCACAAGCCGCGCCTTCGGCTGTGCCGTACAGGCCAGTCACGACATCGAGCAAAGTAAAGATGGCAGCACCAATCGATTGCAGTTGGGATTGACAGGCCAACGGCAGCGTAAATGGAGCGATAGCCGGCAACCACCACGCGCCATCGATCCCCGCATAGCCGATGCCGGTGGCGGCCATGCGGGTGCGTGGCGTTCCGCTCATAGCTTTTTTAGGCCAGCGATCGAAACCGCCAACTTCTTGATGCCGATGCCAGGGAAAGCAACGGTCACCTCTTCGTCATCGCGCGTCAGTTGGCTTTCGATCACCGTGCCGACGCCAAACTTGGCATGTTGCACACTGTCGCGCCGGTTGAATTGGGTGGGGCGACTTTCAACTTTCGCCTTAGGATGCTGGCTTTCCGGGCGTGCCGACGGCCGCGTGATCGGTGGCTGGGCATCGGGTGACCAATAGTTCTGTTTGGCCCCTTCACTCGGTTTGCCCGGCGTATGTTTGTCCTCGGGGGTAGCCTTGCGGTCGTTGCTATCCGGAGCAGACCAGGTATAGGGATTGCGTTGGTTGGTGTTTGATCGATTGCCCTGACCTCGCCCACGACTGTTATCACTATCGTCATCACCCCAAGTGGTGGCGCGCGCATAGGAAGCTTTGCGGCGATCCTGGTGATTGACCATGCCCGTCAGCAATTCGGCGGGAATCTCGTCCAAAAAGCGGCTGGGTTCTTGCATCTCGCTGCTGCCCCAGACGGTGCGCCGGTAGGCATGGATGAGATAGAGCCGCTGCTTGGCGCGGGTGATGCCCACATAGCAAAGTCGGCGCTCCTCGGCCATATCCTCAGGCTCATTGCTTTCAATGCTGCGGCTATGGGGCAGAATGCCCTCTTCCAAGCCGACCATGAAAACGACGGGGAATTCCAATCCCTTGGCCGTGTGCAACGTCAATAGTGTGACCGCGCCGCCCCCCTCGTCCACCTGATCTTGATCGCTGACTAGACTCACCTCTTGCAAGAAGAGGCTGATGGGGGTCTGGGTTTCTTCTAGCTCGACCATGCCGTGGACATAGCGTGCCGATACGCCGCGCAACTCCTGGAGGTTGGCAAAACGATCTTCGCCTTCATCGCTGCCATCGCGCAGGGCGTCTTCGTAGCCCGAATCACGCAAAATCAGATCGAGCAGATCGGCGACACTAGCATAGCGCCCGGCCTCGCGCAGCGTGATCCAGCCTTCAAGCAAGCGCGTAAAGTCGGTGAGGGCGCTCTTGGCGCGCGACCCTAAATCGGGTGATTTGTAGGCCGCGGCTGGCAATAGCCCGCCAATCGCCTGACTGACGGCTTCCGGGCCATGACGCAAAATTAGCAGAGCGGTGTATTCACTCACACTCATGCTGGCGGCCCAACCCTTGAGCGCCGTATAGGTTTTGACGCCAATGCCGCGTGCCGGTTCATTGATGATGCGATCCATAGCTACGGTGTCGGTGGGGTTATGCACTAGGCGCAGATAGGCGAGCGCATCCTTGACCTCTTTGCGCTCATAGAAACGGGTGCCCCCCACCAGCTTATGCTTGACCTGACGGCGCACAAAGGTCTCTTCCAAAGCACGGCTCTGGGCATTGGTGCGATACATCACGGCAAAATCGCCCAGTCCTAATTTCTCGCCGCCCGCATTACGCTCTTTGACCAGTAGGCGCTCGATCTCATCGCAGATATAGGCGGCCTCTTCAATTTCGTTATAGGCTTCATAGACCACCACCCCATCCTTGCCAACACCGTTCGCCGTATGCAATTGCTTGGCCGTGCGATTGCGATTGTTGTTAATCACCGCATTGGCTACATCTAGAATGGTCTGGGTACTGCGATAGTTTTGCTCGAGCAGGATAACGACCGCGCCAGGATAGTGTTGACGGAAGCGCACGACATTTTGATAATCCGCGCCCCGCCAACGGTAAATCGACTGGTCTTCGTCGCCCACACAAAAGAGATTGCGTTGCCCCCCTGGTGCGTTGGCCAACAAATGGATCAATTCATATTGCACCTTGTTGGTATCCTGGAACTCATCAACCAAGAGGTAGGGCCACTTTTTTTGATATTTATCCAACAGATCAGGCCGTTGCTGGAAGAGCAGCACACTCTTTAGCAAGAGATCATCAAAATCCATAGCATTGTTGACGCGTAACGTTGCTTGGTAGCGCGTGTAGACCCGCCCCGCGATCTCTTCAAAATAGGAACTCGACTGGTAATTCTCCGGCGTCACCATCTCGTTTTTCTGGTTGCTGATACGCGCCTGGATAGCGTTGGGGCTGTAGCGTTTTTCATCCAGATTTAGATCGCGCAGAATGTTGCGGATCAGCGAAAGTTGGTCGGCGCTGTCATAAATGACCCAATTGCGCGCATAGCCAATCGCCTCGGTTTCGACGCGCAGAATCCGCGCGCAGATGCTGTGGAAGGTGCCAATCGTCAGCCCGCCCAGGCGCGACCGTTGTTCGCCAGCGCCCAAAGGCCCCCCGGGTGGGCCGAATTTATCTTCCAACAACTTTTCGACCCGCTCGCGCATCTCGCGTGAGGCCTTGTTGGTAAAGGTAACCGCCAGAATGTTCCACGGGGCCACGCCGGCCACATCGATCAAATAGGCGATACGCCGCGTAAGCACACCGGTCTTGCCAGAGCCAGGGCCGGCCAATACCAAAACAGGGCCGTTGACGGTTTGCACGGCTTGGGCCTGCGGCGGGTTGAGACCTTTTAGAAAAACGGATTGAGTTTGGGCCATGATGATTGACTGCTAGCGTGCCTAAAACAGACGAAAACCGAAAATTTGTTTCATGCGCTATGTTACTACAAAGATGGAGGCTGATCAATTTTATCAGATCAACGCAGAGGATGAACTACGCGCTGAATATGCGCTAAACGTTGCGGCAATTCGTAACGATTACGCCAACGTTAAATTTCATCACATGCTGCTCTGAATTCATTCAGAGCAGCTGGAATAGAAAACGTGTTTAAACACGTTTGCCGTCGCAGGTGTTGAATTCATTCAATACGAATTTAACGTTGTCGTACGATTCAGGTCACCCCACCCAGCCTCCCCCAGATTGGGGCTACCCTTTACCCACATCTATGGGTAGCAGGGAGGGTGAGCGTGCCGGGGACGGCCCAAAAACAGAGCGGCGTGCCGTCAGGCCGCGGGGCCGTCCCCGGCACGCCTTGCCTACTGCCTACTTGTGGGTAAAGGGTAGCCTGATAAGGGAGGCACCCAAAGGGTATCCGGTCACGGTTCCCTCCCTTATCAGGGGAGCAGGTACCCTCTCGGTATGGGTGGGGTGAATCGTTGCGGCAATTCTATCATTGGGCGAAGCTTGCTTCATAGGTGATATAGCGATAGAATAGCGATTATGAAAACTGTGAAGAAGTAGCGAAATAGGACAAAGCGATGGATGCAATCCAAATTCGCCAGATAGTACGCCACCACCTGCCAGACCTGACGCGCCGCTATGGCGTGATCAACCTTGGGATCTTCGGTTCTTACAGCCGTGATCAGCAGACGCCCAGCAGCGATATCGATTTACTGGTTGAAATCGATAATCCATCCTTAACCTTGCTAGAATTTGTCGAATTGCGTGATCGGCTCAGTGATCTATTAGGCGTTAAAGTCGATTTGGTGGAAAAGGCTACGCTAAAACCAACCTTGGCGAGCCAAATTTTAGCCGAGGTCGAATCCTTGTGAGTGTACCGCGTCTGTACATGATACTTTATCTCGCAAGGAGAGAGCAATGAGTAGCAAGAACTGTACACAAGAAGCAACGGAACTTGCGATTTTGCCAGAGGATGCTCTAACTCAGGCATTGAGTTACATTGAAACACTAAAACAGCGCTAGCTACCCGACAGTTTTAAAATCGAGTAATTTTCAGCGGCCAATCGACATAAAATTGCCAAAGCATTGTACTGATGAGTGCAAGTAAGGCAGTTAATCATGCTGGTTTTGCGTCAATCTGTAAGCCCAAAACAGTTCGTGTACGTTTGCATCCACTGAATTTCGGGTCGAAACCAAACTGTCGGGTAGCTAGAATCATTTAAATTTTTGAGTGATCTTCATGACAGTCAAGTGTCTGAGTTGTAGCATTTATAGTCGAAAACTTGGAGAATACAACAATGCCAACTTACAAAGTAAAAGAAGAAGATTCATTCTGGCATGGTGGAAAAGTAACCAAGGTAGAACGTGTAACAGATGCACAAGATGTTGCTAATGCCGTTGGTACAGGGATTGGCTTTCTATTAGCTTCTCATCAGAATGCAAAACTTCAGAATGCAGAAAGGGCTGTTAAATCTGCGGTTAATTTTCTTGAAAATGGAGAATTTGATCAGGCCATCAAATCAGCGGATGAATTGCTCAAGATTAAGGAAGACCAGATTCAGGTATCAGGCCATTATGTTAAGGCACGTGCATTCTCAGCATTAAATCATTATAGGGAAGCTATAGCAGAGTATACATCAGCAATTGAGCTAGCCCAATCCGCCAATCAATTATCGGAAATTTCATTTATACTTTGGGAGCGTGGCATACGTTATGTGGCGATAAACGACCTAAGTTCGGCCATGAAAGATTTCACGAGGTTTATCCAGCTTAAACCTAAAGAAGATACCGGCTATCAGCTTCAAGGCTGTGCCTTGAAAGAATTGGGTGATTTGGAGCAGGCTCTGGTTAACTTTAACAAAGCGGTTGAAATCAATCCTGGTAATGCAACAAATTACCGAGAGCGAGGGCTCGTTTATGTAGAAATGAAGAATTTTACTCGGGCATTTCAAGATTACTCGCGAGCTATAACACTTGCTCCTCAGGATGCCCTGACCTATAAATTACGTGGCGATTTATACTTCCTGCAAAAAAATTACCAACAAGCCATTGCTGATTACTCTCGAGCGATCCAATCTGAACCCAACAATTTGGAATATTACAAGCTTCGAGCAGAGCTTTATCACTTAACAGGTGATGAAACCAAGAGCCAGGCCGACTCGATATATATAAATCAAGAAAAATCCTATCAGTGGGCATATGAAGAATATTTACGAACAGCAAAGCAACTTGTTGCGGAAGGGGTCACAAAAACATTTGCCGAAATTCAGGAAAAAGTCTCATCTTCCTGGGGGTGTGCCATTATTGGAGTTACAACTGGTATTTTACTACCTTTGTTCATCTTAACAAAAGGTACAAAGGGCTTAGAACCTCTCGCATTTGTAATTTTACTTTTAACAGCAGTTTTTATCTTCATTGTGATCAAAGAGATGTCATCTGATACAAACCTTGGCAATACGTATTTAAAAGTGGTAGCCGAGAAAGAATCGTATATGCCCGGTTTCACTGAGTTTTTCAACCAATATTTAAAAGCACGTAAGGAAGTAGCTATGCAAGATTTAGTTGCAAGAACCCGTCCGCTATTTGAAACGGAAGGTCCGGCAAGTAATATGATACAGTTTTACAAGCAAAATTATCTTCAAAGAAAATTAGTTAGTGTAATAGAAGGAAAAGGAGATATTTACTTCTCTGATATACGTGATGTACTGGCAGAACTAAAGGAAGCAGGTAAAATTACTGATATCAATGCAGCCCGATTGGAAATATCTAGGTTGGTTGAAGAGGAGGAAGTTAGCGAAATCGATGAAGATGATCTTGATGATCTAGAAAGCTTAATACAGAATCCAAATATAAAAACCCTTGATGATCTATTAGTGGCGATGGAGCAGGTAATTAATGCAGAGTAAAAAATAGAGCGGCCATTTAACTTTCATAAAATATGTCTAAAGAAAAACTAGATTTCCCAGATAGCCTACTTCTAATTACGGCTACTGGGTGCCGAAAGATTGTTGATTGTGTGACTCCTACCAAACAATCACGATGCTTGAGTAGCATTTGCTGGTATTGTCCGCCGCCACCGGATCAAACTCTCGCCAGAGTAAAGCGCCAACGCCAGCCAGATCAAGCCGAAGCCGATCAATTTGGTGCTCGAAAATGCTTCGCCGTACAGAAAGATCCCCAACAAAAG
>DAOTTR010000074.1:0-2947 GCA_034437715.1 Caldilineaceae bacterium
TCGATGCGGTTACCGGTGAAGTTTTGCCGCTGTCAGCGCAACAGATTCTCCTGATCCAAGAGCGCACCGATGCCGATCTTACCAATCGCACACTATCGCCAAGAACAGCAGGCTGATTGTCATTGACACACAGGCGTCAAGGCATTCAGTCATCGCGGCAGTTGCGTTCCTTATACCTCCGGCCACAACCCCGCCCACGGCTGCGCCTGTTCAAAGGCCGCGGCAGCCTGCAAGACCAGCGTATCCGCATGCCAGCGCCCCACAATCTGCAGCGCCACCGGCAATCCTTCACTCGTAAACCCACATGGTACACTCGCCGCGGGCTGCCCCGTCATGTTAAAGGGGAAGGTAAACGCCAGGCGATCAAACATGCTTGGTGTCGGTTTACCTTCGATGGTGGCCGGTGGTTGATCAACCAGCCACGCGCCGAGCGGCATTTGCGGGGTGAGGAGTAAATCATAATTTGTAAAGAAGCGCTGGGCATATTGCTGAAACGCCGTGCGCTGTAAGGAAACATTGACATAATCGACCCCCGTGGCGAGCATGCCAAACTCGATCATCGCGGCCAGCGAGGGTTCAAACCAGTCGGGCTGCTGGCGATATTGCTCCCCCAGCCGGGCCGCAAACGAGACACACCAGGCCAAGCCACCCAGATCACGCGGGTCCGCCCAACCGGGATCAACAGCCTCGACATGGCAGCCAAAGTCAGCAAACCGTTGGGCCGCGGCGCGGGTCAACTGGCGCACTTCGGGATCAACCGCGGCGTAACCAAAGTCGGCGCTCCAGGCCACGCGCAAGCCGCGCAAGGCTTCGAGGGGGTGGGCCACGGCCGCCCGATAGTTGTCTGGCGCATTGTCAATGGAAAGTGGATCGCGCGCATCGGGGCCAGCCAGGGCCGCCAGCATGAGCGCAGCGTCGGCCACCGTGCGTGTGAGTGGGCCGTGATGGGTGCGACCTGTCCAGATATCGGGGTTGGGCCAGTTGGGAATGCGGCCAAAGGAAGGTTTGAAGCCAAAGACACCCGAGAGCGCCGCAGGAATCCGGATCGAGCCCGCGCCATCGGTGCCGTGGGCCAGTGGACCCAAGCCTGCAGCGACTGCCGCGGCCGCACCCCCGCTTGAGCCACCGGGGGTACGATCCAATTTCCAGGGATTGCGACAGGGCGGACCAAGCAGATTATCGGTCATATCCTTGTGCCCATAATGGGGCGTGTTGGTTTTACCGGTAATTATCCCGCCGGCAGCTTTCACGCGCTCGGTGACCAGACCATCCGTAGTCGCAATGTTATCGGCATAAAACTTGGAGCCATAGGTGCAGCGCAGACCGGCGGTCGGCTCCAGATCTTTGATCGAGACGGGCAGGCCATGCAGCACCCCCAGTTCGTCGCCGCGCATGACGGCCGCTTCGGCCTGGCGGGCCGCGGCCAGTGCGCCTTCGGGATCAATCGCCAGAAATGCGTTGAGTTGCGGATTGAGTGCGTCGATGCGCGCCAGAACAGCGTCCATGATCTCAACTGGCGAAAGCTGGCGTGCGCGGATAGCGGCGGCAAGTTCGGTGGCAGGTGTGAAACAGAGTTCGGTGGTGTCCATGCTGTGGCTCCTTGGGTGGTTGGTGTCAAGTCAATGATTCATTCTGCCATTATATGCGCGGGCTGCGCAACCCAGAAACGCGTCCCAAATTCTTGGGCAATGTTCTGGACAAAAACCGTAAAAAAAGGTATACTAGGGCAGTGAGAACTGATGTTCGATAGGGGTACGTTGCGCCAACTTGTTGCTAGCGCAACGTATGGTGTATGGGCGTTTATGCGTAACCAAAGCGCAGATGTAGAGCGAGGATTGGCATGCCACCACTCAAAGTTGTTAGTGATTTTCAACCCACCGGCGACCAACCGCAAGCAATTGAAGCCTTGACCCAAGGCATTCACGACGGCCTGAAAAACCAGGTTTTGTTGGGGGTGACCGGCTCGGGCAAAACCTATACCATGGCGAAAGTGATTGAGGCCGTCCAGAAACCCACGCTGATTATGGCACATAACAAAACCTTGGCGGCCCAACTGTACAGCGAGTTTCGCGAGTTCTTTCCCAACAATGCTGTAGAATATTTTGTCTCCTATTACGATTACTACCAACCGGAGGCGTATATTGCGCGCTCGGACACCTACATCGAGAAAGATGCGCAGATCAACGAGGAGATCGACCGGCTGCGGCTCGCCACGACTAGCTCGCTTTTTAGCCGGCGCGACGTGGTAATTGTCGCCTCTGTCTCGTGTATCTATGGCTTGGGCAGTCCGCAAGATTATGGACAAGCTGCCGTTCACCTACGCGTGGGCGATCTGGTGCGGCGCAACCAATTGCTCAAGGGGTTGGTGGATATTTATTATGATCGCAACGACACCGTCTTGCAGCGCAGCAAATTTCGCGTGCGCGGTGACGTGTTGGAGATTCAGCCCGCCGAGCGTGAATTTGCCTACCGCATCAGCATGTGGGGCGACGAGATTGAACGCATCAGCGAGATCGACGTATTGACTGGCGAGATCCTGGCCGATCATCAACAGGTGGATATTTATCCGGCCAAGCACTTTGTGACCCCACAAGAAAAGTTGACCGACGCCATGGAAGAGATCGAACAGGAGATGTTGGCCCAGGTCAGTCTCTTTGAATCGCAAGGCAAGTTGTTGGAGGCGCAACGGATCAAACAGCGCACCATGTATGATCTGGAGATGTTGCGCGAAGTGGGCTACTGCAACGGTGTCGAAAACTACAGCCGCCCCTTGGCGCGCCGGCCAGCGGGCAGCATACCGTGGACACTGCTCGACTACTTCCCGGCGGATTGGCTGCTGATGATGGACGAGAGTCACATGAGTGTGCCCCAGGTGCGCGGCATGTACAATGGCGATAAAGCGCGCAAAGAGGTACTGGTGGACTATGGTTTCCGCCTGCCCAGCGCG
>DAOTTR010000075.1:0-5773 GCA_034437715.1 Caldilineaceae bacterium
CGCCACCTCCCCTCATGCCCCTACCGTAAGTTATTGCGATGATACAAAATTTTCACTGAATTATTGAAGAAGAATATGAAGGATTATGCAACCACTAAAATTTTTAACCGTTTATGCCAAGAAGTACACTGGCTCGCTAATTGTCACCATCATCAGTATGTTGCTGCTGGTCGGTGTGCAATTGCTCATCCCCTGGATTATTCGTACCATGGTCGGTGCGGTGACCAATGCCGGTGAACAGCTCGATTCGGCCCTGGTCACGCGGCTGGCGCTCTTTGCCTTGGCGGTCTATGTGGCGCGCGCTGGGTTACAATTTCTGCGCAGCTATATGGCGCATGTGGCCGGTTGGGGGGTCGTCGCCGAATCGCGCAAGCTGGTCTATGAACACCTGCAACGGCTGTCGCTACGCTTCTATGAAGACAAGCAGACCGGCCAACTGATGTCACGCGTGGTCAACGATACGGACAAATTCGAACTATTGATTGCCCATGCCGTGCCAGACATTATTGTCAATGTGCTCACCCTATTCGGGGTGATGGCGGTGTTGCTGAGTCTCAACTGGCAGCTCACCCTCTTGAGCATGGCGCCGATGCCGTTGATCTACATTTCGTTGCGCGTCTATGGCAAATATGTGCGCCCAGCCTTTCGCACCCGTCAACATGAATTGGGCGAACTCAACGCGATTCTGGCCGATAACCTGTCGGGCATTCGTGAGATCAAGACCTTTACGCGCGAAGAGACCGAGGTCGATCGCATCTGGTGGCGCATTGATAAATATCGCGATTCGCTGCTCTATGCACTCAAGATGATGGCGATTTTCCAGCCCTTCATCCAATTTGCCTCGTCACTGGGCACGATTGTGGTCATCTACTTTGGCGGCCAGTTGCTTCTGCGCCAGACGCTTTCGATTGAAGATTTGGTGGCCTTCTTTCTCTATCTCGAACTCTTCTACCAACCGCTGCATCATCTGAGCGACGCCTGGGAAAAGATTCAGGAAGCAACGGCTAGCGCCGAGCGCGTGGCCGATCTGCTGGATGAAGCGCCCGAAACCGATACGAATCCCGACGCGATTGCCCTGCCGGGTCGCGCCAAGGGGGCGCTGGTCTTCAACCATGTCAGCTTTGGCTATTCGCCCGAGGAGCCGGTGCTCGAAGGCATCAACCTGGACGTTCCGGCGCATAGCACGGTGGCGCTGGTGGGACCGACGGGCGTGGGCAAGACGACGCTCGCCAGCTTGATCCCGCGCTTCTACGAGACGACTAAGGGAACGATCACGCTGGACGGCCATGATTTGAACGACCTGAAACTCAGCAGTTTGCGCCAGCAGATCAGCATTGTGTTGCAAGATGTCTTTCTCTTTCACGGCACGGCGCGAGAGAATATTCTCTTTGGCCGCGCCAATGCCAGCGAAGAAGAGATGATTGCCGCGGCCAAGATCGCCAATGCGCATGAGTTTATTGCCCAGTTGCCCAATGGCTACGACACGTTGATCGGTGAGCGCGGCGTCAAGCTTTCGGGTGGGCAGAAGCAGCGCCTCTCGATTGCGCGGGCCGTGCTCAAGGATGCACCGATTCTGATTCTGGACGAGGCGACCTCGGCGGTCGACACGGAAACCGAGCAGCTGATCCAACAGGCGCTGGAACGGCTGATGGTCGGGCGCACCACGCTGATCATTGCCCATCGTCTCTCCACCATCCGCAAAGCCGATTTGATTGTGGTGTTGGACAACAAACGCGTCGTCGAGTCGGGCAGCCATGCCCAACTGATGGCCCAGCACGGTCTCTACTGGCGGCTCAATCAGGTGCAGATTGATCGATCGGTCGAAGAATCTGTGGCGTGGAGCAAAGTCAATCCACGGCCAGTGTTGGCTGGGTAGCCAAGCACTAGCAAACCTACAAGCAAATACAAAGGCCCATCCTGCACTGCTGTTCGAGCGCAGTGCAGGATGGGCCTTTTTCATGTAAGCTGCTCGCGTTGCTATTTGAAGACAGCCCGCGCTTCATGATAAGCTGTAGATGACAAGCAATGTGCCATCCATTTTATAGGAATTTCTTATGCTCGCCTCCTACCTGGCCACCATGCGCGGCTTTCCGCGCAATGTGTGGCTCTATTTTGCTGCCATGAGTTTGATTGGCTTTACCATCGATGGGGGCATCTATTCGGTGGTCTTCAATCTCTTTTTGCTGCGGCTGGGCTATGGACCAGAATTTGTGGGGCAGATCAACTCGGTGGGGCTCTTTGCCTTTGCGCTCTGTAGTCTGCCCGCCGGGGCCTTGGGGGCGAAGGTGGGCAACCGCAACGCCATGATCATCGGCTTGTGCATTTTGATGGGCAGCAGCGTGCTGTTGGCGCTGAGTGAATTTGTGCCGCAGAGTGTGCGCGCCTATTGGCTGCTGGGTTTCTACGTCTGCTATCACAGCAGCATTGCGATCTTCTTTGTCAACACGGCTCCCTTCTTAATGGCAAACACGCGCGATGAAGAACGCAGCCATGCCTTTGCCATTCAATCGGCCATGATCTCTTCAGCCGCGTTTGTGGGAAGTCTGCTCGGTGGTTTTCTGCCAGGGCTCTTTGCAGCCCAAACAGGGATGACGCTGGCGGCGGCCACGCCCTATCGCTATCCGCTGCTTATCGCGTCGGTGATGCTGAGTGTAGGCATCGGCGCGCTCTTTGCCATGAAAGAGAGCAACGTCGGCACATCTAGCCCATCGAATACAGCGAGTATGGACGTGCCACCGCTGCCGCCGCGCCGCACCTATCCGACGATCTTTCGTGTGCCCCGTTTTACCTCTTTCAATCTACGCAATGTCGAGCGGGGCTTTCTCACGCTTGTCGTCGTCATTTCGCTGATTCGCATTTTGCAGATCGCCGGGATGGCCGTACTTTCTACCTTTTTCAATGTCTATATGGATGATGGCCTCGGCGCGCCCACCGCCCAAGTGGGCATAATCACCGGCTTGGGCCGGCTGCTGGCTGTGCCAATTGTTTTGTTGATGCCGGTTCTCTCGGCGCGTTGGGGGCATCGCAATCTGGTGACCGGTGCATCGCTGGGCGCGGTCCTCTGCTTGCTACCGCTGGCCTTTATCCCCGAATGGTGGGCGGCAGGGCTGGGCTACACCGGCGTGATCGCTGGCTCATCGATCCGCTATACATCGTTTATGATCTTTATTATGGCGATGATCAAGCCCGAACAACGCTCGTTCATGTCGGGTCTCAGCGAAATGACGGCAGGCTTGAGCTTTGCCGGCATGGCGTGGCTAGGTGGCTATATGATTGTCAACCAGGGCTATCAGACGCTCTTCTTTGTGGCGGCCATTGCAACGCTGCTGGGGACCTTACTCTTCTGGGGCTATTTCCGCACACAACAACCGGTGCAGCGGATTGCCGAAGTGCCAGTACCAGGGGATTAGGTAGAGCGTTAGGGTCTTGGAGACCCTAACGCTCTGATGAACGCTAGAGCCGCATCGGCTGTATCGTGTCTTCTACAATCTCCGCAACGGACAGATGGGATAGCGGCTCTACCCACACTTGTGTATCATAAAAGGCCGCGCCCCCCCCCATATCAGCTTCGTCTTGCGGCGTGATCTGGTTGATATTGCGCCCATCGGGGCTGAACTTATTCCACCAGATGCCCGGGGCCAACACCGTACCCGCCACAATG
The DNA here is from genome assembly GCA_034437715.1 of Caldilineaceae bacterium. Classification (GTDB taxonomy): domain Bacteria; phylum Chloroflexota; class Anaerolineae; order Caldilineales; family Caldilineaceae; genus JAHBVH01. The sequence continues at coordinate 3,662 of DAOTTR010000075.1, forward strand.
CTCTCGGTGACGTGAGCTTTTAATTGTACGCTACCATATTCATTGCGCACCGATACGAGATCATCCTCGGCGATCTGGCGGGCAGCGGCGTCGATGGGATGAACCCAAAGCTGCGGTCCCCCTTCGCGCACCTGGAAGCGATCCACATTGACAAACGAGCTGTTGAGGAACGAATGGGCGGGTGGTGAAATACAAACCAGCGGGTCCAGCGTGGCGGCGGGCAAGTGCGAGCTTGATGCACCATTCGCTCGATCGCGTGCGCCTTGGCGACGGCGTTTGCCACCTTGGTCGGAGCCTGCTTGCTGCCACATCGGTGGCGTGTAGGTCGGCAGCGGATCGTAGCCATCGCGCGCCATGCGTTCGCTGTAGAATTCACACTTGCCGCTGCGCGTGGGAAAGTTGCCCTCGGCAAAGGGCAGATGCGGCGTTGGCAGATTCAAGCGTGCATAGCCATCTTGCATCAATTTGTCCCACGTAATCCCCGCAAAGGTGACGTGGGTCTGCGCGTCTACTAGATTACGCATGATCGTTTCGTCGCTCTCTTGAAAACAGGGTTCGTCATAGCCCATGGCCACAGCCAGGCGACGGAAGATTTCGCTATTGGGCAAACTCTGCCCCACCGGCGCAATCGCAGGCCGGTTCAGCCCAATATAGGTGTGACCATAGGCGCGCTGGAGATCCCAATGCTCTAGTTGCGTCGTGGCTGGTAATATATAGTCGGCATAGTCGGCGGTGTCGGTTTGGAAATGTTCCAAAACCACGGTAAAGAGATCTTCCCGGCGCAAGCCTTCGAGCACAGCCGCTTGATCGGGCGCAACCGCCGCCGGATTACAATTGTAGACAATCATGGCCTTGACGGGTGGTCCAGCGTCTTCCGGAGACGGAATCCTATCGACCGGACGGGGGTGATTGTGGGCTCGCGCCAGGCGCTTGCGATCCAGGCTCAACGCGTCACCCAGGCGATTCATGTTGATGCTGCGCGGGTGCCGCCCAACCAGCAGGTCGGGCCGGTAGAGCGCATGTTTGCGGAAATTACGCGCAAAGCCGCTGGTACTCAGTTGAATACCGCCACCATAGTCGCGCCAGGCACCGATCAGCGCCGGTAGACAGGCAATCGTGCGCACGGCCATGCCGCCACCAGCGTGGCGTTGTAAGCCGTAGTTGATACGAATGGCAGCAGGGCGCGTGGTGGCATATTCATAGGCCAGCTGGCGAATGCGCGCCGCGGGTATACCGGTGATCTCGGCCGCGCGCGCCGGTGTCCACTCGGCCACGCGTTCGGCCAGGGCGTCGAAACCCACCGTATAGCGTGCGACATAGTCGGCGTCGTATAGTTCTTCTTTAATGATTTCGTGCATCATCGCCAGGGCCAATGCGCCATCGGTGCCAGGGCGAATGGCAATCCATTCATCGGCGGCTTGGGCCGTGCGCGTGCGCGCTGGATCGATCACAATCAGGCGTGCGCCTTGCTTGCGTGCCGCTTGGATAAAGTTCCACAGGTGTAGATTGCTGGTCAGCGTATTGCTGCCCCAGATCAAAATCAATTTGGCATGGGCATAGGATTCGGTTTCCATACCCTCGGACGCGCCGATGGTGTAACGATAGCCCTCAAAGCCAGCTTCGGCGCAGATATTGCGCGCCAGTTGGCTGGCACCCATCCGGTTAAAAAAGCGCGACGAGATCCCTTCGCCCTGCAAGAAACCCATGGTGCCGGCATAGGAGTAGGGCAAGACCGCTTCGGGGCCATGCTCGTCAATCACACGGTGCAGATTGGCGGCGATGTCGCCCATTGCTTCTTCCCAACTCACGGGACGAAATTGACCGCTACCTTTGGGGCCCACCCGCTTGAGCGGTGTCAACAGGCGGTCGCGATGATAGGTGCGCTCTAGGTAGCGATCGACCTTGCCGCAGAGCCGCCCCTGGGTGATCGGATGCTCGGCCAGCCCCCAGATGTCGATGGCTTTGCCGCTGGTGCGCTCCACCGCCACTTGCCAGCTACAGGTGTCTGGGCAGTCGTGCGGGCAAGAACCCGTAACAATTTCCAGCGCGGGGTTATCGGCATAGAGCGTAATTTTTGACATGGTGACCTCGGTATCAACTAAATGGCGTTGT
>DAOTTR010000076.1:0-39358 GCA_034437715.1 Caldilineaceae bacterium
GTAACTATTCAGGCACGAAATAGCGGATAGTAATTCGGCAAAACCACAATATATAGTGGTTTGTAGTCAAATCTGGTTTCGTATAATGAGCAAAACTTGGTTTGCCAGTATATGCAAAATCTATATATTGTAGTTTCTCACATTGTACCCACTGCATATTGTGCAATTGACGTGATTGTCATGCCTGAATAGTTACGAATAAAGTATCCAGTAGGGGCGGCTGCAAGCCGCCCCGCGTTTGGCTCGCTGAGAACGGGCGGCTGCAAGCCGCCCCTACGCATGATTTTGTTTGGCAAGCGCTGGATCCTTATTTCTTTGAAAGCGCCTTAGATGAAAATCTTAGATGAAACAATTGTAGACGAGTGAACAATCTATGTTGAGCAGTAATCGTGAAGGGGCACCGCTGGCTGACGAAGAACTGGGGATCGCCGCGCTCGACAGCCTGCGTGCAGAAGATGAACCCTGGCTTTTTGCTGTGTTGGAGCCGCCCCCGGAATTTGACCTTATGCGCGGGCCGCGCTCTACCATCGTCTTCGGCGAAGCTGGCTCCGGCAAGAGTGCGATTTGTCGAGTTTTGAAACAGCTGGCGCAGCAGGGTGAGGGTGGTAAAAAACAGTTGTTGGTCGAGTGGCGACCGCGGCCACCCAAAGCGACCACAGAAATCAGCACCGAGTTGGTCGATGAGCAATTGCGTGAGATTCTTGATCGCTGCGCAGAGACTACACTGGTCTATCTAGCCTATCACCCAACTGCCTTCTACAATGCCCCCAATTGGGCACAAGAGGTGTTGGCCTGGTTCGTCCGCAGCCATCTGCGCGGCGATCTAGAACTGCGCACAGGTCAGCTACAGAGTGAAATTGATGGTGCTGGCGCAAAGCTCCTGGGCGAGTTTGCCATTTGGGCAGTGCGCGAAGTGTTGGCTCCCGACGCTGCCCCCGAATATGTAATACGTGAGTTAATTAAGGCGTTGGATAAGGTGGATGTCGATGGTGTCTGGGTGCTGGTGGATGATCTGGATGTATGGACGGAAGCCGCGCCCGAACTGCTCAGCAATGGCCTCACCGCTTTTCTCTCGACCTTAGCTTTGTTCGAGCAGAATGGCTTTGCCTTTAAGATCTTTTTGCCAAGTGGGCTGGAACGCTATCTTAGTGGGGTTAGTGGGATCACACGCCGGCGTGTCGGCGTACACTATCTCCACTGGTCGCCACAAAAGTTAGAACGGGTGGTCTTGCGCCGATTATGGAAAGCCTTAGGATGCACTTTTGATGGGCTGGAAACGATCTGTGAAGATAAAACATTGTTGACTTGGTTGGAGCGCTGTGGCGGCTACACGCCCGCGGGTTGGCTCGAATATGTGCGTCCGCTTGCTGCCGCCTATCTGGAACACCAGCGTAGTGGCAACTCACGCCCGATTACCAAAAAAGAGTGGCTGGAAATTCGTCGTCGCCACCCACCACAGTTGAGCTTGGATCGGGTACACCGTCGTGTGCAAGTGGGCGAGCGTGTTTCCAAAGAACTCACCGAACAGCAATTCGCGCTCTTTGAATATATGTACAATCGTGCCGGTGACATCTGTACCCGCAGCGAGTTGCACTTTCTGGCCGATCTTAAACTTATCCATGAACCGGTGATCGGTGAAGCCGCTTATGAATCGCCCAATGACTACAGTGGGCAGCTAGAGACAGCCATTTGGCGCTTGCGCGAAGCATTGGAGCCCGACCCCAAACATCCGTTTTTTATTGTGACCATGAAAGGAAAAGGATACCGCTTGGAAAATGCCTTTAAACCATCGACTATGTAACATTGTTGCATGCTGTAATAGACAGCAACCGGTGAAGATTTTGTTAATTCGCGTTAGATCTTTGTGAGGTTGAAGTGAGGTTGGTGAAACGTTATGAGAAGCTGAAACAAGGCTAGCTGCAAGGTATCCGTTCGGCAAAAGCTGTAAGATAAAAAAACGCAAGCAAGCGGCTTTTGTTACAATAATTGTAGTCACTTACTGTAATTGGATGTTTAGTTACATAACATCTGGTTCAAACAACGGTGTCTGAACGAATGGATGTACCATGCAACGGCGATTGGATTGCACTGTTTCGGCTCTTCCCATAGCTCTGTGTGAAGTTGGTAACCATAGCCGAGGTACATCCATTATGCCTGACACCACCCCCCACCGTGAGGAGAGCCATGCTGCTACATCCATCCGGCCGCGCGCGTTCGATGTGGCGTTGTCCAGCCATACGCTATTATCAACCAGGCTCCTAGCCTGGCTGGACACATTGGGTCTACATTGTAACCCCTTTGACGCTAAATACCTGGACGCCGGTGCCGATCCTAATTTGTCTTCCTATTTGGTTGGCCATGAAGCCTTTATGGCGATTCATCAGGATCAGCCTGCGATGGTCTTTGCGCCGATTGGCGGCGGCAAGACCGCGTTTCGGGCGCGGTTGGCCCGTGCTTGTCGCGTCGGTGAAGGTGGGCGACGCGTGCTGCCCGTGGTTTATACCCTGCCTAAACCACAACAACTTGCGGGACCGGCCAGTGTTTACGAGCGCCACCTGCACTATATTTTGCGCTGTATCGGGGTGGAACTCCTCTTTGCGTTGGCTTATCGTCCACATGAGTTCCTCGATCTGCACACGCTAGAGCGACGGCGCGTGGCCAGCCAACTGGCGGCCACTTTTCCAGGCGATCTGGCGTTACAGCTTGAACAAATTGCCAGTGAGGGGGAACTGCTGCCTCTCGTTCAATTGATCGATCCGTCGGCGGATCGCTTGATTGCACAGCCTTCTGCCGAGCGATTAGACGCGTTCTGCACGGCTTTGCGCGATGAAGTGCGCGCCGCAGCGCGCCAAATTGTCGATATCAAAAATCAGCCCACAGCGCAGCGCTTTCAGAATTTGGTGACACTGGCCAAACAAACCCTCAACTTCCAGGCCATCTATTTGCTTGTTGATGGAGTGGATGCGTATGTCGAGGTAACCACGAACGGGCGCCGCCGCTTGGGTGATCTTTTGACACCCCTGCTGCAACAAACCAGTGCTTGGGCGGCTGAGCAACTCTATGCTAAATACTTTCTGCCGAACGATCTGCTGTCGGCAGTCAAATTCTTCGAACTGTTTCAGCCTGGCACGATTACCGACCTCAAATTTATCTCCGTCGCATGGACGCGCGCAAGTCTCAATGCGGTTCTACAGGAACGGTTGCGCTTTGCCAGTGAAGGGCGCTTTACCAATCTAGATGCCATCTGTGCGCCGACTTTGCGTGGAGTCCAAGCGCAGCTGCTGGACGTTGCTGCGCCTTTGCCGCGTGAGGTGCTGGCCTTGGCTGAACAATTGTTGCTGACCCATGTGGCGCGGTTGGACGAACCGGGGCTGTTGGAGCCAATCGACCTGGAAACAGCAATCGTACACTATCAACAGTCCCGCGCACGACAGGGGGTGGCGGCATGAGCGCATCAACCCCACTGCCCGAATATTCTCCCGATGGTTTTGTCAACCGCGAACGCGAGATTGACATGGTGCGCAATCGTTTGGAAGCGTTGTTGGATCGCCGCTTGGTGGACAAGCGCACCTTTATCTTTACAGGGCAACATGGCATTGGTAAGAGCTGGTTTCTCCTACATCTACGGCATGAGCTAGAAAAGCTACGCAGTGTAAAAGTCCAGTATGTCAATCTGGCAGTCTATATACAAGAGCCATCGTCCGAAGCAGCCGTTGTGCAAATTTGTGCGGCGCTTGCCAAAGCCCTCTTGCCCAAGATAACAATTCCTCATACAGGTCCGGAAGCGGCTGCCAACTTTTTGATCAATGAGATTAGAAAACAAATTCTGAGTGACCATGTTCTGGTGATATTGTTAGATACTGTCTACGAAGCACCCCCAGCGCTGTTAGGTGTGCTGGAAGTCCATTTGCTTGGTTCTCTAGCCATTGAGCAAAAAGTATTAATGGTCTTGGCCGGACGGGGTCGCGAATATGCATGGACAACACCAGAATTGCGCCTGTATGCTGATTTTGACAGGTTGGATCTCTTTACCGAAGCGGCGACTGCCCAGCAACTCTACTATCACATACAGACTATGTTTCCTCGCGCCGCCGAGATTTATGATATTAGTCGCGGCAACCCCAAAACAACACTCCTGCTGGCTGCTAGTAATGATCCATTAGCCGTCCTTGATCTGGTTATCGGTGAGATGTTGCCTGCGGTAGCCCCTAAAGAGCAGCATCTCATGCGCGAACATCTAGAAGCACTGGCTATTGTCAGGCGCTTTGACTATGGTCATTTACCTTACTTGTTAAGCACTTATTATGCCGATCCAGCGCTAGAAAAATTACCACGCCGTGATCTGCGCCTTATCCTAGACCGTTTGTTAGAGCCAGGGTTGATCTACTGGAATACCGAACAACTCGCCTATACGCTACATGCTGCCATGCGCAACCTGCTCTTGCACTATATGCGCCATGCACAACCGGAGCTTTGGCGTAGGCTACATGAACGTTGTATTGTACTCTATCAAGGGTGGGTCGATGCTCGGCCACGCAATTGGAAGCAGTGGCGGGATGAACTTGAGTACCATATACAAGAGCTAAGCACAAAATAGTATGTTTTCGAGTTTACTGCAAAAGGATATCGTATATGACGCCACAAACTGAGTTAACCTATACCGGTGCTAGGGCTACCCCAGAATTAGTTGGGCGCGACGAGATCAGGCAAAAAATAACAACTGTAATATGCAATGACAGTGGCTCGGCAATTATTTATATTACCGGGCCTGGTGGGGTCGGCAAGACGCGCCTTTTGCAGCACCTTCTCAATGCGGTTAAGAGTAGTGAAAACTTACTGGTCGCTACCCGACTAATTGATCTCTATCATACACGTAATCGTAGTGTAGGTGGCTTGATTGAATCAGTTCTAGACGTAATCGGGCCTCCGGGTGACTTGATAAAGAGTGAGCCAGAAGACATAGATGTGGATGAAAAATTAAAGGGTCTGGCGCTCGCTGAGCAAGAAGGGCCATCTACCGCCGAGTTATTTGAGCGACGCAAAGAATTAACTGAATCACTGTTAGAAGTAATTAATCAATTTACACGCAACAAGCGTTTAGTGATTGCATTGGATACGGCTGAACGTCTTTTTGCAGCTAATGACCTTGCACAAGAGAAACTAGAGCTAACCGATCAACGTCCAGCCGTATTAGACTGGCTGCTCAATGATTATTTACCAAGAATTCAAAACACTGTTATTTTGTTAGCTGGTCGTCTTGAACCGCTGAATCTGGTCAGTGAGCTAAAACAAACTACCCAAAGCGCGGCTCAGCAATTTGTACATATTGATCTATCTGGGCTAGATGAAGAGGAAGCTCTACAATATTTTGCCGCAGTCATTGAGCAGGCAAAAGAGAGCAAAGAACATGTCGATGCCAAAGGTGCCGAAGCGATTGATCGATTAACGACCGAGCAACGCAAAGCAATTTTTTTCGCGCTACACGATGGCGGACCAGTTCCGCGCATCCGTCCGATCTTACTGGCACTAACCTTGGATCATTTGATTGTTGTTGGTCATCCACTAGCCGAATTAAGCCTGTCACTTGATAAGGCGCGTATACTATCTGACGCCGCGCGGCGTGGAATCGAGCAAAAGCTAGGAAAGGCGCTTGTGCGGATCTTGCACGACTACCGGCGCCCTACTGACGAAATTATCCTGACGCTGGGCTGGCTGCGGAAAGGGGCTGATATTAAGTTACTAGCAAAAATAAGTGAACTTCCTGAAGCAGAGATTGAATTGGCGGTAGAACAAATCAAAGATCTTTCCTTCATCAAAATTCGCCCATCAGATCAGCGTATTTTCCTTCACGATGAAATCTACGATTTACTTTACCGTGATGGACTAGATGGCATATCGCCGGACGAATCTGGTCGGATTTTTCATATAATCCGGAACCATTATGAAGAGCTAATCAGTCAAGCACGTCATCAGATCGCTGAATTATACCGTCCACAGATGGATACGCATATGGAAGTCATTCCAGAACCGGCGCTCATCCGCGCTAGCCGCACTCGATTACAAGATGCAATTGTCGAAGATTTGTACTATCGATTGCGCTGGGACGCCCAAAAAGCTTTTCAAAACTATTATCTTTATACTGAAGAAGCGGTTGTAAGCAATGACATGCTTTTGGGTGCAATGTTGCGCGCAGAAATCTTTGGTTTTCTTGCAGAACATGATCCAAAAGAAGTCGCGAAGGAAGTTCAGGGTCTACAACGGGCCGATGTGGTGGCAGACTCTGCCGTACGTTGGGTGGAATGGCTGTGGGGACAAGAGAAATATGATGACGCTTTGAAGTGTGCCGATAAGTTAAACTCATCAGAATCATATCTGATTGAACCAGGCGGTATACTTGCATCTGCACATTTAGAAATATGGCGTGGTTATCTTAATACATATTCGGGAAATTACAACTTGGCTGAAAAGTTGTTAGCTGAACAGATTTCGCGCTTGAAAGCCTGGGGCGATAATAACCAGCGTGAGCCACGTTGGGCTGCTATGTTAGCCCGCGCCTACAATTGTCTTGGCTACTTATATGACAGACAAACAAGACCTTATCGAGCAATTGAAGCTTACAAGAAAGCAATTCAACTATGGCAAGCGTTGAAATTACAAGTTGAAGAAGCAACAACCCTGAACAACATAGCTTTTGATCGTGGCAAAACTGGGGCCTTTGCTGCTGCCTTTGAAGATGCGCGCTCTGGATTGCAGTTACGTGAGCAAATCGGGCCACGTGCTCCGGTCGGATTGAGTTTAAACACACTTGCGTCGATTGAGTTATCCAGTAATGAGCTAACCGCTGCTCGACGCGATGCGCAACACGCTTTGGACATATTTAACCGCATTAATAGTCCGCGCGGGAGAGGATTGGCATTTACCGTACTTGCCGAAGCCAATCGACGCGCTAGTCAACTTATTACTTCTTTACAGCAAGGAACTTCGGTAACAATGTTAGAGTTAGCAAGTGAGTATGCTGAAGCTGCTGCGGCAATTTTCACGAAGGATGTCGATGAACCTGCCCGTAGGATGGAAGCATTGCGTGAAAAAGGGCGCATCTATCGTGCATGGGCGCGGGTGCGCTACGAGCGCCCATTACTTATTTCCGAGAAAGAGGCCAAACACGGGAAAGCGTTGGCCGAAAAGCTTACACATTTAAGTGAACAAGCGTTTAAACTGGCCGCAGCGCAGGTGCTGGATGATCGATTTTCGCAAATCGAACTTCTCCTCGATCAAGCATTTTTACGTTACTATGTTGCGCTTTATCAAAATTCGGGCATGCTTCAAGCGAACGTTACTGATTTGGAAAAAGAATATTTAAACCAAGTCGAACAGATGATTCCAGAACCCTACCGCAATCTGCTCCAAATACCGAGTGTATCTCCACGTTCTTGGCATTGGGTGCAATCTGGTATTCTTGAAGTGTTACGCGGGCATATTGCGTTTAAGCAACGTCTTGTTCAAGCACATGATAAAGATTCTCTATGTGTGGTACTTGAGCATTATCTGCTCGGACTTACGTTTCATAGTCGCTTTAGTGTGCATGTCTTCCAAGAGTTACGGATCGCCCTTGACCAGATTTATGAGACTTTGCGCGAATTATCCCTGCTGCAGAAGAAAACAGCCTACCAGATTGTCGCGAATCTGGAAGAAAAACATGGCCTACAAGCCGGAAAATCTCTGATGAACAGATTCATGGAAGATCGCTTTGGTGAAATTGACATCGTTGAAATTGCTTTTTAAACTTTTTGTAATTTGAACATTACTCTCTGGCTCTAGTAGATTCGTGATTTGATTGGTGCCTTTCGTTATCCGTCTCAATAAGCGCTTTTCAAATTGCGCAAGGTATAAGGCAATTTTTATGATGCACAACGTGGTGCAAGTTGATAATCAATTTATTGCGCGCCGATCTCTATTGCGCGCCTTAGACACTGCTGAACAACTGTTGGTTGTCCAAAACATTGCCCAGGAAAGAGTAGGCTCACAACAGCCCGTCGTGTTTTATGGGCTGCTCAAGGAATTGTTGCCAAAGCTACAGCGCTTTGCGAGTTTAGTCGCTAGTCCTTCTCAACTCCTAAAATTAACCTCTGCGCTCGATCACATCACCCAAGCTAGATCTATCGAATCGTTGTTTTGGCGCTTTTTACGCTGGTGTTATACGCCACTTCATCAACGTGTCAATCGTTGAAACCCCGTTATTGCATAGGACTACGGATGGTAGTGGTTTATAGAAATAATGGAGTGATCATGAATCAAATAATGGGGGTAACGTATGCAAAATCTAATGAATCAAATCAATATTCACTTGCAGATGGAAGATCGGATAGACGCCGATTCATCGCCACTCGTCCTATGGGAACCCGATCGTGCGCAAGCGCTCAACAATTGCGCCTGTCCCACCATTCCACTGCAAACGTTGACGCCGCCCGTCGCTGCCACGCTGCCCTGGCAGCGGCCTGTTGATCTCTTTGCGCAACCGCTGGACGCGCGGCATCTGCTGATGTTCAATCCGCGCGGTCATGCCGGTCCGGTTGTCTTGAATGAAGCAGCGCAGATGCAATTGGCCGCTTTTGCCCAGCCTGGGCTGCTTGCCGATGCCACGGCACAGCAGCTGGCCGCGGCGGGGCTGCTTCAACCCGTGGGGACGCCAGCCAAATTGCCCGATCACCAACCAGCCGCGCTCACTGCTTGGTTGCATGTAACCAATGACTGCAACCTACGCTGTACCTACTGCTATATTGACAAGACCGACGCGGCCATGGATGCGGCAACGGGCACGGCAGCGATTGATGCAATTATCCGCTCGGCGCTTGCCAATAATTTTGAGGCTGTGAATCTCAAATATGCCGGCGGCGAGGCGACGCTCAACTTCAAGCTGGTGCAAACCTTGCATCTCTATGCCAAGGAACAGACGGCGCAGGCGGGGCTGCACTTGTCCAGTGGCGTGCTGAGCAATGGTGTGGCATTGACAGGCGGCATGTTAGATTTTTTGCGCGAACAGGCGATCCAACTGATGATCTCGCTGGATGGTTCCGCCGCTGAGCATGACCGTCAACGTGTCTTCGTCAATGGCCGGGGCAGCTATCGACAGGTGACGCGCAGCATTGACCGCGCCTTGGCGCATGGCGTGCAACCCCATCTGTCGATTACGGTGACGGGGGAAAGTGTGGATGGGCTGGCCGATGCCGTCTGCTTTGCCCTGGATCGGGAACTGCTTTTTAACCTCAACTTCTATCGCGAACATGATGCGCGCAAGAGCCATGCAGAGATGCGCGCCGAGGATGAACAGTTGATCAGCGCCTTGCGCGCGGCCTTTGCGGTGATCGAAGCGCGCCTGCCGCGCCAAAGCATTATCGGTGCCCTGATCGACCGTTCCAGCTTTGCCGGGCCCCATCAGCGCAGTTGTGGTGCCGGCCATAACTATATGGTGGTGGATCACAAGGGCAGCGTGGCGCGCTGCCAGATGGAGATCGAACGCCCTGTTACCGATGTCTTTGCCCTCAATCCGTTGCAGGAGATTCAGTTGCACGCCACTGGTTTCCAGAATCTGGCGGTTGACGAAAAAGAAGGCTGCCGCGACTGTCAATGGCGCTATTGGTGTGCGGGTGGTTGTTCCCTGCTTACCTATCGGGCGACGGGCCGTAATGACGTGAAATCCCCGTACTGCAATGTCTATAAAGCCATCTATCCAGCATTGTTGCGCTTGGAAGGCTTGCGTTTGCTGAAGTGGCACAACTAACCCACGGATAAGCGGCAACTGCTGAAAAGCTATGTTCCTGCGAATGAACATGGCTAGTTTTCAGCGAAAAGCGGAGAAGCAATTGCTTCTCCGCTTTTCGTTGCACCGTATAATTTCCTTCTTTGCAACTTCTCTCCCACGTTCTATCTGCTGGTGATTGCCATGGCGCATGAGGCGTTGTCCTAACCGCGCCGCCTATAGGTGCATACGCTCACCCGGTGAGTTTGCTGTGAGCCAAGGGTAAGTCCCTACAAAGAGGATTCACAACTTCCTGCGAGTAGGCCGCATTATAAGCGCAAGTTTATGCGCTTCGTTTTGTGGCAAACTGTGGATATAAGATGCTATCCGATTGAAGCGAATTCTTGATGAATGTTGCATGTGCTCGGCCAAGTTTGGAGGTAATGATGCAAAACAAGCGCATAACCACTCGCCGCACAATCGTCTGGTTAGATATCGAAAATCTATTGCGGGCTATGTTCCCCGGCCAACGTCTGCACGCGGGATTGGACATGACGCCGCTTAAAAAGGCACTCCGCCATCTAACGGATGTGGCGGCCATCTATGCCTATGGCGACTTTTTTCTGCTTTCGCGCATCTTCCGCTGCGATGTAGAACAGATGCTGCGTAGATTGGGCATTGTTACCCATCATCTTGCGAGCATTCGCGGCAAGAATAGCGCAGACATGGCGATCGTTACTGCGATTCACATTGCTTTAGCCGAACAGCCCGATCTCACAACGGTCGTCATTGGTTCGGGTGATGGTGACTTTCGCCCCGTCGCCGCGTATGCACGCTCATTAGGCAAAGAGATAGTCTTGATCGCACCCTTCGATTCTTTGAGCCGACAACTCAAAGGGTTGGCGCATCGCATGATCTATCTTGATGGAAATTTTTCAACGACGATCAAAAACCAGCGACAAACAGCGCTGTCTTCCAAATATCTTGCGTCTCGACAATAGTCAAAAATAATCGATTGCTCGTCATCAACGCGCAAGAGTGACAGGTTAGGCCATATCAAAGAATAAAGTATGCAGTAGGGGCGGCTGCAAGCCGCCCGTTCTCAGCGAGCCAAACGCGGGGCGGCCTTGCAGCCGCCCCTACGCATGATTTTGTTTGGCAAGCGCTGGAGACTTATTTCTTTGAAAGCGCCTTAGGTAGCACGATAGGTAACAAGGAGAACACATCGTATGGGATGCCTATTGAAGTTGCTTGCCTTGGCTTTGCTAACCACGCTGAGCCTTGACATGGTTCTGGGTGTGATATTGCTAGACATGGCGCTACAGTTCTTAAAGTAGTGATCTATCTGTAGCCTGGAGTACGGCGTTTGCTCGTTAGCGACATAGACAGCGACATAGACAGCGACATAGACAGCGACATAGACAAGGAGGCTCACAATGATGACAACAGTTTTCGTAGGTTCGCTAATCTTAGGGCTTTTTTGGTTGTTTGAGCATATCGGGCCCTCCCTACGTTGGGCGGCTGTTCGGTTGGCTTCGCTCGTTTTGCTCTTTATTATCATTGTTTTTGTTTTGCCACTGCTCCACGACTTTTTACTCAACCTATAAGGTAATCTGTGCGGCGTAGGCGGTTCGGGCCTGTTTCACCGATGCCTACGTCGCACGGGCTCGCCGTTGCTGCTCTTTGGTTGAATCTGCTTCACGTCACGCCACGGCGCGGCGCAACAATTCCCCCACCACCTGCCAGCGTTCCTCTACCACGCGGATTACTTGCTGGGTTTGCAGAAAATCCAAAATAATTTTCAACGCTGGCTGGGTGTATTGTCTGGCCAGCGTTTGTTCCAGGGTTGCCGAATCGATGCCGTCGGCGCGCTGCGCGATGACATAAAGCACCGCATTGCTACCAGTCTGGAGATATTCCAACTGCCCGCGCAGGGTTTGAAAGTAGGGCTGGCTAAACTGGTTGAACGTCTCATTCGTCAGAATGCTGTCAACATCTTCTATCAAAAAGACTGGTTCCAATTTGACATCCTTGTCCAGCGTCTGGTTGAAGCAATCCGTCATGCACGCGGCGATCAGTTGGACGAGAAAGGGTTGCCCGCCGGTCAAGGTGTGGATATGTTCGGCGGCGACTGGGGCAAAGAGCGGTGTGAAATCGGGCGTTGGGCTCATGAGTAGCTTGAGTACTTCTTTGAGCTCCAGATGCCCCACCTGAATTTTCTTGAGTGCTGGGGTAAAGGGCGTGCCGGGCAAGGTATCAGATTGGCTGACAAAGACAAAACTCAGGTTGCCGATACGTTGCATCAGCTTCCACCAGAAGGCAAAGAGGCTGTCGGTACTCGCGGTGCCGCCACCAATGCGCATACCTTGCAACGTGGCTTTGGGCGCGGCCGCATAGAGTTGATCAACGTTGCCAATGACAATCACCAACGTCGTTTTGAAACGATAACAGATGTTGCGGACTAGCTTCTCTGTTGTGCCAACTGGGTCGGCCTGAAATGTTTGCTCATCCACAAGCGACTGCTGGAGGCGGCGCTGTAGGCCCTGGCACATGGCCCAAAGCACTTGTTTGGGCGCGAGTACGCCATTGCTGGGATCGGGAATGTTGAAGATGGCAAAGCAAATATCATCATTGTAATCCACCAGTGCTTTGAAGATGAGCGAACTCTTGCCGCTATTGATTAACCCCCAGAGCAGAACCGGTTGCAGCGACCCGCGGCTGCCCGCCTGTTTGAGCGTTTGCAAGGCTGCCTCGCGCCCACCAAAGGGTTTGCGTCCGCGCAAGGATTCAAGAAAGATAAAAGGGTTGAGTGGCTTCATGCGCTGGGGCGTGCGTGTGGCCGCGACCCACTGCCCAAATTCCTTGCGCCAGAGTTCGGTGAGTTTCTCGATCATGGCGCGCTCGGGCTGTGGGAGCTTGGTGGCTTCTTTCACAATTTCATCCAATTGGTATGTCGCCACCCCCACCACTGCTTTGCGTCGATCCTCATCTTTGCATTGATGATAGAGCCAAGCATAGCGCACAACCGGCTTGAATTTCTCCAGCACATCCCAGGTGGCTTTACGTTTTGGCTCTTTGGGGCGCTCTGGCAGCTCCACCGTCGGTGATGTGACCAGATTTTGCGTATGCAGTAACTTTTGGATGCTTTGGGTAATGCCCTGAAATTCCGTGGCCAGTACATCGTCCGGCAACTTTTGAAAGGCGTCAATACTTTCGTCCATAAAGGTATGCTGGAGATGCCAAAAACCGGCAATCGCGCGCTGGGCGGGCGTCTCTAGCGGCAAATTCTTGGGCGCGTCCGCCTGTTGTTTGCCCAGCGCCCGCCGCATCCTTTCGCGCTGGCTCTGTTGGTGTTGGGCTAGCGACAGTGTGGCCGCGGGCTTGGCGCGATTGTCACCTTTGCCAGTGGCCACCTTGCGCGGCTCGGGATATAAGAGCATCGGCCAGGGCGTGTCATTCAATTTGTCAACAAATTTGGCGACTTTTTCCACCTGCTGGTCGGGTTTGCTGCCCTCCAGCGCTTGTTGCATGCTAGCGATGACGATTGGCTGCTGGTTGGTATAGCGCCAGAGCTGATTGGCATTTCCCAGCCCATTCTCCCAATCCTCCAGCCAGGCCCCGAGATGATGGCGCAATTGGGGAATGGCATAGCGCGTGACGTGGGGCAAATTCAACTGACTGGGCAGTGGGCCTGTGGCTGTGGGTGCAAAGAGCGCTTCCAGGCCAGGGGCAAAATCTTTGATGATGTTGGTGCCGCGCATAAATTCGCGGGTGTCGGCATTGGTCGTCACCTGGCGCAATTGCCAATTGAGCCGCAACTTGCCCAGCAACCAATCGAGTGGCCGGCGCAATCCCAGTTGCGCACCGCCATAATAGGCCAGCGCCCCACTGAGCGCGGCCAACAGATTTTCCTGGCTGAAATTGAGATCGAAGACAAAATCTGAAGCGTTAGCACTGTTGAGTAGAAAAATCAGGAGACCACTGATGCCGGCACTCAGGGTTGGCCGTAGGGCGGAGGCCTCTGCCTTGCCATCGAGCGTTGTAGCCAGGTTGCCGATGATACCCACACTGCTGCCGCCCACAAAACCATAGCCAAGTGCGCTCAACATGCCCAAAAAGGTATTGTCAAACAATTCGCCCAGCGAAAACATGCCCAGCACCGTTGTCGTGATGCCCGTGGCAAAACCCAATACTAAACCGTTGGCTGGTTTTTCTTGCCAACGGTTCCAGCCATAGACGATCACCGCACTCAGGAGGCCAAGCGGCAACCCACCCCATGCCCCATCCACCGCTGCATCACGATCGAGATCAGCCAATCTGGTTTGGCCCAAGCCGGTCAACCCAGCGGCAATGGCCGTGACAACCAGCAGCAGGATCGTGCTCATGACGAGCAAGGTGTTCTGTCGTCCCTGCGTCTCATCGGCCACGGCCAGATAATCGCGCAAGGCCTGGGGAAAGCAGAAGATCCAATACAAAAGTTTGCCATAATCGCGCAAGTCCGTCGGCGAAAGGGGCGTTGCCACATCGGCGGCCAACTGCAACGGAGGAACGGGTCGAAATAAACTCATAGCGAACCAACTTGTCTGGATGTGCTTATCTGGGGATGGGCGGTGTGCATCTGATTACGCAGGAACCCGTTTGAGTATTGTCAGATCGTCTTTGGTGAGCTCTTCTTCGGTCGGTGGCGCAGGTGCTTCAGGCGTGGCTGGATTGGTGCCTGCTTGGGCTGTACGCGTGCCCTTGGTTTGTGGATAGACTTTCACCCGCGGCTGCATTCCTTCTTCCTCGTCAGCGCGAAAATCGACGACGGCCTGGGCGTCGCCTTCGCTTTTCAAGGTAATGCGCTGATGGGCAAAGTCGATGCCTTCAATCGAGGTCAAGGCTTGCAACAGCATCTCCTCGGGCAAGCCCGGGAACTGTTCCTTTAACATCTGGCCGACGCGGCTGCGGCTGAAACTGCCAGCAATATCGGCTCCGATATGCAGACCCTTGATAATGATGGGATGATTCGGGTTAAAAGCGACCCCCACCGCTGGCAACGCGCGTGTTAGCTCTTCCCGCAAATAGGTCAGCAGCTTCGTTGAATCTGGCAACCCAGGAATAATCGGCAGCAGGTTGTAAAAGAATTCCTTGCCAGCCGGCTGATAGTCCTGTTCGACGCGCGCCAGGCAACCCACCAGCGCAGCGCGCACGCGATCGGCCACCTGGCGATCGATCTCTTCATTGCTGAATTGGGCCAGATGCGCCAGTTGTTCCCGCTTGCCCGCGGCGGCCTTGTGCAGATCGACGCCATACCAGAAATTGAGGGTATAGCCAAAGGGCACACCCTTCATAAAGAGATTATCGACCCGCACATTATGCGGTTGGTCGCGCACCTGCAGCGTGCGCTCAATCGTCTCCATGCGCATGATCAGCACCGGTCCTGGCCCGGCCACGCGATGAAAAGCGCCCAGGCGGTAGATCACCAGCCGTTGCTCTTCGGGCACAATTTGCACGCGCAGACCCAACACGAGCCAGGCAAAGAGCAGCACGGCCAATACGGCAACCAGCGCCCAAAGAAAGAAAAACACGAAAAGTCCCATATCACACCCTCCTTACACAGAATCGGTACGTAGAAAGGCACCAAAGAGTGGGCTGAACCAGGCCAATTTACCACTGTTGCTCAACAACCCACGCCGCAGTAGATGCTCGATAATATCCTCGTCGGCGGCGCTGTGCTGGGCGTGTGCCACGCGCTGTGCCGTCGCCTGTTCTGCCGGATGCAAGCTGCGGAGGATGCGCTGACATTCCTCGCGTACATCGCTCTTGCCCACAAAGAAGGCGACAAAGTCGGCTGTTGTGGGTGCTTCCTGGCGCCACAGATCAAAGATGACCCTGAGCAAACGGGCATGACCACCAGCCAGCGACTCGATCAAGGCCAGATCGCGCGTCGGCAGCGGCTTGCCGGCCCGTTCATTGAGATGCACCAACATCTGGCGTGCATCTTCGTGGTTGTAGAGCGTCAAGGCATAGATATGCCCACCAAAGAGATCATAGAACTTGGATCGCCCCTTGAGCGGGTGATTGCGCCCCAGCACATGGGGCAATTGCTTGGTAAAGAGCAGATAGCTGAGCTTGCCCCGATTGCCACCACTGCGCAGCGCATTCAACTGTTCCAGCATGGCCAGTGGGCCCAGGGTCAGCACCTGATCAAAATCATCCAGCATAAAGATCACCTGTTGTTCGCGTTTCTGGCAAAGCCAATCGACATGGCTCTTGAGTTCGCTAAACACTTTTTGTTCTTCCGAAAGCTGGATCAGCTTGCCATCGGGTTCGGGCAGGACGAGATCGCCGCTGACCTCACCGAGCGCGGCCTGCATGATCTGCCAGAGACCCGTGGGCGTTTGATTCCATATATTTCCATCAACGACGGGAAAGCGAAAATGGTTGCTTTGTTCACCAAAGTGGTGGGGTTTGTAGCCATAGGGATCGCTGTGCAGGAAGTTGGTAATGTTCGATTTACCTGTGCCGGCGATGCCCACAAAACAGAGCGATTGACCTTGCTTGGCATTGTCCACAATCAGGCGCAGTTCGGCCTGACGATAGGTCGGTTGATAGCGAGGGGTGGTGGCTGTTTGTTCCATAGATAGATGTCCGCTGTGCTGGCGCTACAAGAATGGCTACGACACGGTCAACGACGTTATGATCAATTAGGCTAATAATCAGCGTGCCGGGGACTGACCAAACGTAGATCTGAACTGAGCACTTTGCCTGGTCAGTCCCCGGCACGCTATCGCGAAACTTCGGTTTTCAAAAAACTCAGTATAGTTGGACACTGCCCATTATAGCTTGCGCTACCGGATCTACCCAACTGCTATGGAGAGAGTGATTTCTTCCTGATTTTGGTCCATATGTTTGCCACGTCTAGCTGCCGATTGACCACGCGCTACCCCAGCCGGCCAGGCGCTGACAGATCACGCTGGCATAGAGCAGCGCGCGCATGCGTTGGGTTTCTGGCATTGAGCGCACCGAGGCCACAAAGAGCGCATCAAAGAGCATGGCCCAGAGATATTCCCGCTGATCGCTATAATGCACCATCTCGTGCGCCAGGTGGCGTAGACCGCTAATCACTTGGCGCGCCTTACCCATTTCACTGTTTTCCTCCGCAACCGCGTCCAGCCGAAAATTGCCGCCGGCGCTTGTCGGCTCGGCGAGCAGGCGCGCCAACCGGTATAGACTCGGCCAATCCACCGGATCTTGGCGCAGCAGGCGCACAAAAATATCGACTTCTAGCTCGGCAAAGTCGCGCAGGGCATGGCTGGGCCCCGTCCGTTCAAAGTCGATGATCCAGGCGCGGTCGCCTTCGACAAAGAGATTGTCCCCATGCAAATCGCCGTGGGTGACAGCCTGGCGCGCCGAGGGAATCGTACTATCGCGGCCAAAGGCGCGCACCCAATCGACGGGATCGAGCAGTTGCACTGATAAAGCTTCGTGTAGTTTCTGGATAAGGATCGGATCAATTTGCTCAATTCTTTCCGCTAGCTGAAAAACCGCATCATAGGCATCAAAGAGCGAGTGGGCCTCGATTGGCTGGGCGGCGGCATAATGCGCTTTCCAGACCATGCGAAAGAGATGGCGTAGGGGGCTGAGAATCGCTTCCAGGGTTGGCGTCTGTGCATAATGGATGCTAAAGGTGGGCAGCACTTGTTGTTCGGCCCCCACAAAACTATAGACCGTGCCACCGAGATCCCAGAAAACACCATGCTTTTCGATCTGGGTGTGGAAAAGGCCGGGCAATTGGTTATGAATATAGCGCTGATAATTTTCATATTCACGATAGGCGCGCCGGGCATTGCCGAGTTTCAACACCACCGGTTGTAAGGCATCGGCGTAGACCTTGGCGACAATCGAGCGGCCGCGCATGACCGAACGCAATCCATTGACCGCACCGTTGATCGCTTCGGGGACAATGCGCTGATTTTCGGCAAAGAGTTGGGCAATCATATCATCTAAAATGTCTACGTCGGGCAGGGTGGGGGCATCGCTGAACAAGGCTTGGATGATCTGTTCGCGCTGCCAACTGCCCGGCCACTGGATCGTGATGGCGCGCCGGCTGGCACTGGTCTGGTAAGCCGCTTCATCGAGTACCGTGTAGAGCATTTCAAAGTTCTGTTTGTCTACCCAATCAACGACATTATGTTGACGCGCAGCTTGGCGCAGTACATCGGAGGCTAGATAGGCCGAGTAGAGCACACAGCGGGCAGAACGCAGCGCCGGTAAGAGGGCCAGCCCCGAACGGTCATCGCTGTAATCATCCTCCAGGCGTAGATCTACAATCGCAATATGCGGGCGCACCCGTGCGGCCACCGCCAACGCATGTTCGCGCAGGGCTGCTCCAAAGCCCTCGGCGACTGAGACATCAAAGCCGCGTTTGGCGAGGATCGTCTGTAGGTAGAAGACAATGCGTTCGTCATTATCAATCACCAGGACACGGGGGCGCGAAGCAGGCATCAGCGTTCCTTTCTAAGGCTTTGGGGTATAGATCGGTTTTTGTAGGTCCGGTTTGTAACCGGACGTTCTTCATTGACCGCGAATGTGCGGTTTTAACCGGACGAGCGTCGTCGTTCCAGCCTGTGCTGAGCGCTGCATTCCAGCTTTAGGCAGATCGTCACGTTATAAACGTGACCTACGGTGAACAGTCTGCTATTCGTAATTCGCCTGTGGAATGGTAAGGGCAAAACAGACATTGTCGCCCGGACTATTTTCTTTGAGCCAGACCTGGCCGCCATGCAATTCGACAATGTGGCGCACCAAGAGCAGCCCTCGCCCAAGCCGTTCGTTGATCCGTTCACGTGCATGGGGAATCGGTCGATTGAAGAGCAGACTTTCAATCTCTGGCCGCACACCGCGCCCATTGTCGCGCACCCAGATCTCGAGTATACCAGGGCGGTGCTGTGTGCCAATGATCACCTTGACTGGATCCGGTAACTGATCATTGGCGCGGATTGCGTTCTTGACCAGATGGCGCAGCAGTCGCCGCAACCAAAGATCATGCATCTGGATGTGCAGTCCTGGGCAGGCAAGGTCCAAACCAAAAATAACTTGGCCATGCACGCGGCGCAACTGTTCGATTTCGGCGCGCAGCACAGCATCGGGCGGGCAGCGATCCTGGCGTTCGCGCGCGCGGCCGGCTTCTGGCGACTGTTCGGGCAAAACGGGCATGATCAGGTTGCTGACTGCGCTGTCGATCTCTTGCAAGCGACTGAGTAGGTGGTCACGCGGTAGCACTTCTTCGACGCGTAAGGTTTCCAGGGCCAGCCGCACAACGGCGACTTCGCGATGAATGTCATGCACCACGTCGGCACCCCACGCTCCCATCACCGCAATCGCATTGGAGCGACTGAGTTCTTCGGCCTGTTGGGCGTTGCCAATCGCGACCGCCGCCAGGTTGGCCAGCGCGATCAAGGTGCTGCGGTGCGTGGCTGTCAGCTGGCCCACTTCTTCATGTTCCACATTGAGGATACCGATCGGTTGGCGGCTAGGTTCGCCCCCGCGGCGCAAGACCACGGCCAATGCCGAGCCAGTTTTGCCAGTCGAGTCGAGAAAATCCGCGTCTTGACGCACATCTGTTACAAGCTGCGCATCATTGAGATTGAAAGCGCGTACGGTCATACCCCGGCCATTGAGAGGCATAACGCCATATTTCTCGCGCAAGCGATCGCGTTCCTCAAAGGGCCAGGCCGTGATAAATTCTAGATGATCGCCGCGCGCTAGCTGCAAGGTTCCAAAGAAGGCACCCGTGGCGTTGATCGCCTGTTCTAAAATGGTTTGGAGTACGGCGTCCCGTTCCAAACCGGCTTTCGTAATCGCGCTTGCTGCTTTATTGAGCGCCTGTAATTCTTTGATTTGGCCGCGTGATTCATCGAAGAGGCGCGCGTTGGTAATCGCAATCGCGGCTTGGCTGGCGATCACTTCGAGCAGTTCCTTGTGGCTTTCCTTAAAGACCCCCTCTTTGACCGTGTCGCGCAGGCCGATCATGCCGATCAACTGATTTCTAAAGACCATGGGCGCGCCCAGCCACGCCTTGGTGCTGCTCGGAAAAGCGCGAATTCCCCGCCGCTTAATCCATTCTGAAAAATTATCATTGATCAACAAGGCCGCGCGCTGCCCGCTAAAGCGCCAAGCTTTCATGATCCATTCGGCCACACTATAGTGCTCGCCAAAGGGCTTGGCGCCGTAGAGGGAACCTTCGGCTTTCTCCGCTTCTGTAATGCACCGACCATTTTCATAGGCCAGCGGAAAATGAATATGCTGGTTTTGTTGATCGTAGAGCGCAATATACATGTTGCTGATGTTGAGGCCAACACCAGCCATGGCCTGGAGGGCCTCGGTGTAAATATTCTCAATTTCTTGGTATTCTTCATGCAGATCACTAATACGCTGCTGAAATTCGCTCACCGCCTTCAACTCTTGGACGCGCCGCGAAAGCTCTTCATTGGCGCGGCGCAAGTCCAGCAGCGTAGAGTCGTGGCGTCTGGAGTTATCCAACACAATCGCAATATGATTGGCAATGCCTTCCAGAAAACGTTTATCATATTCGTCGAAACTGCCCTTGTCGGCATAGGTGCTGCGCAAACCCAGCGCACCAACAACCCGCTCCTGGCGCAGTAGCGGCACGACCAGGCAACTCTTAACATCCAGCCGCGCCCTGAGGTCGATTGTGTAGCTTTCTGACCAAATCGCAAAATTTTCGACTAGCAGTGTTTTGCGGTGCCGCAATACCCATTCGGTGAAGCTCAGGTAGCGTTGGCCGGGTTGTTTGGGGCCATAGAGTTGCCCAGGTTGCTTTTGTGCCTCGGTGACCAACAACCCTTTTTCAAAAACCACAGGATAGGTAATTTGGTTGCCTGCTGGCTCATAGAAAGAGAGAAAAAGATTAGATGTATCTACATAGCGTGCCAACTGATCGAGCAATTGAGCAATCTGTTCGGGGAGTGGCAAAACATCGGTGACATTCTGTAAAAAATGGATGACTTGTTGGCCCACTTCTTGTAAACGTGCATTGTGCAGCGCAATCGCGGCATGGGGTGCCAACTGTTCAATAAAACGGCGCTCATCGCGGTTAATGCCATGCAGCAGGTCACTAGCAACAAAAAGCACACCCAGAATTTGCTCGTTAAAGCGCAGGGGTACACAAAAGGCAGATTGCACAACCGGATTCCATTGCGCGTAGTGAGGCTCATTGGCAACATTGGGGGCATAGAGGCTGTGTTGGTGGAGTGCTACGTGACCACCCATGCTGGCTTCGTCTAGCAATAAAACCTTCTGCTGGGGCTGCCATGTTGGCTGTTGCTCATGAAAGGTCGTGACAAAATCCAGGTGCACATGATGTTTATTGATCGCCCACAGTTCGGCATAGAGACCGTGCGTCAGCTTGACTGCTTGGCGTACAATTGCGCTGCCGACCTCTTGGGGTGAGCCTTGGGCGGCGATCCGGCTAATCTGTTCGATACTATTCAACTCACGCCGACGGCGTTCACTGGTGCGCGCGCCAATCGCAATCAATTCGAGGATGTTGTCGAGTGTAATCCGATCACCGGCCAAGAAGGGGCCAGCATCTTGCGCACGTTTGTTGCAAACGCCGACAATATAGACTTGATCCACAATTTGCACGCGCACCAAAACCGCCGAGGTCGCCTGAAAGAGTTCAAGCCCGACAATCGGCTGTGGCGTTGTGTCATCCAGGGTATCGATGACCCGTGGCCGCCCATCGCTTAGAATCGATTGCAAGAGGGAAGAGGCTGCCTGACGCACCGTTTGCAGGGTTTCGGCTGGATAGACGCTGACAAACTCGATTTCCAGTTGGTTGGCTGGGCTGCTATTGATCTGGCGGATGATAAAGGCTTTTTGTGCATTGAGCGCAGCCGCAATATCGGGGAGAAGCTTGGTCAATACCTCGCGAATATCGGCCTGACCCTGTTCTTCCATGGCGCGCACAGCGGTTGTCGCATGGCGCAGCGCGCGTACCAATTGACGGTATTTCTCTGCATCGCGTTGGGTGTCGGAAGAAGTAATTTTTGTCATTGGTCGTGTGGTCGGTTGGTCAGGTGGTCGATTGGTCGTGTGGTCATTGACCATTCATAATTAGCCATTGACCATTGATCAGGGCTTGGCCAATAGGCGTTCAATCGCGTCTACAATCTCTTCCAGA
Organism: Caldilineaceae bacterium; assembly: GCA_034437715.1. Classification (GTDB taxonomy): domain Bacteria; phylum Chloroflexota; class Anaerolineae; order Caldilineales; family Caldilineaceae; genus JAHBVH01. The sequence goes on from DAOTTR010000076.1 coordinate 21,927, forward strand.
TCAAAGGGTTTCTCCCAATATTCGGTCAAGGGATCTGCGGTGATCGTTAGCGCATCGGTCGAGCGGTCGGCGACTGCCGAGAGCACAATCGCTGGCACGGTCGCTAGCGTACCTTGGGCTGGTGGATGGTTATAATCGCCGCGGCGTAACCGTTCCAAAAAGACCAATCCCGTTTTTTGCCAGTTGATCCCCGCAAAGTGGACGTTGGCGACCTCTTGCTGCTGGGCATCGAGGCTGATCGGGTGAATCATCAGGTCTATACAGAGCAGATCAAAGCGCTCCTGTGCCAGCCGCTGGAGGATATCCACCTGCGCTGTCAGCTCAACACTGAAGCCGTTCACCGCTTCTAAAAAGAGCTTGAGCGGCTCCATACTTTCGTAATCATCATCAAATAACAGAATCCGTTTCGGCTTGGTTGCTAGATCGGTTGACATATTTACTCCTGGCGCAGCGGAATTTTGATGCGAAAGATAACACGATGGACGCGCATTTGCCGAAAAAAGTTACCCGTCGGCTCGCTGCGTACGCTGATAGCCCCACTGTGGGCCTCGATCACGGCGCGCGCCTCCCACAAGCCCAGGCCGGTACCCGGAATGCGCCGTAATTTGGCACCCGTCAACCCACGGGCCCCCTGTTCAAAGATGCGCTCCCGTTGCTCTGCCGCGATCTCATCGCCATCATCTTGGATCTCTAGCGTGGCATGGGCCAGATCAAGTTCGCCCGCTTCCTGCTGGACGGCGCGGATGACAATTTTGGTGTTGGGAAAAGAATATTTGACGGCATTGTCGATCAAGTTACTCAGCGCAATCGTCAGGCGGGCAATGTCGATGGTGGCCTGGGGCAACTGTTCAATGCTCTCCTCTATAACCAGGTGACGCTGGCGGCGCTCGGCTTCGAGGGTAAAGGCGTCGGCACAATTTGAGACAAGCACCGAGAGTGGATAGCTTTCAAATTTCATATCCTCTGGCTCGAGCAGCAGCACATGCGCTTCCACCGTTTCGGCCACGGTTTTGCCCAGGCGCAGACAAAGTTCATGCGCCCCCTTGAGCGAGCTGCTGATCAGCTTGTTGCTCTGTTCGCTCGGTTGGCGTTGCAGCAGCAATTTGGCGGTGCCTACCTGGGTGGTAATGGGCGTGAGCGCGGTCCGCACCTGGTGGGTGAGCAATTTGGCGGTGCTTTCCCACTGTTTTTGTTGCTGTTGTAAGTTGAGAATTTGCAACTCGGTGAGCACCAAGCTGCCAATGATGCGGCTGATCTCACTGAGAAAAGGCTGTTCCCGCCCCACATTGACCGGTTCGGCAAAGGGGCCAAAGACCAGCGCGCCCCGATAGATACGGCCCAAGCTGGTGGGCTGGATCGCGTGAACATCTTGAAAATAAGCGCTGTTGTCGCCACGAATACCCTTGACTGCCGTGCCGGTACGCTTGGCCGGTTGCCACTGTTTCAGTTGGAGTTTGTCCAGGGGCAGGCCAGCTTTGCGCCAATTGAAATGGGGCAACTCTTCTTCCAGCGTCGCCGGCAAGCCGACCTGGGCGATTGGCGCGAGTACCGTATCGCCTTCCCGAATATTGGCAAAGAAGGCGAGATAGCGACAGTGACAAAAGCGGCGCACTTGCGCTAACAAACGCTTGGTTTGCTGGCGGATGTGGGCCAAATCATCGATGGTTTCAAAGCCGTCAAAGCTGCGCAGGCTATCCAGAAATTCATGTTCCCATTGATGTTTCAGATGCTGATATTCGGCTTCGGCAATGCGCTGAATATGGCCGACTTCGCGTGCCAGACGCGCCGGAAAATCTGTGGGACGTGGCTGCAACATTGTGCTGGCTTGCACTAACGCTTCTTTGCTGCTTTGATCCACCAGTTGCATGTGGGCAAAGCGCCCCGTGCCCAACCCTTGGACACGTTCGATGATCTGTTTGTTGCCGTGCGCGGGAAGAAACTGGCCGGCCAGGATCACGGCAATCGGGTGTTCTTCCAGTGTTACCACATGGGCAGTATCCAGCAAACCCATGTGGCACTGAAATTCTTGATAGCGCGTGGGTTCCTGGCGTTGGAGCAACGCATGTGTCATCGCATTGTCACACGCTTCGCAGGCCGCATTGCCGCCGATTACCTGCGTCTCATCGCGGAGGATGCGGCAGAAGGCGGCAAAGTTTTGCCGACTGTTGAGCGGATCCGTGCGGAACGTCGCCTGTTGGTCTGTGCCATAATCGCTGCCATAATCAATAATCGTCATGGCGCAACCCAGACGTTCGGCACAGCCCGCTTCGATCACGGACAGGCGATCTTTGTCGATAATTTCGCTCAGGCAAACTGGGACAAAAGGCCATCGACCCTGTTGTAACATGGCTTCCTCTTCGGCTGAAAACAAAAATCCCCCGGCAAACCTTGCTGAGGGATTCCAATGGCATCAGGACAGCTGTTGTCATGGGTACTTTTGCAACAGCGTATTGTCTGATCTGCTGTTGGGGCTCAGCTAGGATCAAGTGTAAGCGTCCGTGGGCATTCTGTCAAGTGACTTTTCTAACTTTTCGGTTAGCAGGGCCGCCGCGACGATTGCCTGTCGTTTGTGGGCCGGTGAAGGTGTCTTTAAGCACACCATATTCAGTGCAGGCCAGAAGAGCGCTTGATAAACAGTATAAATATAAGGAGTTTCTTTCTGGGCTTGTTTTGGATCTATCCGTTTAGGAAACATGATTCATTAACAGACTTGAGAACTGTCAACCCGTCATCCTTGGGTACACTCATGGACGTTACGAATCATTGATTACCCAGAGTCAATTTGTACTTTTTATCATTTTAAGTACAATCTTCTCATCTTCTATAATTGCATCGCTTTATCCTTGATTTTCAACTACTAGGTCTGTTGACATTTGACAAGCATGGTAGGGTTATACTTTGGGGATAATCCTAATGACAAAACAACTACGAAAGCACCCAAGGTTAAGCTTATCGAATTTTTGTTAGGGCACTCACAGGCTTATTTCTGCGCATTATCGAGATTGGGGAGATCACATGTTGATTCAGTGTAGGTAGTAACAGGAGATCCATCAGGTGCAGCCCGCGCTTCATATTCATCTACTTCATCTACTTCATCTACTTCATCTACTTCATCTACTTGGCGAGTTCTGGCTCCAGTATGGCGAACAACGCATAACAACCTTCGTCGCGCCGCGACTCCAGTCACTGCTTGGCTATCTGGCGCTCCATCGTAACACGCCCCAGTCGCGACAGCATCTGGCCTTTCTTTTCTGGCCCGATTCCAGTGAAGCACAGGCGCGCACCAACCTGCGCAAACAACTGCTCTTCTTGCGGCGTGCCCTACCTGATAGTGAACAACTACTGCAATTCGATAGCCAAACTGTACGCTGGCGACCACAGAGCCAACTGCGCGTGGATGTGGAGCAATTCGAGCAAGCCCTGACATCAGCAGAAGAGGATCGCCAAGCAGTGTCACATCTTAAGACAGCAGTGGAGCTTTACCGAGGTGAGCTTCTGCCGGGCAGCTATGACGAGTGGGTGTTGGCGCAACGTGAGGAATTTCATCAGCGACGCATCCATGCGCTGGAACGGCTTGTTTTGCTCCTTGAAGATCAGCACATGATCCAGCCTGCGATCCACTATGCTGAGCGTCTGCTGCGCCACGATCCTTTGTGCGAGCCTACCTATCGTCAATTGCTGCGCCTGCACGCCCTGGCCGGAAACCATGCCACGGCCCTGCAAGTATACCAGGTATGTAAGGAGCGTCTAGCAGAGTTGGGAGCCGAACCCAGCGTGGAGACGCGTGCTGCTTACACACAGTTGTTGCACAGCAAGATTCCAGTTGCGTTGCGCAAGATACGTGTACCTGCGGTAGAGTCTCCTTTTATTGGCCGCCAGGATCGGGAGCCCCCTGGGCGCGTTCCCGGCTGAATCGTACGCCAACGTTAAATTTCATCACCTGCTGCGCTGCATGAATTCAGAGCCTAGGATAGAAAACGTGTTTAAACACGTTTCCCGTCGCAGGTGTTGAATTCATTCAACACGAATTTAACGTTGTCGTAATCGTTACTATTTTTTTATTATGCGTTCTCCAGAACTCGACTGCCTATTGATTTTAGAGAAATAACTCAACTTTTGCAGCACAATAAGGATTGAATAGGCAAAAAAAGAGCGAACAGCATTATACTGGGTGGCAAGAATTGGGTCATTCTCACAAAGGAGAAGCACAATGATACCACTGGTTGAACTGCCAAAAATTGTCGAACATTACACACCTTATTATACCGAGGTCTTTTCGCCGGCAGCATTGATCGAGTTTCAGTGACTGCAAGTTTGTGGCGTTGGCCGCGAATTTTAACGTTCCGCTCATTACGATGGACAAGCAACTATTGCGTAGCTTTCCCAAGGTTGCGCTTTCGTTAACGCAATTCACGGCCAATGCACTATTAGATCTTCTGTAGCGCCTTGTGCATGCTCTCGAGCCCTTGTTCCAGCAAGGCACGTGGGCAGCCAAAGTTCAAGCGTACAAAGCCTTCACCCGCTTTGCCAAAGGAGAGGCCGTCGCTCAACGAGACCTTGGCCTGTTCCAGAAAGAACTTTTGCGCATTGCCTTCGATGCCACTTTCGCGGCAGTCGATCCAGGCCAGGTAGGTGGCTTCGGGCACGGTGACCTTCAATTGGGGCAGATATTGAGCGATATAGTTGAGGATAAAGTCGCGGTTGCCGGTTAAATAGCTTTGCAGCTCTGCCAGCCAATCTGCACATTCGCTGTAGGCGGCGATGCCAGCGGTATAGCCAAGCAGATTGACATGGGGCACAATGCCGTTGCTGGCTTTTTGCATTTTCCGACGCAACTCCGAATTGGTCACAATTGCCAGGCTGCACCCCAACCCGGGCACGTTAAAGGTCTTGCTGGGTGCCATCAGGGTAATGGTGCGTTCGGCGATCTCGGGGGCCAGCGACGCGAGCGGCACATGGGTTACGCCACCCAACAGCAGATCGCAATGGATCTCATCGGAACAGATGGTGAGATCGTGGCGGATGGCGATTTCTGCCATGCGGGTTAACTCATCGGGGGCATAGACGCGCCCAACGGGGTTGTGGGGATTGCACAACATAAAGAGGCGCGTAGTGGGACGAATCGCGCCTTCAAACACCCCGTAATCGACACTGTAGTAAGGATGACCATCGCGTTCTTGCTTGGCTAACGGCGCTTCGTGTAACTCGCGATCCTGATTGATCGGCGCACTCAGAAAAGGCCCATAAACTGGCGTGCTCACCAAAACACCGTCGCCGGGGTTGCCAATCGCACGGCTAACCACATTGAGCCCACAAACCAATCCGGGCAGCGCAACAATGGCTTCGGGATGAATTTCCCAGCCATACAACGCAGCCATGCGATCACAAATTACCTGGTTGAACTGCGCAGCTGCCCCACCATAGCCAAAGACACCATGATCGATGCGCTCGTGCATGGCGCGCAAAATGGGTTGCGGCGAACGAAAGTCCATATCGGCTACCCACATGGGCAGCACATCTTCCCCATAGAAATGCCATTTTGCACTGTCGCTCGCTCGGCGGTCGATGATTTCGTCAAAATCGTAACCCATGGCAATGCTCTCCGTCTAGCCTGTTGTGAATGTCAATCCAATCAATGCTATTGCCATTTACCGTGTGCCCGCTTGGTGGCTTTATTCTGAAACCTATCCAGCCGCGGGCTGTGAAATGTCAACGGCACCTAGGTGTGGCTTGTCACCCACGCGTTTGATCATCTTGTTCTGCCAGCTCATCATAGCGCAGAACAAACTTTCCCTCCAATTCCGCAGTGCGATAAGCCGCGCGTGCCATGGCTGTTGTCGCGATGGGGGCGGTGACAAAGAAGAGCACAATTAACAAAATCATGCGCAGTAGATAATCTGGATAGAAGAGACCAGCCGCAATCAGCACACAATTGACCCCCAACGTTGCCGCGTTGCTGACGGAATGCATGCGCGCGTAAACATCGGGCAGGTGGAGAATGCCGATAGCGCTGATCAGCATCACAATCACCCCCAGCGTTGCAAAGAACAGCACAAAGGCTTCCAGAATAGTCATACGCGTGTTTCCTCTTGTTTTACTTTTTGCGGTGCGAATGCTCTAGGTAGCGCGCCATCATTACCGTCCCCAAAAAGCCTAGTACTCCTGTGATGATCGTAATATCTAACAAAGGCGCTGCCCGTTGCTGGATGGCAAAAAGCGCAATAATGGCCACGGCATGAATCGCAATCAGATCGAACGCCACCGTACGATTCGGAATATCGGGCCCGCGATAGAGCCGAATAAAGCACAGCGCTAACGAGATACTCAATAGGATAATCAAAACCTGGAGTCCACTATCAAAAAAACTCATGCGTCCCTCCCCCGCGTCACACGCAGCAGCAGCCGTTCAAAGGTGTTCTTTACACTCATGCGAAATTCCTCTGGATCGCCGAGGGTGAGATTGTGTATATAGAGCACGCGCTCGCGTTGCGCATTTTCCCCCAGATCAACAGAGATTGTGCCGGGTGTCAGGGTGATCAACGAGGCAAGCATCATAATTTCTAGCTCTGTCGAAACCGTCAACGGCACCGCTACAATGCCTGGATCCAACTTCGGCTTGGGCTGTATCACCAGCTTGGCCAGCATAAAATTGCTCAGCAAAATTTCCCAAAGGATAAAGCCAATAAAGTAGGCTAAATCGTAGGCTCGGCGGCCATACGTCCGATTGCTGAACCAAATGGCAAAAAAGCCAATAACAAAGCCGACTAAATAATCAACCGAGCCAAAGATGGGGAAAATTTGCTGCCAGACCAACCCAACAATCACGTTGATCAGAAACAAAAGCGCATAGGAGTTGTGCTGCGGTAGCTCGGCAAAAGGTAGCGGCGGATAGGCACCGCTTGCGGGCACTTTGGTGGCTTGTGATTTTTGTTGTTTACGACGTTTCATCTTTATTTAAGTTCCAACATCATGATCTCATCTGAAGGCTGTACTGCGCGAATATAGCCCTCTCGATCGAGCACCTGTTGTGCTGCAATGGTAGACCAGCGAAAAACGGGAGCGCTAAAAAGGCCAATCGCCAGACTCAAGGCTACCAATGCCCCAATCGGAAGTAAGGTTAGCCAGCGGCGTTGGGGATGGGCTAGCGGTGCTGCTGGGAAGCTGGGCCGGTCGGCCTTGCCTGTAAAAGCATACTGCCAGAGCCGCACCATGCTCATCAACGTAAACACACTGACCAGTAAACTAACCCCCGCAATCAGCCAATGTTGTGATCCCAGCGCTGCCTGTACTAAGCCTAATTTGCTGACAAAGCCGCTGAATGGGGGAATACCAGCCAGTGAGAATGCGGCGAGAAAGAAAATAATGGCCAACATCGGACGGCGTGCCGCTAGACCCTTCAGCTGTTTCGAATATAAATTCCCACTGCCTACTTCTAATTCTGCTGCACCACCTGCCATCAACAGTGCCGTCTTGACAATCATGTGATGCACAAGGTAGAGAATGCCGGCGGCCATGCCAAAACCAACGGCCAATTGTGTATTGGCTGCCGCCAACCCCAGCCCCATTACCATATATCCTACCTGGCTGATCACATGAAAACTCAACACACGGCGTATGGTATTGACGGACATAGCCCCCAAAACCCCCGTGAGCATGGTGAAGCCGGCAATCGCTAGAATGAGTGGCTGCCATTCGATCAGGTAGCTGGGAAAGATCAGCGGAAAGATGCGGAAAAGCGTATAAATGCCCACCTTGGTAAGCAGACCCCCAAAAAACGCCGTGACTGCCGGGTGTGGCGTATGATAACTGCTCGGTAACCAGAAGAAGATAGGAAAAAGCCCTGCTTTGCTGCCATAGGCCACCAACAACATGCCGGCAAGGAGGGCTTGGACACTGGGGGGTGCCTGCTCCATCCGTATGGCCAACTGTGCCATATTCAGTGTGCCCAACGTACTATAGGTAATTCCAGCCGCCGCCAGAAAGATCAGGGATGCTACAAGGTTGAGGACCACATAGCGAATGCCACCACTAATCTGTGCTCTTTGGCCGCCCAAAGTCAGCAATACAAAACTGGACATTAACAGCACTTCAAAAAAAACATAAAGATTGAAGAGATCGCCAGCCAGAAAAGCGCCATTCACGCCTACAAGGAGAAAGAGCAGCAACGGGTATAAATTCATGCGGTCGCGGTCGTCCATGGTACCCATCGCATAGGGGGTGATGGCAAGCGCCAAGACCCCGGTGAGCGTTAACATGATCGCGCTTAGGCCATCCGCTATGATCGTGACGCCAAACGGTGCCGGCCATAGCCCCATCTGCAGCACAAGCCGTTGATTCAAGCCAACCGTTTCATAGAGCAGCCACAGTGCCAGCAGCAGATTCAACACAACCGTAACCAGGGTCAACCCCTGTTGCATCCGGGTTGTATGTTGGCGATAGCGTGTCTGTGAAAAGACAAGGCCCAAGGCTGCAGCACAGAGCGGGATGACAACCGGTGCAGCTAACCAATTCGGATTAAAATTCATGTGTGTCCTTATTCCCTCTGTTGGCGAGGTAAGAGGATCAACGCATCCTCCAAAAACTCATAATCTTCTTCCGTCACTGCGTCCAGCTGGGCATCGACGGCAAAGGGATCATTGGGTGTGATCGCCACCTCTTCTTGGCCTTGGACAATCGAATTGCGCCGGTTGACCAAGACTACAATAAAGGATGTAATGCCAAAACTAATGACGATGGCCGTTAAAATCAGTGCTTGCGGCAAGGGATCAACAAAGGAACTAATCTCGCCAGCAAAGTTCATTTTATCTAAGATAATCGGTGGTAACCCACGTTTAAAGCCACCACCGCTAAAGAGTAGCAAGTTGACGCCATGGCTCCATAAGGCTATGCCCAAAATTAAGCGAATTGCTGTGCGTTGCAGCAAAAGATAGGTGCCTGTGCCCAGGAGCACGCCGATAACCAACGCCATCATGAATTCTGTCATCGCTGCCCCTCTTTATTTGCCGGACCAGTTTTTTCGGTTGGACGATTTGTCGAATCGGGGAATGGCTCTTCAAGGCGCTTGTCACTGTTGGCCAAACCCAGCAGATAGGAGGTAACCACGGAGAGGACAACAAGAAAAACGCCAATATCAAAGAGCATGGGTGACCCCAACTCCACGGTTAGCGCGCCAAACTCACCTTTCCACCAGACCCCCAGAAAAAATCCACCCTGTGTAATACCCAAAAGGGCTGCCAGAATAGCCACCAACAAACCCGCGCCGATCATTGGTTGCAAATGCGGACCAATGGTGCTGCGCACATAGCTATCACCACGGCTCAAAATTTGCAGTTGAATGGCGGCCGCGACGACCAAGCCAGCAATAAAGCCGCCGCCGGGGTTATTGTGCCCGACCAGCAATAAGATCACGGCCAACACGAGCAAGATAGGCGTTAAGATGCGATCCAACAGGCGTAAATATAGCTCAGTCATGGCCGCTTCGTTCTCCTTGTGCTCGTTTCTGTGCTCGTTTCTGGGCTGGTTTCTGTGCTTGTGCCTGTTCCTCTGTTTGTTCGGCAACTGCGGGGCGCAGAGGACGCAGCCGTGAGGCACGCAACAGCCCATAGCCACCGAGCGCCGCAATCGCCAGCACTGTAATCTCTGCCAAAGTGTCAAAGCCGCGGAAGTCCACTAGAATTACATTGACGACGTTGCCACCGTGGGCCGCAGACACGGAATTGAGCAGAAAGAAATCACCGATGCTGGGCGCATAGGGCTGGGCAACACTAAATAGCGCAAGCGTAAAACCCACACAGCCAACGGCAACGGCGATCAAGAAGTTGCGCCACTGCACAAACCTGGGTGTTTTAATATGTACGACAGGGGGGATGCGAAAGAAAACAAGTACCAACAAGACTACTGTGAGCACTTCAATCAACAACTGTGTCAGGGCGAGATCGGGTGCGGCAAAGAAAACAAAGATCAGCGTAATCACCACACCCACCACGCCAAGACTGATAATCGCGCTGAGCCGATCTGGCGCACGCACTGTGACGATCGCGGCCACAATTGCCAGCGCTGCCAAGACCGCTTCGTGAAATTCGGGCAGCACTCGCCAATCGATAATGAATTCTGCCGCGCCATCCAAACCAATGAGCACATAGAGCAAAACGCCGACCAGGCAAAGGAAGGTGATGCTAATCTGGCCCGCCAATTGGCCGCCCTGCACCACACGCGTCACCACGCGCGCCAGATCGTAGCTGCGCTGATAGAGCCAGTCAAAGACACCCACACCCGTGAGCCAGGCGGGGACATTGGCAAAGAGCGCACGTATGCGCGCGCGTTGCCAGCAGAGCGCTACACCCGCCGCAATCGCCAACATGCTGATCAAAAAGACCGGCGTAAAGCCATGCCAAAGCGCCAAATGCACCTTAATTTCGGTGTTGGCAATGGCACTCGCTGGGGCACCCAGTAGCACCTTTTCCACCAACCCGGTGACAAAGGGAATGATGGTGCCGATCAGCGTAAGCAACAACGCTGGAAAGACAAACCAGAACGCGGGCGCATGGTGGATATGGGCTGGTTGTGCAGGTGCCGTTTGGCGGAAAAAAGCTTCCCAGAGCAGCGTCAAACTATAGCCCACAAAGAGCGCCCCCCCGAGCGCCGCAACCCACAGCCCAATCTGGCCGATCGTGGCGTTGTCGTGGGTCGCATAGTGATAAAATGTTTCGAGCAGCGTCTCCTTGGCCAAAAAGCCAAAGAACGGGGGTAAGCCAGCCATCGAAAGCCCTGCAAGCACCGCCACCGCTGTCACCCACGGCATTCCCTGCCGCAGATTGGCTAGCCGCCGCAGATCGCGTGTGCCGGTTGCGTGGTCAATGATGCCGGCCACCATAAAGAGCGGCCCTTTATAAAGTGCATGGGCCAGAATGCCAACAACCGCGGCTGTATAAGCTTCGGGGCTGTTAAACGCCAACAGCACGACCAAAATGCCTAATTGGCTAATCGTCGCGTTGGCCAGCAACGCTTTGATATCGTAGTAGCGAAAGGCGCTCACGGCCCCCAATACCATGGTCACGCCGCCCACAATCAGCAAGCTCCAAAACCAGAGCGGGCTATCACTCAAGGCCGGATGCAAGCGGGCTAGCAGATAGATGCCTGCCTTGACCATGGTTGCCGAATGGAGATAGGCACTGGCCGGTGTCGGCGCGGCCATGGCCGCCGGTAGCCAGAAGTGAAAGGGAAACTGGGCCGATTTGGTAAAGGCACCCAATAGCACAAGGATTGTGGCTGCGGTATAGTAGGGATGGTTCGCAAAGGGTGTTCCGGCGATGATCGCGCTGATGCCATAGGTGCCACTGCCCTGGCCCAAGAGAATGAAGCCAGCTAACATGGCCAGTGCACCCAGCCCCGTCACAATCAACGCGGTGCGTGCCCCAGCCAAAGCATTCTCATCATCACTTTTGTAGGAGATCAATAAATAGCTGGTGATGCTGGTGCCTTCCCAAAAGACAAAGAGCGCCAACAGGTTGTCTGTCCAGACCAACCCCAACATATTTGCCATAAAGAGAAAAAGTAAGCTATAAAAATAGCCCAGGCGTGGATCGTCTTCCAGATAGTAGGCTGTGTAGAGGGCAATGGCCGCGCCAATCCCGGTGACGATCAAGCCAAAGAAGAGCGATAGCCCGTCGAGCCGAAAGCTCAGCTCAAGGCCTAGTTCCGGCAACCAGGCAATCTGTTCGGTTAGATGGTGACCATTTGCGACAGCGCCCAACTGCATAATTTGCCAGACAGTGACAATGCTCGGAGGGATCGCCGCCAGCCAGCCAACAAAGGGAATGCGGTGTGGCCGAATTAGCCATAGGACTGGGCCCGTAAGGGCCAGCAAGAGTAGGTGCGTAACAAAAATGGACACATTTACTCACTCATTTTGTTAGAATGGATTAGGTAACATTGATATTGTCCAACCCTCTATTCGCTAAATTGCCTCAATAGGCTCAATTTTATAAGAGGTTGCACTGCAAATGGTACTATAACCTACATTGAACAAGTTATGTCAAATTGTTTCAGGTTTCAAAACGTGGGTAGGATACAATACGAGGGGACTATTGTCAACTTATAAAAGTTACAGTATGGTATGAGTGCATACCAAATTTTGAGCATTATACCAGATAATCAATCGGCATTTTAGCTACAATTTTTACAAAATGTAATACGCCGGATGGACAAACTATGTAAAAGTATTGGTTAAAACGGGTGGTTGGCGATGTCAACCACCCAAATTCCTGTCGAACCAGAGTTTTATCTATGAGTAGTATACCACGCACAATAACTATCGATTTGATGAAGGCGAGATGATAAATGAAAGCTGTACTTTTTGATATGGGGCGGGTGCTTGTTCATTATGACCACCAGACCACAATGGCGTCGACTGCCGCACTGTGGGACGTGCCGCTGGCGGCCCTGCGCGACGTGATGCAAGAAGTGGGAGACGCATTGGGGATTGGCGACATGGATGCCGAAATGTTTCACGGATTTCTCTCGACGCGCTTTGGCTTGGCTACTCAATTCGAGCCATTTTTAGCCGCGTTTGGCGCGGGGATTCAACGCGATGAAGCAGCCCTGGCCTATGCGTTTTCCTTGCAAGCGCGCCCCGGCGTTACCGTGGCTGTGATTAGCAACACCAACGATGCGCATGTGCGTTGGCTGGACGAGCTGGTGCCCGAGTTACAAGAATTTGATCTGGTGATGATGAGCAATGAAGTGGGGTTGGCAAAACCTGACCCAGCCATCTTCGAGACCGCATTAGAGCTATTGGAACTCGCACCCCAGCAGACAATTTTTGTAGACGATAGTGCAGCCAATGTCGCCGCGGCCCGTGCGCTGGGCATGGCTGGGATTGTCCATACCGATTGGGCAGAGACGCGGCCCCAACTCGAGGCGTGGTTGGCGGCTGCCTGATTGCCGCTGGATTGCGCAGATTATCGCGCCATTGGTCGGCCAGTGTATAATAGGCGGATGCCAACTACTTTTGAAGAAACGGCGCGTCCGGCGAGTGGCGCACTGACCAAAACTAGTGGCTTTTTGCGTGGCTTTACCCACACCTTGCAACCCTACATTGGCTGTCGCTTCGGCTGTGAATATTGCTATGTCAAAGGGCTCAGTGTGCATCACTTTCACCAGCCCAAGCTCGATTGGGGTGACTATGTGCATCCGCGCGTCGGCATTGCCGATAAATTGCGCCAGGAACTCAAACGGCTCGCTGCCAAAGGTGTGCTAGCGACAACGGCCATCTTTATGTCGAGTGCCACCGACCCCTATCAAGGCTTGGAACGCCGCTGGCGGTTAACGCGCGCCTGTCTGGATGTGTTTTTGGAATACCCGCCAGGGTTGTTGGTGGTGCAGACGCGTTCGCCCCTCGTGGCCGACGATTTTGCGCGGTTACACGCACTTGGCGCACACTGCTGGCTGAATTTTACGCTGGAAACCGATCGCGAGGATGTGCGTCAGGCTGTGACGCCGCGTTGTCCGTCGATTGCCCAGCGTTTGCAGACGCTCATAGAGGCGCGTGCCGCGGGTGTGAATGTGCAGATCACAGTGAGTCCCTGTCTACCATATTCCAGTGTGGAAAGCTTTGGCGAATTGCTGATAACCCATGGCCAACGGGTGATTGTTGACACCTATACCAGCGGCGATGGCCAAGCCGGTCGTCGAACCGCCGCCACCGCTATCCCCGAACTCTACAACGGACTCGACTGGTCGGATTGGCGCAGTGAAGCGCAGGCGCACATGCTGTATGATTGGGTACAGGCACGCATCGGCGAACGTGCTGGTTGGTCGCAAGCGGGCTTTGCTGCCCTGACCAATCTGCTGCCAGGATAAGTTGACGCTCGCCTTTTCCCTGAGCCTGAGATGCGCTTGCTGTCACAGATTTTCAGCAAGGCTGTTGCAAAGAAATAAATAACCATACAGCATTCCGGGAAAGAGCCACACGAATTTTCTATGCTTGGTGTGATGTTGGTCCTTTCCCGGAATGCTTTCATCCATCCTGTTGGACACTTTATTTTTTAGAATGACCCAAACGTTTTCATCAAACGAATAGCGAGGAACCTATGGCTTTATACGGTGGTATTGAAGCGGGTGGCACCAAGTTTGTCTGTGCAATTGGTACGGGACCGCACGATATTCGCGCCGAAATTCGTTTCCCGACAAGTGTGCCGACCGAAGCGATTAAACATGCGATCGACTTTTTCCAAGAGTATCAGGGCGATGAGCCATTGGCTGCGATTGGTGTCGCTTCGTTTGGCCCCGTTGATCCCGATCCTCGTTCGCCGACCTTTGGCTATGTCACGACCACGCCCAAGCCGGGCTGGGCGCATACAGATTTTGTGGGCCCGTTGCGCAATGCGCTAGGTGTGCCAGTTGGCTTTGACACAGATGTCAACGGCGCGGCGTTGGGTGAGCATCGTTGGGGCGCGGCCCAGGATGTAGATACATTTGTCTATCTGACGATTGGCACAGGTCTGGGCGGTGGCGGCATGGTAGATGGCAAGCTGGTCCATGGGTTGATGCACCCCGAGATGGGTCACATGCTGGTGCCACACAACTGGACCGACGATCCCTATGGTGGCTACTGTCCCTATCATGGCGACTGCTGGGAAGGCTTGGCCGCGGGGCCAGCGCTCGAAGGGCGTTGGCAAACGCGCGCCGAAAATCTCCCCGTCGATCATCCGGCTTGGGCCTTAGAAGCCCACTATCTAGCCTTGGGTATCGTCAATATCATCTGTACGCTCTCGCCCCAGCGCATTATTTTGGGCGGCGGCGTTATGGATCAGCGGCACCTGTTTCCGTTGATTCAGGCGCAAGTACGCGCCAAACTTAATGGCTACATTCAAGCCGCGCCCATCCTACACACCATTGCTGACTATATTGTGCCACCCGGCTTAGGTAACCGCGCTGGTGTGCTGGGCGCAATCGCCTTGGCACAAAATGCCGCAGGTGCCGTATGACCCTGCTAGATCAACCGCCCTCCTTTGATCCCATCGAGCACCCCCACCGACGGCGTAACTTGCTGACGGGCGAGTGGGTATTGGTCTCGCCCCATCGCACCAAGCGACCCTGGCAAGGGCAGGTCGAAAAAGGCGCGCCAGAGCAGCGTCCGGCCTACGATCCTACCTGTTATCTCTGCCCTGGTAATGAACGTGCGGGGAGCGGTCATAATCCCGCCTATACCAATACCTTTGTCTTTGACAATGATTTTGCCGCGCTCCTGCCCGATGGACCCCGCGGCGACATGAGCCAGGGTCAATTTTTTCAGATGGCTGCCGAAACGGGGCGTTGTCGGGTGATCTGTTTTAGCCCGCGTCACGATCTCACGTTGCCCGAGATGGCGCTGCCGGATATTCGGCGCGTGGTGGATGTGTGGGCCGAGCAGATCATCGAGTTGGGATCGCTGCCGGACATCAATTATGTGCAACTGTTTGAAAATAAAGGCGCGGCCATGGGCGCGTCCAATCCCCATCCGCATGGCCAATTGTGGGCCAATTACAGCATTCCACAAGAACCAGCCAAGGAAGATGCCCAGCAGCGCGCCTACTATGCCACCCATGGGCGACCCTTATTGCTAGATTATGTGGCGGCTGAAGTTACTGCTGCCGACCGGCTTGTCGTGGAGAATGAATATTGGGTGGCGTGTGTGCCGTTTTGGGCAGTGTGGCCCTTCGAGACAATTCTGTTGCCGCGCCAGCATGTGGTGCAACTGCCCGATCTGACACCGCAGGAACGCGCTGCGCTGGCCGATATCCTCAAGCGCTTGCTCACGCGCTACGATAATCTTTTTGAAACCAGCTTTCCCTATTCAATGGGCTGGCACGGGCAGCCGACCGATGGCGCATACCACCCACATTGGCAATTGCACGCCCACTTCTATCCGCCGCTGTTGCGCTCGGCCACAGTGAAGAAGTTTATGGTGGGCTATGAAATGTTGGGCAATCCACAACGCGATATTACGGCAGAGCAGGCTGCTGCGCGGTTGCGTGCGCTGAGCGAGGTGCATTACAAACAGCGCGGATAATCTGTAGGTGTTACTTGCTACCTGGATTGGTACAGGTAGCAAGTAACAGAGATCACTGCACTTGCTGAAATTCGCCGTCTACCACCTGATAGATCCAGATTTGCGGATCGACCAGATCGCCATCGCTCTCGAATTTTAGCGACTTGAGCAGCGTGTCCAGCGCATTGTTGCGGATCGCATCGGCAATCTGTGGGGCGTTGATGGTGTCGGCCTTGCGAATGCCGTCGGCCAGCACTTGCATCGCCACATAGCCATTGACCGAATAGGTGTCTGGGTTGCGATATTCAACCGCCTGATAGGCTTCGATCCAACTGGCATCGGCGACACTTTGCGGGCTGGGGGCAAAGGCGCTCACATACATACCCTCTGCCGTGCCATTCGACTCGTCAATTGTCGCGGCCAAGAATGCGCCGTCGCTGGCCAGCATAGGCAGTGTGACCCCGGCTTCAACCAGATCGGCGCGCAGGTAGGGCGTTTCGATCTCGTAACCGGCGTAGAAAATAGCGTCGGCATTGGCACTTTGGATTTGTGCCACTTCCGCCGTGTAGCGGCCTTGACCCTCGGTCACTTGCAGGGTAAGGGCGGCTTCGGCACCGCGTTGTTGCAATTCTTTGACCAAACTCGCTGCCAATCCCTGGCCGTATTCAGTATCATTATGCACAACTGCCACGCGCTTGGCGTTTAGCTTGCTCACCAAAAACTCGGCATTGACCGCCGCTTGTACGCCATCGTTGGCATTGACGCGGAAGAAGTTGGTGTAGCCTTTTTCGGTCAGGCTCTGTTCCGAGGCCGTGGGCGTAATGATCACGATAGGCATCCCCTTGTAGAGCTCCATGGCGGCCAGGGTTTGGCCGCTGTTGAGATGACCGATCACCCCCAGCACTTGTTCACCCTGATCAAGCGCCGTCTGGATCTGGCTAACTTGCGCGACGGCTACCTCGCTGTCCGACTCATCGTCCAGCGAACGCACAACTACGCGATAGCCCAACAGGCCACCCGTGCGATTGATTTCTGCGGCGGCCAAGCGCACACCACCCAGCACGGTTTGGCCGCCATTGGCCTGAAATCCACTCAACGGCACCGCAACGAAGACAATCGCGTCGCCTTCGGTGGGCTCGCTTTGGCCGCTGCCACAGGCCGCCAGCATCATTGTCAAAATGAGGAACAGGGTCAAAAACACGCTTCTCTGCATAATTCGCATTCCACTAGCTGAAAGTTGCAATGTCTGTCGGACCAGCCCGCCACGGGCTGGTAGCCGGTCCGGTTAAAGTCCTTTGGAACTGTAGTCGTACACTTCGTTGATGCTGACCACCAGATCGTTGAGCCGCGCCACCTGTTCGTTGATGTCCGATTGGAGCCGTTCTGCCTGTCCGCTGCCCAC
>DAOTTR010000077.1:0-12837 GCA_034437715.1 Caldilineaceae bacterium
AACCCGGCAATCATGCGCAGCGTGGTGGTCTTGCCACAGCCCGACGGCCCAACGATCACCAGGAATTCGCCCTCGGCCACTTCCAAATTGACATTGTTGACGGCCAGGCCATCGCCAAAGCGTTTCATCAAATTACGACAGATCACGTTCGCCATTGCGTAGGTTCCTTATGCTCGTCTGGTCTGTAAAACGACAACGAATTAAGAATGATGCTGAATCTTGCCGTAAAACACTTATACTTCACCCACTGTTCGGCGGTTTTAGCCTCTGCATTTCTCCTTACGCGTCTTTCAATGCATGATCATATTCGTCATGGTTGCCGATAAAGTACCAGTAAATAGTATCCTCTTCGAGCAAGCCCAGCGTGCGATACTCCAAGCCGATGCGAACAGAGTAGATCGGCTCGCGCTCACTCACGCGCTTAAAGCGCAAGCTGTTGGCAAACGGATTTGTGCGCCACAACCGGTAGGCTCGATCTGCTCTGCGTTGTACGGCAACCGGTAGCCGATTGTACAACTGCCAGAAACTCGGTAGGGTGCGTGACTTCATTCAGGTGCAAGTCTCCCATCGGCAGTAAACTCCATACCTTGTGTCTGCCCTGCCCGAATTTTTGCGCGCACTTGGGCAGCCATAGCCTGTAAGCCTTGTTGCGTAGCGGCAAATTGGGTATCCCAGTGAGCTTCGTCGGCCTGGATTGCTTCTTCGTTTTCCTCCTCAACTAGAGTAAGGTCTGCCAATGTTTGAGTTTGAACGTAGCGCGCGAAATCAATAATTTGCAAGATACGTTCAATAGGCAATGGGCGAATAATGGTGAGCAGTGTCTGCTCGTAAGTCACAGTTTCAGAAACAGTTTGTCCAGTCATGATTCATTCACCTCCACCATTATCTTACCACAACCTGGCGTTCCTTGTCGAGCAAATTGTAAACAGCGGGTATACCCCAGTAGCAAGCTGCCGCTGAACATGTTCTTGGGTAATCGTTTCTAGCATTGCATCTGCTTCATAGAACGCGCTCATTTCTCACCCACGGCCACCATGCCGCGCGTCAATTGATTCTGGACGAGCATAAAGAGCACGACCACCACGATGGTCGTTAGTAGCGATGCCGCCATCAACTGATGCCATTGCACCTGAAAGCGCGTGACAAACTTGAAGAGGCCAATCGTTAGCGGCAATTTATCTTGGCTGCGGATAAAGGTGAGGGCAAAGAGAAACTCGTTCCAGCCATTCATAAAGCCGAAAATCGCCACGGCCACCAACCCTGGCCACGAGAGCGGCAGGATCATATTGAGCATGGCCCCCATGCGCGAGTTGCCATCCATCATGGCCGCCTCTTCGATCTCTGGCGGAATTGTGGCGAAGTAGCCCGACAACATCCAGATGCTGAACGAGAGGCTGAAAATGGCGTTGAGCAAGACCACGGTTGCCAGACTATCCACCATGTTGAGACCGGCGATCACGCGGAAGATGCCCAGGATGATCACAATCGGCGGGAACATCTGAATGCCGAGTAGGAAGAGTTGGTAAAATTGCCGCCCACGGAAGCGAAAGCGCGTCAGCGCATAGGCCGCGGGAATCGCCAGCAGCAACGCAATCACGGTCGAACCCAGGCCGATGATCAGGCTGTTGCGGAAAAAGGTGGTCAATGGCGCGACCGACCAGATGTCCACATAATTCTGGGTGGTCGGTGTGCGTGGCAGAAAGCTAGGCGGCGGAATATAAACTTCCTGGCTGGTCTTGAAGGAAGTCGAGATCATGACGATCAAGGGGAAGATGCTGATCAGGATCGCGGGCAGCAGAATTGCATAGATGCCCGTTCGTTTAAGGGCGCTGGCTGGTATCATGCGTCCTCCTGTGAACCCAAGACACGCGTGTAGAGAATGCTGAAGATCGTCAAGACAACAAAGATGCTCACCGCCAGGGCATAGCCAGCACCAAAATCGAGGTTGGTAAAAGCCAACTTGTACAGATAGGTCACCGCAATATCGGTGCGATAGAGCGGCCCCCCCTGGGTGAGAATCCAAATGACGGCAAACGAGCGAAAGGCCCAGATGATCGAGAGCAGCGTGACGATCATAATCACCGTGCGCATCTGGGGCAGCGTCATATCGCGAAACTCCTGCCATTGACCCGCACCATCCATCTTGGCCGCGTCATAGATGTGCGGCGGAATCGCCTGCAAACCGGCCAAAAAGGTGATGGTCATAAAGGGCACCGACGACCAGACCTCGACAAACATGGCCGCACCAAAGGCCAGCACCGGATCGCCCAGCCACGCCACATATTCTGTGATGATACCCAATTGGCTCAGAAAATAATTGAGCGCGCCCATCTGTCCATGAAAGATCCAGCGCCAAGTGATGGCCGACACGGCAAAGGGCATGGCCCACGGAATCAAGAGCAGCGCCTTAACGATCGTACGCCCACGAAATTGTTGATTCAGGATCAGCGCCAGGGGAAAGGCGAAGATGACTGTCAGCGCGACTGTGCCAAAGCCGAAGATCGCGGTCTGGCGGATGATCATGGGCATACGGTCATCGCGCACCAGGGTGAGAAAGTTGTCGAGCGTGCCAAATTGCACGGTGCGGCCCATGGTGTCTACCTTGGAAAAAGCCGCCACAAACATATTGGCAATCGGAAAGACCAGAAAGAGCGCAAAGGCAATGACGCTGGGCAGCAACAAGCCATAGGCTGTCCGGTTCTCGCGCCACTCTGCCCGCCAACTTGCCCCAAATTTACGCGCCGCCGGTGGATTTTCCAGGCGGACTGCCATTGTCTGATTGGCCACAAGGATTACCTTTCTACTGATTACGACGCTCTGCGTCGTAATCCAGGCTGGACGCTCCGCGTCTGCAATGGCGCGGAGCGTCGCAACTGCATTCCAACGCAGGACGTTGGAACGAGCCTTAACTTAGCCCATGCCGCTCGTCAATAATGCGCGCCGCCTCGATCATGGCTTCTTCGGCGGTGGCTTCGCCTAGCCAGATTTTGGCAAAGGCATCGTTGATCGTTGTCTCATCTTCGCCACCGGTGGCCGGCCACGGCGTTTCAAAGACATTGTGGGCCGACTCCAATTCCTTGACGAAAAAGGCGTTAAACTCGGCCACCGGATCATTCGGATCCAGATACGCGGGATCTTCGCCCACGTCTACACGCTCGGGGATGACGCCGCGCTGCTTGGCAAAGGCGAGGCGATTTTCGGCGTTGAACATAAATTTCAACAGCTCCGCCGCACCTTCTTTGTTGGCGGACTGTTGCGCCATCATCACACAATCGGGCCAGAAGACATTGGCATGGGCCATGCCTTCCTCAGCGACGGGCAGCGGGGCGAGTGCAAAGGCCAGATCGGGCGCATCATTCTTGATAATCGTTGGCATCCACGAACCAGTCTCCAAAATACCCATTTGGCCGCCCAAGAAGAGCGGTTGCAGATCGGCATCGCGGTTGGCGCTGGCGGGCGAAGGTTGCGCGGTCTGGTCGGTCAAGACAATATCGGCCAGGAATTGCGCGGCCATAATGCCTTCTTCATCGCCAATGCGCGAGCGGCCATCTTCCTTCCAGCGGCTCAGGTTGTTGCCGCCGCCAATCGCGCCCACCCAGGCATACCAGGCGTAATCACCTGGCCCCAGCCCAATGCCATAGACGGCGGGCGGGCCGTGAATCGCTTTGGCCGCTTCGCGCACATCGGCCCAGGTAACCGGGGCAGGCAAGCCGTTGGCTTCAAACAGATCGGTGCGATAGTAGAGCCCGCGCGGATCGAGGAAGTAGGGCATACCAAACAGTTCACCTTGTACGGTCATGGCCTGAATGCCCGATGGCCAGAACTTGGCAAGCAGGTCGGCCCCCATGAGTTCATCCAGCGGCGCTAATTCATTGACCGATTGAAATTCGAGCAGCCATTGCCCCGCGCCATTGAAAATGTCGGGTGGTTGCCCCCCACTGATCTGGGTGAGGATCACATTCTTGCCTTCGGGCCAACTCACCACTTCCAAGGTTGCCTCGACTGCGCCCTGGCTGGCATTGAATGCATCGATCACCGCTTGGGTATCGGTCTGCATACGGCTGTCATAGTCCATGGCGATATAACGTACGCTGGCAACCTCTGCGGTGGTAGCGCCCTCGGTGGTGCCACCGGCAGCCGGTGCGCCCGGGGCTGTCGCGCAGGCCGCCAGCAGCAAAGGTGCGGCAGCAGCAGCGGTCAGTTTCAAAAAGTTGCGACGGGATAGGCCGGAATGCTGGAATTGCATAACATAACCTCCTGAATAGGTGCAGATGAAGGTGGAAGGGGCATGATTCATTATCTACGACAAGTTCCCGCGCTGTCAAGGGGTGAAAACTTCCCCCTTTTGCAGACAATTTTAACGCAAGTTGCACAAGCAACAGTTTTGATGCAAATACGGCACCTGTGTATAATGGCAACACTAGTAGATCCCGGCGTAAATAAGGTACCCTATTTTTACCATGATGTACACGAGTAACGTGCCTGATTAACGGCCGTGGTATCTACGCCCAACTGTACTAGTGTTGGTGTACTGAATCATTTACTTGTTACTTGATCTCTCTTAAACGCGACCTATGCCTCCTCATCACGCGCTTCGCTAACCAATCAGTTGTCCTGCCGCTGCGCTAGGGCTGTCTGTATTGGTCATCCTTTCTCCCGACGCTTGGTTGTATAACCAAGCTGCTTTGGCTTTCCCGTTTCACAAAATCCATCCACCTCCTACAAAAGGATTTGCTGCTGATGCATATTCCCTTGCACGACTATTGGTCTCTGTTGGCGCGCTATTTGCGCGCTCAACGGGGGAAAACCACGCTGTTAACGGTGCTGCTCTTTGTCAGCATTGGCTTACAACTCGTCAACCCGCAGATCGTCCGCCGTTTTATCGACGCGGCCCAGGCAGGCAGTGCGCCAAACACCTTACTTGTCTGGTGGTGTCACACCGCCGTGCCGCCTTGCGCCGCGCCGATCAGATCGTCGTGTTAAAGGACGGGCGCATTGACGCCGTGGGCACGTTGGATGCGTTGCTGGCAACCAACCCGCCAATGCGCCAGTTGTGGACGGGTGAAGCGGGGTAGCACGGGCTAGAGCGTTAGGGTTTCAAAGACCCTGGCGCTCTAAAATCGGCAGCTGGATATCCCCGGCACGGTCTGGCAAAATGATCAAGAATATGGTAGCATAAACGCGCAATCTTTTCCCTTCACCGAACGGCCAACCGCAGCACAAGATCGGAATTGGTATGGACTATCGTAACTTTGGGCGCACGGGTGTACGGGTCAGCCCACTCTGTCTGGGCGCGTGGCAATTTGGTCAACGCACGCCCAAAACTGATGCCCTGCGCATGGTGGACGAAGCCCTGGCCGCTGGCATCAATTTTATCGATACGGCCAGCGTCTATGGCCAAGGCACCAGCGAAACAATCCTGGGCGAAGCACTCCAGCCAGCCAGCAAACGCCAACGGGTCTTTCTCGCCACCAAATTTTCCTACGGTGTGAGCCGCCACAAGATTATCGAACAGTGTGATCTGTCGTTGCGCCGTCTGCAAACCGATTATCTGGACCTCTACCAATTTCATTCTTCCTGGCCAGAGATTCCCATCGACGAAAGTTTGCGCGCCCTGGACGATCTGGTGCGCGCCGGCAAGGTGCGCTATATTGGCACAAGCAATTTTATGGGGTGGCAGGAGATGGAAGCACTATGGGCCGCCGACGCGCTACGCCTCCATCGGCCCGTGTGCAGCCAACCGGCGTACAACCTGCTCGATCGGCGGGCCGAACGTGAATTGCTGCCCATGACGCGCACCTATGGCATGGCGGTGATTCCGTGGTCGCCACTGGCCCAGGGCTTTCTCAGCGGCAAATATCAACGCTACGATCCACGCCCGGCCGATGGAAGACTGACGAAGGCGGCGGGCGTGCAGGAAACCGGCGGCGTCGAGACGCACCAACAGGAAACAGTCTTTACATTGATCGAGTTGCTGGGCACCTTGGCCGCGGAAAAAGGTTGCACGGTCAGCCAGGTTGCACTGGCCTGGTGTATGCACCAACCGGGCATTACCGCGCCGATCATTGGCCCGCGCACGGGTGAACAGCTGGCCGATAACCTGGGTGCGTGCGCGGTGTCGATCACCGCGCAAGATCGCCAACGGATCGACGCGATTGTGCCGCCAGGGGGCATGTTGGTCCACTACAATCGCGCCACCATGGAACCGCGCGCCCGCTGGTAAAACAGAAAATTACACGAGCATAGGACAGTGTAAAGGTAGATTTGATCGGTAGTCAAGACTTTAGTCTTTCCCTGAAGCGGACAAAGACTAAGGCGCTTTCAAAGCAATAAGGATCCAGCGCTTGCCCAACAAAATCATGCGTAGGGGCGGCTTGCAGCCGCCCCGCGTTTGGCTCGCTGCGAACGGGCGGCGGCAAGCCGCCCCTACTGGATACTTATTTCTTTGCAATGGCCTAAAGTAAACTTTATTCCGATTTGATTTTGTGAATTTGTAGGTGCGGTTTGTAACCGCACAATCAGGGTGGCACCAGCGTTGTGCGGTTACAAACCGCACCCACCAGAACCACCATACCCTGTTTTGTCGCCCAAAGAACAAATCGGAATAATCTCTAGTCTTGACTACGGTTGAATCCATCATAGCTTCGCTTACAGCGATGTGGGCTCGACAAAACAAAGGTTGGTATCCGGTATCGCGCACTATACAGAAATTCAGGCTACCATTGAGATTCACGCCACGCCGGTTATTGTATGGCAAACGTTTCGGCAGATCGAAGCGTGGCCCCGCTGGTATCCAGGGGTGTTGGCCGCAACCTGGCACGGCGATCAACCGTGGGCACCCCAAGCGCGCATGTACATCCAAGTACGCAACTCGTTGCGCTTGCCCATGGCTAGCATCGCCACCGTGTTGCCAACAAGCGCTGATACGTTGCTTTGGGAAAATCGGGGCACTGGGCTAGTCACCGTTTGTCGGGCCAACGTTTGTGCGTTGGGTGATGGGGCAAGGCTGACGCTGCACAAGTCTTATCGTGGCCCGACAGTGATTCTTTTGTGTGTACTCAAAGAACGCCAACAACAGATGTTGCGCCAAGGATTGGCGAATCTCCGGCAGATGATTGAGAAGTTGGCAATATGACCAAAATGGCCTGGACAGGAACGGCTGACCATTCCCGATGCGTTCAATGCCCAGGCCGCACTCGTGATCGAGGAATAGCGCAGTAGGAGCCCAACCACCCATGGCGATCAACGACTATCACTTTGTGACACAGTGGCGGCTCCAGGCAACCGCCGAAGAAGTGAATGCCGTGCTGGGCGATGCCTTGGGCTTGCCGCGCTGGTGGCCGGCGGTCTATCTCGATGTGCAGGAGATCGCCCCTGGTGACGCCAACGGTGTTGGTCGCGTGATCGATCTCCATACCAAGGGCTGGCTGCCCTATACCTTGCGCTGGCGCTTCCGCGTGCGCGAAGTCGAAGGATTGACACGCATTGTGCTGCTCGCCGAAGGTGACTTTATCGGGCGGGGCATCTGGACGGTAACGCCAGATGGTGATTGGGTGGATATTACCTACGACTGGAAAATTACAGCACGCAAACCATTGTTGCGCAGCCTTTCCTTTCTGTTCAAACCGATTTTTGCCGCCAATCACCATTGGGCCATGCGCCAAGGTGAGGAAAGTTTGCGCCTAGAGATCGCGCGCTGGCGCGCCCAAAGCGAAGAGGTCAGAAAAGCCATTCCCCCGCCCTCAGGCCCGACACCGACCACCGCGGTGGCCTTTCTCCGCTATGTTGTCAAAAAAATCGATAGAAAAAAAAACGGTTTGACATCCCTATGACTCCATGCTACAATCTTGCCCGATGTTCATTTCCTTCTTTAAGCTTTGACAGTTTCCTGTTGCGCGTAACACAGGAACAGGCGACCACGGCATCTTCCACTTCGTAAATTTCAAGCAAACACGCAAGGAGTAAAGCATGTCAAATAGACCATTGGCACATGGCATCTCACGACGAAAGTTCTTGACATTGGCCGGCATGACACTGGCAGGTGGGGCATTGAGCGCCTGTGTAGCACCCGCGGCGCCCACCGGCGGCACAGCGGACACAGCCGCGGGCGGTTTGCCTTTTGCCGACAAAGTATTGAACATCCTCGGCGCACAGCACCACACCGAGAATATCCAGAAGCTGTGGGTGCCGATCTTCCAAGAAAAAACTGGGGCCACGGTCAACTGGATCGAGGTGGCGGGCGGCGACGCCGATGCCAAATATGCCGTCATGGTAGCTGCGCAAGATAGCTCGGTGGACACCATGTACACTTGGGAAACCTTCAATGCGAAGTATAGCCGCACGTTGATGGAAGACATTACCGAACAAGTTGACGCGACGATCATGGATGGCTTGGCCGCGGCGCCACGCGCGGCGCTGAACTTCCTGGGCAAACAATATGGCGTGCCCTTTGACAGCAACATGGCGATCTTTATGTGGAATCAAGAGATCTACGAAGCGGCTGGCCTGGATATTAGCAAAGCACCTGAATCGTGGACGGAGTTCATTGCCAACAGCAAAGCCACCACCACTGATGGTCGCTACGCCACGCTCTTTACCATGGGCGATGCCAACTCGGCCTTTGTCTCTTATATCTCGCTCTTTAATTCGACCGGTGGCCGCTTATTCAGCGACGATCTGACTGCGATCCAACTGGAGACTGATGAAGGCTTGTTGGCGATGCAGTCACTCTATGATGCCTTTGTCACCGAGGCAATTGCCGATCCGGCAGGGGTGACGGTTGCCAGTTCGATTGAACAGGGCAAAATTTTCCGTGCTGGGAATATGGCGCACTACTACGCCTTCCCCAATCACTTTGCCCTGGCCCAGGACCCCGAACAATCCCAGGTAGTTGGCAAAGTGCAGACCGGGATTATTCCAGGCATCACCCTGCGCAGTGGTTCGGTCAACGGCTTTGAAGGCTATAGCATCAATCGCTTCTCGCCCACCAAAGACCTGGCCCTGGCCTGGCTCGAACATATCGTGTCGCCAGAAGTACAAAGCATGGTGGCGCTCAATTGGGGCCGCCCACCGGCGTTAACCGCCACCTTCGACGAAGCCGCCGTCATCGAAAAAGCACCGCAATTTGCGGCAGTCAAGGAACAAGGTCAATATCCCTCTCCCCGCTATGGGTCCCCCTTCTATTTTGACGTGGGCACCGTCTTTGTCGAACACATGCTCAGCATGATCGACGGCAATGTTACCCCCGAAGAAGCCGTACAGACCATCCAGGCCGAAGCACAGACCTTTATCGAAGACTATTGGGCCAAAGCAGGCTAATCGGTGTCATTGGTAGAGACGCAAGATTTTGCGTCTCTACCCTTGCGTCTCTACCAATGACCAACAACGAATAACCCATAACCTTATGCAACAATCGATTTCACCTACGCTAGAGTCGCCAGAGCGCACGACCTTTTGGCAACGTTTCCACCGTATGGATGAGGTCAAATTTGGCCTGCTCCTGTTGTCCCCCACGACGCTCATTCTGCTAATCTTCCTGATTCTGCCCATCGGCTATGCCGTGACGATGAGCTTCCAGCAGATCGAATTGACCATCTCGCCCGATCGCACATGGACGGGCATGGACAACTATCTCGATGTGGCCACCGAGCGCGCCGTGCGCGAGTCGCTGGGACGCACGCTCTTTTTTGCCGCGCTCACCATTGTCATCAGCATGACGCTGGCACTGGGATTGGCACTGATTCTCAACGAATCATTTCGTGGTCGTACGCCGGTGCGCGTCTTGGTCATGTTGCCGTGGGCCGTGGCCCCCGTGGTGGGCGGCGTACTCTGGCGCTATATCTTTCAAAGCAACTATGGCCTGGCCAACGCGCTGCTCTATCAATTGGGGTTTATCGAGCATTATCAAGTCTGGCTCGACAAGCCGACGATTGCGCTGGGCATTGCCGCCGTGGCGACGGCGTGGAAAACGTTGCCCTTTTTAACACTGATTATGTTGGCGGCCCTGCAAAGCATTCCCGAGGCGCTCTTTCGCGCGGCACGTATGGATGGCGCGGGGATCTGGGCGCGCTTTCGCTTTGTCACCCTGCCCCATCTGCGCAACATTCTGATCTTTTCGGTCGTGTTGCAGATCATTGCCTCGCTGCAAACCTTTGATCTGATCTTTACGCTCACGCGCGGTGGGCCCGGCCAAGGCACCGTGGTATTGAGCTTTTTGGTCTTTCTCAACGCCTTCGAGCGCCTGAGCATGGGCAAAGCTTCGGCATTGGCGGTCCTGTTGGCCCTGCTGATCATCATCTTAGGCAGCGTATCCCTCATATCCTTGCAAGCCCGTCAGCCGAAATCGTGAGGAAATCGTCATGCAACGCGGAGTAACCGCCTGGTTTCGCCCTACCTTTCTCTACATCGCTGTCCTCTTCTTTCTGTTGTGGACAGTCGCGCCGGTCGCCTGGATCGCGATTATGAGCGTGCAGCCAGAGATCAACTATGTCTCGGTGCCGCCCCAATTACAACTCGAAGATGTCAGCCTGCGCTGGTATGGGGCCATGCTCAGTGAACCTTCGTTTCTCAAGGCGCTGCAGACCAGCGCAATCATCTCGTTTGTCACCATGGTCTTCTGCTTGGTCTTTGGTTCGCTGGCGGCTTATCCGCTGGCACGCTTGAATGTACCCCACAAAAATCTATTCTTGATGTTGACCATTGTCACGCGCATGGTGCCAGCCATGATCTTGATCATTCCCATGTTTTTGCTGCTGCGCTACTTTCGCCTACTCGACAAACACTTGGGGTTGATTCTGGTCTACACGACCTTTCTGTTGCCCTATGTGATCTGGATGTTGAAGAATTTCTTCGAGCAGGTGCCCTATGCGCTAGAAGCGGCGGCGCGCATGGATGGTTGTTCGCGTCTGGGCGCACTCGTACGCGTGCTCATCCCCGTGACCGCGCCGGGCATTGTGGCGACGGCGATCTTTGCCTTTATTGGCGCGTGGAATGAGTTTCTCTTTGGGCTGATTCTCTCCTCCAATGTGGCTGTGCCCGTCACCGTGCGCCTCTCCTCGCTGGTCAGCACCACTTTTCATTCGGACAACTCCCTCGTCGCCGCCGCGGGGATGCTCACGTTGATTCCGCCGGTGTTGCTGGTCTTTATCCTCAACCGCTACATTATTCGTGGCCTGGTCGAAGGCATCAAATTCTAGAAATCGCAGACTGCTATACGCGTAGTAAAGACTTTCGTCTTTCCCCCAGCCGGACAAAGACGAAAGTCTTTGATACCTATCACTACCATCAGGGAGATTTTTGCATGAGTCGAGTAGAGTTGCGTAGTCTTGCCAAGTCCTTTGGCCCGGTGCAGGCGGTGAAGCAAGTTTCGCTGGACATCCCAGACCAAGCCTTTGTCACCTTGTTGGGACCCTCTGGCTGTGGTAAGACCACAACCCTCAACCTGATTGCTGGGTTGGAAAAAACGAGCAGTGGCGATATTTTGCTGGACGGCCAACGCATCACCGATTGGGCGCCCCACGAACGGGGTATGGCTATGGTTTTCCAGAATTACGCGCTCTACCCCCACATGAATGTCTATGGCAATATTGCCTTTTCGCTCAAATTACTCAAGCGCCCCAGGACTGAGATCGACGAGCGGGTACGGCGTGTGGCGCGCGTGCTCGAATTGGAAGCGCTCCTGGAAAGACGTATCTCGCAGCTTTCGGGTGGGCAGCAACAGCGCGTTGCATTGGGCCGCGCTATGGTCAAAGAGCCCAAGGTTTTTCTCTTCGACGAACCGCTCTCCAACCTGGATGCCGCCCTGCGCACCCGTATGCGGATCGAGATCAAAAAGTTGCACCAGCAGCTCAAGACCACCTCGATCTTTGTGACGCATGACCAGGAAGAGGCAATGATGCTCTCCGACTATATTGCCGTCATGCGCGAAGGCGAGGTGATTCAATATGGCCCCGCCGAAGAGATCTATCGCCGGCCCCAACATTATTATGTCGCGACCTTTATCGGCAAGCCACGCATGGGCATCCTTCAGGGTACGCTCACAGCGGGAGACGGACAACTAAGTTTCCATGCGGACGGGCTCAAAATTCAATGGCCGCAGCGCGCCGGGGCAGACACGACAAAACTTGGCCGCAGTCAGTCTGTCTTGCTAGGCATCCGCGCCGAGGATGTGCGCCTAGTGCAGGGCGATGTGACCAATACCCGCGATTGCTTTATCGGCCAGGTCGCCCTGCTGGAACCGCTCGGTTCCGACACCTATGTCGAGGTGAGCCAGCATAGTCATTCGCTGACCGTGCGCGTCGAGCCCGATCGTCACTTGAGCATTGGCGAGACGGTGATCTTGCAGTTGCCACCCGAAAAGCTGCATTTCTTTCATGCCGAAACTCAGTTACGTTTGGAGGTGTAGTTCATGAAAATTACGGGCGTCACAACCTATCTATTGCAACACAAATTACCGCAGGCGATTGGTCCCTCGACCATGCTCTACCCCTTCCGCGAAACCTTGCTGGTCAAGCTCACCACCGATGAAGGACTTGTCGGCTGGGGCGAAACCGCGCCGATTGGCGCGACCCAAGCGCTGATCGATCACCTGGGCGCGACGTTGATCGGTCAGAATCCGTTGGAACATCGGCGGCTGTGGCGGCAACTGTGGGGACCCAACTTTGGCGATCCGCTGGCCGTGGCCGCGCTGGATATTGCCCTGCACGATCTGCGCGGCAAAGCGCTCAATTTGTCGATTGCCGAACTCTATGGCGGGCGGCTGCGCGATCATGTGCCAGCCTACGCGTCAGCCATGAACTACACCGAGCATGTGGCCGCCGTCGATCAATATCCGGGGGA
>DAOTTR010000078.1:0-2872 GCA_034437715.1 Caldilineaceae bacterium
GCTTGCCCAACAAAATCATGCGTAGGGGCGGCCGCGCGGCCGCCCCGCGTTTGGCTCGCTGCGAACGGGCGGCTGCAAGCCGCCCCTACTGCATACTTATTTCTTTGCAATGGCCTAAATACAACATACGTACTACACAAAACGGAGAGCGCGATGCGTCCAGCCAAAGTTGTCTCGCAATTTAGTGAATCGATTATCCGTGAAATGACCCGCGTTGCCATTCAATATGGCGCGATCAATCTCAGTCAGGGCTATCCCGATTTTGATCCAGATCCAGCGGTCGTACAAGCAGCCGTTGATGCCATTACCGGCGGGATCAACCAATACACCATCACATGGGGCTACCCCGCGCTCCGCCAAAAGCTCGCCGAGATCTATACACAACAGCTCGGCTGGAATGTGAACCCCGATGTCCATGTCACCGTTACCTGTGGCGTGACAGAAGGCATTGTGGCAGCGCAACAAGCTCTGTTGGATCCAGGTGATGAAATCATTATCATCGAACCCGCCCACGAAAACTTTCGGCCCGCCGCCATGATGGTCGGCGCTAAAGCGGTTGCGGTGCCATTGGACGGACCTGGCTATCGCTTGGACATTGAACGGCTGGCCGCGGCCATCACACCACGTACGCGCGGCATTGTGCTCAACACCCCCCACAATCCGACGGGGCGCGTCTTTGATGCCGAGGAGATGGCTGGCATGATTGCCCTGCTCGAACGGCACGATCTGGTCTTGATCACCGATGAAATTTATAACCAGATTCTCTACGATGGTCGCACCCATGTGCCGCCGGGCAGTCTAGAGCCGTTGCGCAATCGCACGATTACCGTGGGTGGCATGAGCAAAACGTTTGCCATCACCGGTTGGCGGCTGGGTTATGTGATTGCCCCCGATTCCATGGCCGCCGCGGTACGCCGCGTGCATGACTACACGACAATTTGCGCGCCAACCCCCCTACAAGCCGCCGCGGTTACGGCGCTGAATTTACCACAAAGTTATTACACCGACATGCGCCGCGACTATCATCAACGGCGCGACGTAATGATGGGCTACCTCGAAGAGAATGGCTTTGTCGCCAATCTGCCCGAAGGTGCCTATTATACAATGGCCGATTTTTCGCAGCTGGCGATCCCCCAAGCCGCATGGGATGATGTTCAATTCGCGCTCTGGTTGACCAAAGAGATCGGTGTGGCAGTTGTGCCGGGCAGTAAATTTTATTCAACCCCTGGACATGGCGGCAAAAGTGTCCGCTTTGCCTTTCCCAAACGATTAGCAACCCTCCACGAAGCCGGGGCGCGCCTCGCCAAAATGCATCAATAATTACTTTACATTAGAACCATACAAAGGACGGCAGGATGGAAGAACTATTTACAACGACTAATTTGGTAGCGCTACTGACATTAACTACGCTAGAAATTGTGCTGGGCATCGACAATGTGATCTTTATCGCTATTTTGTCATCCAAATTACCGGTTGAGCAACAGGCGCGCGCCCGCTCACTGGGCATTGGGCTTGCCGTGATTACACGCATCTTGCTCTTGCTGGGTATCACTTGGGTCATGGCCCTGACGCAGCCATTGCTTACGCTCTTCGACAACGGTCTCTCTGGCCGCGACCTCATTCTCTTGATTGGCGGTCTCTTTCTAATTGGCAAGAGCACCCACGAGATTCACGAAAAGCTGGAAGCAAGCGAACACAATCAAGCAGCCAAGATGGTTTCAACCTTCACCGCAGTAATCATCCAAATCGTCCTCATTGATGTGGTCTTTTCGTTGGACTCGGTCATCACAGCAGTGGGCATTTCGGGCGTTCTATGGGTCATGGTAACGGCGATCCTGATTGCTGCCGCTGTCATGCTCTTCTTTGCGGGTAGCATCAGCCGCTATGTCGAGAAACACCCAACGATGAAGATCTTGGCGCTAGCCTTCTTGATTCTTATCGGCTCGATGCTGCTCATTGAGGGCTGGAATGCCGAAGCCGCCCACGACCTGCATCTCAAGAACTATGCCTACTTTGCCATGGCCTTCTCGTTTATGATCGAGATGATCAATCTGCAGTTACGCAAGCGGTCGACGACACCAGTCCAATTGCACAATCAGCCGATGCTTGAACAGATACAACTAACACCAGCGCCCGTCTTGGCTGGTCTGCCTAGTGCCAAGGGCAACGCGCGCGGTGCAGTAACACCAGTCTCGCCAACAGAAGGCGGACAGCCGCGCAACCCCACTAATAAACAACGACGGAAGAAGCGTTAACGATCATGCCAGCGCTCACACCTGCGAACATGCCGGGAATAACGGTAGACTTTCTTTCCCATTCATTGCCAACCCCCCTGGTCCTCGCCAGCGGTATTTGGGGTACAACGGTTAGCCTATTGCTACGTGCTGCCGAAGCAGGCTGTGGCGCGGTCACGGCCAAAAGTTGTGGCCCTACCCCGCGTACCGGGCATGTCAATCCTTCGTGTGTCGATTGGGGGCATGGTCTGCTCAATGCGATTGGCTTGGCCAACCCGGGCGCAGAGGCAGAAGTTGCCTTGCTGGCCCAGGCAAAAACCGCACTTGCCCCCCATGGGACAGCATTGAT
Organism: Caldilineaceae bacterium; assembly: GCA_034437715.1. Taxonomy (GTDB): domain Bacteria; phylum Chloroflexota; class Anaerolineae; order Caldilineales; family Caldilineaceae; genus JAHBVH01. The sequence continues at coordinate 2,584 of DAOTTR010000078.1, forward strand.
CGCGAGCATTTTTGCGGGTCCACCAGAAGAATTTGGCAGCGTGGCGGCCACGATTGCCCAGGCCCAGCCCGACTTTATCGAAGTCAACATCTCTTGCCCGAATGTCCACAGCGACTTTGGTGAACCCTATGCGGGCGATCCCGAGGCAGCGGCAGAAGTTACCCGCCAAGTCAAACAAGCAGTGGCAACCTATGGGATTCCGGTAATTGTCAAGTTGGCGCCTAATGTCTCTAGCATTGCGCGCATTGCACGCGCCGTTGTGGAGGCCGGTGCCGATGCGCTCTGTGTG
>DAOTTR010000079.1:0-7187 GCA_034437715.1 Caldilineaceae bacterium
GCTTGCCCAACAAAATCATGCGTAGGGGCGGCCGCGCGGCCGCCCCGCGTTTGGCTCGCTGCGAACGGGCGGCTGCAAGCCGCCCCTACTGCATACTTATTTCTTTGCAATGGCCTAAAGGTACATTTTTTGCATGCGTAAAAATGTACCTATGTGCTGCTGCGGAGTATATATAGTACGACAACGTTAAATTTCATCACCGGCTGCTCTGAATGAATGCAGAGCCTGGGATAGCAAACGTGTTTAAACACGTTTCCCGTCGCAGGTGTTGAATTCATTCAACACGAATTTAACGTTGGCGTGATAGAGGGCAATAACAAAAAACCCCTGCTGTGGCAGAGGTTTTGTAAAAAAGCAAGACACTAAGATTACGCTGGCGCAGAGTTGTAGCCTGGACCCTCGGTAAAGAAGAGCGCATTCAACTCTGTTGTATAGGCATATTCTTCCGGCAGATCTTCGGCGGGCAGAATGGCCTCAACCGGGCATTCCGGCACACAAGCACCACAGTCGATGCAGGTGTCCGGGTCGATATAGTACCAAGGCCATTCATCTTCTGGGTGACCAGGGACAATACATTCAACTGGACAAACTTCTACACATGCACCATCGCGAATGCATAGATCAAAAATTACATGGGTCATAAGAACGAAACCTCCTCAAAAATGAGCAGCAAATGTACTCTGAGTTTATTCAAAAAAGCTTTAGGTGAAATTTACTGTACACAACCTGCGTACACCTACAAATTACCGTAAAATGCGACCTAAAGCGTGTGGACAATTTACATTTGTGCGTTATGGCACAAATCACCAGCTGATGACGATTTTACTTGGCTTTCGGCTAAATGTCAACTGCCAAACGCAAAGAGGGTGCATTTCAATTTGAGGGTCAATTTTAGAACGAGCGCGCAACGTGTGCCGGGGACGAGCGCGGTGCAGTTTGTCAAACCGGTGTGGTTGTCGCTCGTCCCCGGCACACTTCCCTATACTGAAATGCACCCCGCAAAGAGAATTATTAGAATTCGCTTGAGCGGCGCGTCTACAATCGCTTAGCTCTCAGCTACTTCTTCCAACCCTTCGCGATCCAGAATCGCAATCCGCTTACGCCCAATCTCGATCAACCCCTCTGTTTTCAGATCATTGAGCACTTGGGTTGCTGTCTCGCGATAGGTGCCAACACTTTCCGCCAAATCTTGATGCGTTAGCCCCGAGATCGTTTCACTGCTCTGTTCTTCGGCCAGGCGCAGCAACAAGCTCGCCAAACGGGCCGGAATGCCTTTAAAGGCCATATTTTCCAGTCGCTCTTCCGCCTCGCGCAGACGTTTGCCCGTGATCTCCAGGATACGCAGCGCGACTTGGGGCTTGTTCAGGATCAGCCGCTCCAAATCCGTGCGACTCATCACGCAGATCAGACAATCTTCAATGGCTTCGGCAAAGGTGTTGTGCATCTTGGTACCCAACAGTGCCATTTCACCAAACAGTGTATGGGGCCCCAGCGTAGTGATCACCAGCTTCTTGCCTTCGGGGCTAATGCGATAGAGCTGGACGCGCCCTTCCTTGAGAATGAACAGCACCTCGCCGGGCTCTTCTGGACGATAGAAGACACGTCCTTTGGGCACGGTACTCATGGTGGTGATCCGGTTGAGTTCTTCCATTTCGCGCGGCGACAGATCGCGAAAAACCGTCAATTCCGAAAGATAGCGCATCTTCTCGGCTGGTTGTAAAAGCGTTCGCTCATCAGTTTTCATGTTGCATCACTCCTTACGCTGCATCATTGAGACTACGCTTTATTTGAAAAGATATTTTTGCTCTGACAAAAACTTGTTTTCAAAAATTGCAAGTGTCAAACGAAATTCTGAAATGTTTCATCCCGTACACAAGATGAACAAATTATGTACAAAGCCCAATATAATACAATATCAATCACCCGCCAGATAAACGGTAAGCGCAAATACGATCCATTCGCGCTAGAAAATTAATAGTAAAGTAGAAAAAACCGGGTTGACCATAACCCGGTTTGGATAGGAGATTCAGACGCTTTGGCGGTTCCTTACTTTATACTATGCCGTGCTTACAACACGTTGCGATAGGCATAGGTGCGCCGATAGCCGTAATCGGTGCTAAAGCTACCAAAGAGTTTCTTGCCAGCTTGAGCCAGCGGATAGCGGCCCATAGAACGCATGCCGCGGCGGGCGATCTGGCTGGGGCTGTAGAGTTTGCGACAGAGCCAGTCATAAGCCGAGCGCATTTCATCCACCGTGAAATTCTTGGGCACGAAGGTCACATGCGTTGTATCATAGTGGCTCCACGGCACATCTAGCAAGCGCCCCTCGGCCTCAACTTGGTCGCGGAAAGGCGTGCCAGGGTAGGGGGTGATCACGGTTGCGCTCACACTGTCCAGTTCGCTGGTGCGCACAAAGTCCCACATGGCCTGGAACGTGGCCGGGGTATCTTCATCAAAGCCCATGACGAACAAGCCCACAACACCCACGCCCGTGCTGCGGATCTGGCGAATTGCTTCGGTCGCCTGCAAAGCAACGCCTCTGGACTTGCCACCTAGCGAACTGCGATTGTCCGGATTGACACTTTCAAAGCCGATAAAATGTTTGTCCAAATGGGCCGCAACACTCATCTCCAGCAGCTCGGGATACTTGGCAACGCTCATCTCCGACTGACAAGTCCACCCTTGTAGATCCAGCTTGCTCAGCGCCTCAAATAGATTGGCACAGTAGTCTGGATCGGTAGTGAAGTTCAGACCAAAGTTGTCATCGGTCAAGAAAAAGCGTTGAATGCCGCGGCGTTTGATCTCGTCCACCACCTCATCAATCGGGCGTAAGCGCATCTTGCGCCCACTCACGCGGATGGCGGTGCAAAACGAGCAGTTGCGCGGACAGCCACGTGTGATTTCCAGATAGGGTGTCCAGTAATGTGTTTTCTCATCCACCATCTGAATCACGCGATCGCTGATCGGGGCCAAACCATCCAAATTGGCCCAGCGCTCATCGGTATAGGTTGGCTGTAGACCTTTAACACCTTCCGCTGCAAAATCTTGGATCAATTGCTGCCAAGTAAAATAGCCTTCACCCACCATAATACTATGCGCAAAGGTGTGCGTATGTTCTTGTACCAAGGTCGCATGGACACCGCCCACGACCACGCCTGCCCCTTGGCGCATGGCTTGGTGCGCAATTTGCTCGGCGCGCTCAATGGTCACGGTCATGGAGGTAATCCCAACCAGATCGCCTTCACGGAGGGTATCCAACGGCAATGGGCGCACATTTTCATCCCAGATTTCAACCGGGATCTCAGCGGGCACCAAGGATGCCAAACGCATCAATGTATAGGGAGAACCAGGAGCCTTGCCAAATACACGGCCATCGCGTATAGGCTGGATTAGGACGACACGTTGCATATTTCCTCCGTATGTAGCGTTACTGCAAAGAAACGATCAAAACAAAGATTGGGGCCATCATACCATAAACTGGTCATGATAGCCAAGAAATTAATCAAAAAAACTTCATAAAAATTAAATCGGGCGAAAAATCACCCGCCAACAGGTGTGGCCGCGCTGATTATAGGGTTGCTCATAAGAGCCAGAGCATGATCAGAATTGTATAGAGAATGCTCACAATCAACCCGATAATGACTTCAAACCCGGTATGCCCCAACAATTCTTTTAGCTCTTCTTCACTGACGGGCTGCCCGCTAAAAAGCTCGCGCACGATCTGGTTGAGAATACGTGCATGTTTGCCACTCTGCTGACGCACACCGGTTGCATCATACATCACAATGAAGGCCAGCACAGCCGCAATCGCAAAGTAGGGGCTACCCAAGCCATATTGCATGCCCAGCACAGTGGCCAGGCTCCCCACCATTGCCGTATGACTGCTGGGCATGCCACCGGATCGACTCAAGACACGAAAATCTAGCCGCCCCGTGCGCGCCCACTCCCAAGCCACCTTAAATAATTGGACAAGCAGTGCAACACTGACCGGCACCCACAGCGCACTATTCGACCACAGTGAGGGCATGGCGGCTCACCCTTCCTGCCAATCGTCCAAAGGTGTGGTCTCGCCATCCGCCTGCCACTTGCGCACGCGCAGATCCGCAGCTTCCAGCAGACTGCTACAGTAATCCGCCAGGGTCACGCCGCGCTCATAGAGGGTTAGCGAAGTTTCTAGCGGGAGATCATCATTCTCTAAGGTTTCCAAAATCGTTTCCAACTGCGCCAGTGCCGCTTCATAGGTAAGCTCCTGCACCGGCACCGAAGAAATTTCTGTTGTTGCACGCATGGCAATTCCTTACGCTATCTATCGTGCTATTTTAATGGTGAAACAGATCAATCCACTAGGGTATTGTACCCGCCTTTCTACAAAATACCCAATGTGATAGTTGTTGGCAATTGCGCAAGAAACGGGTGGTCATCGTGCCCATTCGCTCGTATAATGGAGGAAGTTAATTCGCCGGCCACAATAGAGATTATTCCGATTGGTTATTTCGGCCACAAAACCAGGGGCAATTGTTCTTGTAGGTGCGGTTTGCAACCGCACAATCGCGGTCAATGCCGAGTTGTGCGGTTACAAACCGCACCTACGAATGCACAAAATTACATCGCCATAAGGTCTAATGAGCGGACAGTAATCGGAAAGCGCCAGCAATGGAAGGAATTGAACGCATGTCTACGGATTACCAACGCATTGCCCAAGCCATTGAATTTTTGGAACAGCACTATCAGGAACAGCCATCCTTGGACGATCTAGCCGCGCGGCTGGCCTTGAGTCCTTTTCATCTGCAACGGCTCTTTACCCAGTGGGCGGGCGTCAGCCCAAAGCGCTTTGTCCAATATCTAACGACCGAACATGCCAAGCAGTTGCTCACCAACGCGCACAGTGTATTAGATACTGCCTATGCCACCGGACTATCCAGCCCCAGCCGCCTCCATGATCTGTTTGTGGCGACCGAGGCCGTAACGCCCGGCGAGTTCAAACAACAGGGCGCGGGGTTAGAAATTGCCTATGGCCGCCATGCCACACCCTTTGGCGCGTGTCTGCTGGCCGTCACCCCGCGCGGCATCTGTCAATTGCTATTCGTGGAGGAAGGGGGGTGGGACGCAGCCGTTGCCGAGCTACAGGGGCAATGGCCGCACGCGCAACTCGTTGCCGACGCCACGCAGACGCAACCTGTTCTGGAACAGATTTTCCCAACACAGGGCCAGCAGGGTCATCGCGCGGTGAGCCTATTGCTCAAAGGCACCAATTTTCAGATCAAGGTCTGGAATGCGCTGCTGCAAATTCCGTCGGGCGCGGCCTGGTCCTATGAAGATGTCGCCCAAACCATCGGCCAACCAAGCGCGACTAGGGCGGTGGGTGGGGCCGTCGGCGCAAATCCCGTTGGCTATCTGATTCCCTGCCACCGTGTGATCCGCAAGAGTGGCGTGATTCAAGAGTATCGCTGGGGGCCGACGCGCAAAAAGGCGATCCTGGCCTGGGAATCTGCCCAGCAAGAGGCCACGCGTCAGGCCGCCTAGGCGTGTGCAAGCAATGGGGCTCGATCTGTAGGGTCTTCAGGACCCTACAGTCTCCAGAGGATCAGCGTAACCGCGTCACTGCAGTGCTTTGCAACAGTCTACAGGATATATATTCCATTGCCGGCTAGTTGGCGAAAAATTGTCTGGACCTGTGGCAACAAAGGGTATTTTGCCTCCTTATTCAGCCAAAGCAAAGCGGTTGGCCCAGCAGGTAGCGTGCTGGGTGCTTGGGAGGTTGTATAGAAGAGAACAGCACTCAGCGATTGATACTGCTTGAAGAAGGCCGCCGGTGTAGACAAGTGACCCCGTGCCAACAAGCCTGGATCGCCAGCTTCGACTTGCCGTTTCAGGCGTTTCATCCCCTCATCCAACTGAATGCCATCTATGCGGTCGGCGGTGAGACCAATCACCAATACGTTACTTGCGCCCGCTTTCAGTTGACCAAGTTTGCCCAGGATCACATACGCTACCTTGCGCGTGTCACTTTCCGGTGTAGATAGGGTGCCATCCGGCTCAACCGCAGCCGGGCGGATGCGTGTGACCTCCACATGAAAATGTGCTTTTGTCGTAAAATGAACAGTGAAATCTGGGGCGGGAGCCGCACGTAGGCCCAGCCCTTCATAGAGCACCTGAAAGCGCTTTTCCTGCAATAGCCAGTGCGCAATCTCCAGTTCCAATAATAGATCCTGGAGCGCTTCCCCATCCTGCGTGCTGCGCAACTTGCTGAAAATCTTGGTTTGATACTGTTCAGCAAAGGTGCGGAAGCGCCGCGAAGTAGCAATGCAATGGCGCAATAGCGGTGTCAATGCATTGGGATCGTCACCGACCAACTGCGTCAAAAGTTCATCGATTGACATGATAACTAATGCTACGCGACCTCTCCATCCATATCACGGCTCGCCATCAAAAAGTTCTTTCTGACCCAGAATCTGCTGTGTAAAGCGTTGAAAATCTACTAGTACAGTTGGGCGTAGATACCACGGCAGTTAATCAGGCACGTTACTCGTGTACATCATGGTAAAAATAGGGTACCTTATTTACGCCGGGATCTACTAGATGCTCGTTGACAATGCTGATGATGGTTGCCAATTGCCCCCGTTGAGATTCGTGAACGGCCATATTGCGAAAGCCGACCATCTTGCCAAGTTCTTCTGCCAGATCGCCAGAAATGAGCCCAGCCTGCCCCAAGAGCAAAAAACTTTCTTTACTGTTGCGCGGCAAGCCCAATTGCTGTTTGCGCACCAAATAGTTTGCCAAATCCAGCGTCTGTTCCGCTGCGCGCATGAGATTCAGGACAACAATATCCTGCCGATCAAAATCATCGGCAAAGGCAAGCCCTGTCTCACGGGCATAGGTGCTACGAATTCGCTGCAAACAGCGTTGAATGCTGGCCGTTTTGTTCAGAATGACCTCATCCATAGATGACCCCTGTGGCGCGGATGGCGGCTAGAATTTCAGCCCGTTCGTCATTGAGTTTATGGTAGAGCGAAATCGTGATGGCCTAAAAGTCGTCGCAAGTGGGCCGATGGACACAGTAGAGTCTAGTCAGAATAAGGATTAGGCAAGGATGACGAGTTATGCTAGGGCAGGTAAAGATTTGAGCGCTTGCCAACGTGCCGTTTGCCAATTGACGAGGCCACAGACGACTTGCATAACGGAAGCGT
>DAOTTR010000080.1:0-3396 GCA_034437715.1 Caldilineaceae bacterium
AAGATTATCCGCCTGCTTGGACCGCACGTCCTAAACTGTTATTTGGTCGAATTTTAGCTGCGGAATGTGGGTTGTATGCAACGCTTGATCATTACTGCACCCCGGCAGGCCGAATTTGAAGAAGTTGCTATGCCGCTTTGTCCACCCGATGGCTTGCTGGTGCGGGCGCGCGTCACGGCCATCAGCACGGGTACCGAAATCCGCGTCTATCGGTTGAAGGCAGTGGACGATGCTGGCAAGTTTCTCCATGCCAACGTGCCGTTCATCCTACCCACAGAAAATGGCTATTCGATGGTCGCCGATATTCTGGAAGTGGGAGCCGAGGTCACTGGCTTTACCCCCGGCGATCGGGTCTTTGTCCCGGCCAGTCATCGCCATGTGGCGGCGATGGCGGCGTCACTGGCGATCAAGTTACCCGCCGAACTTGGGGATGAGCAGGCGGTTTTTCTCAGCATTTTGGAAGTGGCGCATCTGGCCTTGCGCCGTGGCAATCCCACCCCCGGCGAGACAGTCGCCATTATCGGCCTGGGCGTGGTCGGGCTGTCGGCGTTGGCCTATTGTCGCGCCTTTGGCTTTCGCACAGTAGCAATTGACAAAGATCCTGATCGACTGGCAATTGCCCGGCGCATGGGGGCCGACTTGGCGATCAGCCCCGATGAACCGGGCTTTCTGCCCCAGGTGCAAATCGCCTGTGATGGCTATGGTGCCGACTTGGTGATCGAGGCGGCCTCAGTTTGGCCGGCGATTCAGTTGGGCATGGAGGTGGCGGGCAAAGGCGCGAAGATTGTGGTCGTCGCCCGTCACACCGATCTGCCTAACTTTAGCCCCGTGGGTGACCCCTATTTGCAGAAAGATCTCACCCTCATGGTGACCTATGGCCATCCGCCGACCGGTCAGCGCTGGGATCGGCAGCGTTCTTTTGCCCTGACTATGGATCTGCTGGCCAAGGGGCGTATGAATATCGAGCCTATGATCACCCATCGCGCGCCCTGGTTTGATCTGCCTACGCTCTATCAACGGCTGGATCAGGGCGAGCACAGCATGGTGGGTATCGTCGTGGATTGGCAGGCGTAAGGTAGGGACGCGCGTAAGGTAAATTTGTGCAGATTGCTGTATAAAACTGGACACGCTGGGACATTCTGAGCAGAGCGCAATCCCGGTTTCTGCCTGCTTGTTGTGCGGAATCACCGAGAATTTGTGCGTTTTTTCTTGAAATTGTAATTTGTGCGCCGCTGCCAAGATTTTAATGATTTGACAATTCTGGTTGGATTGGGTAGGCTAGCCCCATTCCCCCTGTAGTCTCGCTATTATTTCAATAACAGGAAAGAGGAGCACTATATGCAGCATCTGTTCAGTAGAAAAGTATGGCGTCGGTTTGATCGACTCTTGGCATTATGCACGGTATTTGCGTTGATCCTAAGCGCCTGTGCCGTGGGTGGCCCAGCCCCTGCCGGGGAAACTGCCGCCGAAGCGACCATTGCCCCGGCCGCCGAAGCGCCTGCTGCCGTGCCCGCCTTGGCCGAGGGCGAAAAAGTCATGACCGGTGCCTGGGTTGGCCCGTGCTGCAATCCAATTGAATTTCTCGACCCGCTGAGCGCGGGTGGCGGCTATCACTGGTTTAACAAAATCTTCAGCCACTTGGTGACCTATAATGTAGAGTACACCGAGATCGTGCCCGACCTGGCCGAAAGCTGGGCCGTTTCGGATGATGGCTTGGTGTGGACCTTCAACCTGCGCCCAGGGGTTACCTGGCACGATGACACCGCCTTCACCGCCGACGATGTGATCTTCTCGATCGAGGTCTGTGTTGACCCCAAGACCACCTGCTGGCAAGCTGGGCCGTTGAGCGTTATTCTTGGTGCCCAGGACTATATCTCGGGCACTGTCGATAGTATCACGGGCTTGGTTGCCTTGGATGAGAATACGCTTCAGATCACGACGGATGGTCCTAGCGCGCCCTTGTTGGATGTGCTGGCCGAAACTTGGATCGTGCAAAAGGCCGGCTTGGGCGCTGTGGCGCGCGATCAAGTGGACAAAAGCGATTACTGGGTCACCGCTGTTGGCACAGGCCCTTTCAAACTCGCTAGCTATGTCCCAGGTCAATATATCGAAACGGTGCGTTTTGACAACTACTGGCGCGGCGCACCCAAGTTGGACAAGTTGATTCGCCGCGAGTTCAAAGACCCGGCCACCGCGCTCTTGGCTTTTGACGCCGGTGAAATCGACTTCACCTATCTGACTGGCGATGAAGTCGCGCGCGAGTCGCAGAACGCCAACGCCGTGGTCATCCCCGGCCCGTCACAGGTGGATAACGCGATTACCCTCAACCCAGAGAAGAATCCGCTCTTTGGCGAGCCCAAGTTCCGCCAAGCAATTCTTTATGCCATTGACCGTGCGTCGATCATCGAAAGTCTCTATGGTGGCGCGGCGGAAGCGGTGCCTTGTCTCTATGGCAACCCCAAATATTACCCAGAGGGTATCGAACAGTATGCCTACGATCCAGAGAAGGCCAAGGCGTTGCTGGCCGAGTTGGGCGTCGATCCGGCTTCACTGGGCACCATTCCGCTGGACACCTATTACAACGATCAGCTTTCGCAAGATGTGATGACGGTCATGCAACAAAATCTGGCCGACATTGGGATCCAAGTCGAGCTGATGCCTTTGGATGGCGCTTCGTGGAGCGCACGCTACTATGACAACAACGAATCGTCCATGTCCTTCCTTGGCGGGGCCAATGGCGCTGATCCCAACCGCGCCTATCAATATTTCTACTCATCATCGCCCGGCAACACCTATAACTACAGCAATCCCGCGCTTGATGAGTTGCTCGAAGCCGGGCGCAAAGAGATGGACCCGGATGCCCGCACCGCCATCTATCAGGAAGCCTGTACCATCCTCGGCCAAGATCAACCTTGGATCTTCCTGTGGCAGACCACGCGCTATAGTGTTGTCTCCACGCGCATTAGCAATTTCCTCTTCACGCCCGCCGCAGGTGGTGGTTCCTACTACGACCAAGCCGAACTGTGGGATATTGAAGGCTAGTAGATCCCGGCGTAAATAAGGTACCCTATTTTTACCATGCTGTACACGAGTAACGTGCCTGATTAACTGCCGTGGTATCTACGCCCAACTGTACTAGTACAAACGTAGGTAAGACTTTAGTCTTTCCCACCATCGGACAAAGACTAAGTGTCTGTCCAAGAATAACATGGATGATTTTAGACAGATTTACTTGGGTAACATCACGTAAATTCACTATTTTATTTCTGGACAGACCCTAAGGCCATTGCAAAGAATCAAGTATGCAGTAGGGGCGGCTTGCCGCCGCCCGTTCGCAGCGAGCCAAACGCGGGGCGGCGGCGCGGCCGCCCCTACGCATGATTTTGTTGGGCAAGC
>DAOTTR010000081.1:0-5562 GCA_034437715.1 Caldilineaceae bacterium
TTTGATGTAGCAATGATCAGCGTGCCGGGGAGTGCCCAGGAAAAGTTCTCAGTACAGATCTACAGTTGGGCAGTCCCCGGCACGCTATAGCGCAACTCCGCTTCTCAAATTGAACGCAGGATAGGTAGCAAAAACTAAAGTTTTACCTACGCACACCACTTGCTGTCTATGACTGCCGGTTTGGAAATTTTTCTGACCCGGCAGTCGTTTTTCTGTAAGGAGCTATGGTTTTGGGACAGTACATTGCGCGCCGCCTACTTTCTTTGATCCCGGTGATGTTGGGCGTTTCCATCATTGTTTTTGCCTTGATCCGCATGATTCCGGGTGATCCGGTCATTGTCATGCTGGGTGAGCGGGCGCGTGCTGAAGATATTGAACGGGTGCGCGAAGAAATGGGCTTTAATCGCCCGATCTATGTTCAATATCTTGAGTGGATGGGGCGGATTGTACGCGGTGACCTGGGCACCTCGATCATTAATCGCACTGCGGTTGCCGACGAGCTCAAGTATCGTCTGAGCGCAACGGTGGAGATGATTGTCGTGGGTATGATCATCGGTTTGATCATTGGCATCAGCATTGGCATTATCTCGGCGTTGCGGCGCAATACCTGGATCGATCTGGTGACGACCGCCGGGGCGCTAATTGGCGTTTCCATGCCGATCTATTGGTTGGCGCTGATTTTGGTCTATGCATTGGCCGTGAACCGGCAAATTTTTCCGCCTAGCGCGCGCCTGGATGTCGAGTTGGATGTGGTGCGGCGGACGGGGTTCATGCTGATCGATACCTTGCTCATGGGTGATATCCGTCTTTTTCTCAATGCCTTGTGGCACCTTGCCTTGCCGAGCATTGTGTTGAGCACGGTGGTCATGCCCATTCTGGCCCGCCTGACGCGCTCTAGCATGTTAGAAGTCATGCGCCAGGATTATGTACGCACTGCCGAGGCCAAAGGCTTGCCCAGGCGGCTTGTGATCGCCCGCCATGCGCTTAAAAACGCCCTCCTGCCAATTGTTACGGTGATTGGGTTGCAACTGGGTGGTTTGCTGGGGGGCGCGCTGCTCACAGAAACGATCTTTTCCTGGCCGGGCATGGGTTTGTGGACCTATCGCGCCATTCTCAGTCGCGATTATCCAATTGTCCAGGGTGCCGTCCTGGTGAGTGCCACGATCTATGTGGTGGTCAATCTGTTGGTGGATATCTCTTATGCTTATCTCGACCCGCGTATTCGCTACGGCGATTAACGAAATCAATGAGCCTATCTTATGAGTGCAACTGTTTCTGTCGAATCCAACCTGGCGGCCAATATTGTGGCGCGTCCACCGCGCAGCCTTTTTCGCGATGCGTGGCGACGGCTGTTTCGCAGTTGGAATGGGCGCGTTGGATTATTTATTATTGTATGTACTGTACTCGTTGCCCTATTCGCGCCCATTGTCAATCCCTATGATCCGAGCCTCGATTCCAATTTGGCCGAAGCGCGCTTCGCACCTTCGCTGCAACATCTCTTTGGCACTGATCGTTTGGGCCGTGATGTATTTCAGCGCATTGTGCATGGCACCCAGATTTCCTTGACGATTGGGCTTGTTGTCGTCACCATCACCAGTGTCACCGGTACCATCTTGGGCTTGATCGCTGGCTATTTTGGCAAAGCATTCGACACGATCATTATGCGAATTATGGATGTTCTGCTGGCTTTTCCCTCGATTTTGTTGGCAATTGCGATTGTGGCTGTGCGTGGACCTGGGGTGTTCAATACGATCCTGGCGGTGGCGATCGTGGGTGTGCCGGGCTATGCGCGCGTGGTGCGCTCTATGGTGCTCTCGTTGCGCGAACGCGACTATGTGGACGCGGCGCGCATGATTGGCGTGCGTGATGCGCGTATTATGTTTGTGCATATTTTACCGAACAGCCTCTCGCCGATCATTGTGCAGATGACCTTGGGCGTGGGTGGCGCGATTCTCTTTGCCGCGGCGCTCGGTTTTTTGGGATTGGGTGTGCAGCCGCCGGCACCGGAATGGGGCGCAATGATCAGCGATGGTATTCCCTTTCTGCGCCAATCCCCCCACATGGTCTTTTTCCCCGGCATTGCGATGATGATCACTGTTTTGGGCTTCAACTTGCTGGGTGACGGTCTGCGCGATGCGCTGGATCCTCAATTGCGCGACTGAGTGGCCCACTGAATAGTACACTGAATAGTACACTGAATAGTACACTGGCGTGATGGGATAATGCAACGATTTGTGCGCGTAACAGTAGGCAATTTGGCCTCCCCTCTGTTACAATAAGCACGAATTCGAGGGAGGAGAGAAAGATGACCATTCAAGAATACATTCGGATCATTCGTCGCCGCGGTTGGATTGTGGTCGCCGCGGCCTTGCTCGCGGCGGTAGCCGCGTATGGCATTAGTTACGTACAAAAAGATGTCTACCGCGCCACCGTCTATGTGAGCACAGTGCCGGCGCGCCCCGATTGGGGATTGGGCAACACGGCCAAGGATTTGTTGCGCAACTTTGCGCTCAATCTCAAAACCTATGAAAATGCCCAGGCCGCGATTTCCCAGGCCAAGCTGGATCAAGATCCCAATGACTTTCTCGCCAATGTGGACATCGCGCCCGAAACTGACAATTTTGCAGTGAAGATCGAAGCGCGCAATGGTGATGGCGAAGTCGCACGTCTAATGGCCTTGACACTGGCCCAGATTTTTGAACAAGAGCGCACGGCCTATTATGCGCAGCAAGATAAGAGTAATCGCATTGAAGTTAAAGTGCGCAGCAATGCAGTGGGCTATGATCACATTCAACCCAAGCCGCAAGTCAATGCGATTGCCGGCGCGGTGTTAGGCGTTTTGCTCGGCATTAGCCTGGTCTTGGCGCTGACGTGGATGGAGGCGGATCTGTTGCGCACGCCCGCGGCGGCGGAACGCGCGCTGGGGCTGCCGGTACTTGCCACAATTCCAACTGTTGGCCACCCCCGCGAAACCACCCCCGCCACACCACAGCCCACGCGGCTGGGTGTACCCAAAGCGGTTTGAGATTCGTCGCCCCACTGTGTCTCTTGTACGCTTTACGCGGTCATGGCCGCTAGGTCTGCTTGTCTTGGCAGTGCTGACCTACGCAATTGTCTTCAGCCAGATTACCCTGACACGTTATGCCGCCTTTGAAGCGCGTGCCCTGGATATGGGCAACCTGCATCAAACGGTGTGGAATACGGCACAGGGTCGCCTCTTTCAAATGACCAATCAACCGGGCATTGTAAACCGGTTGAGCCTGCATGTTGAACCCATTCTTCTGCCCATTGCGGCGCTCTACTGGCTGCACGATGGCCCCGCAACGTTGCTGATTTTGCAGGCGCTGGTGGTGGCCCTGGGCGCGCTACCTCTGTTTGCCCTGGCCAAATTCAAGCTGCAAAATGAGTGGCTGGCCTTGGGTTTTGCGCTGGCCTTTCTACTCAATCCTTCGATCCAAGGGGCCAACTGGCTAGAATTTCACCCGGTGACGCTCGCCCCCACCTTTTTGATGGCCGCTTTTTATTTTCTGGTGGCGGGGCGTTCTGGTTGGTATGGTTTTTTTGCAATTCTGGCGGCCAGTTGCAAAGAAGAAATTGGGTTGCTGCTTTTCATGATTGGTTTTTATGCGCTGATCTGGCTGCGCCAACGTCGCTTGGGACTCATGACGATGACATTGGCGCTGGCTTGGTCGCTTGTTGCGGTGCTGGGCATTCAACAGATCTTTGCCGATGGCAATATCCATTGGGGACGCTATGAGTACCTGGGTGCGACACCCCTGGCGAAACTGATGGCACTACTTACCCAGCCCGATGTCGTGCTTGCCCAGTTGCAACGGGCCGAGGCGTGGCGTTATCTGCGCCAAGTGTTACAACCGGTTGGCTTTACGGCGTTGCTGGCTCCAGAAATTTTGCTGCTGGCACTGCCTTCGCTGGCGATCAATTTGCTGGCCGATTTCCCCCCCATGCATCAAGTCTACAAACTGATCTATGTCGCACCGATTGTGCCCTTTGTCATGCTGGCCAGCGTGATGGGCGTTGCGCGGGTGCAGCGCGCGCTTGCCAAACAGCCTCAACAAAGGCAAACTATCGTTGGCTGGGCGTTGCTGATGCTGGTGTTGGGCGGCGCGCTTTATACGCAGAAAATCGCTGGTTATCTGCCCGGCGGCGGCAACTATCGTCACTTTGTCGTCACCGCTCATCATCGCCAGGCCGCCGCGATGATAGCGCAAATTTCCACCACGGCCAAAGTTTCGGCGCAGGATCGGCTCGATCCGCATGTGGCTGGCCGTGCGACAATCTATATTTATCCGCGCGTCGATGATGCCGATACGGTTTTCCTCGATGTCACTGGTCCAGCCTGGCCGCAACACCCGAATGATCTGTACACGAGTGTGCAAGATTTACTGCGCCGTGGTTTCGGGGTGGCGGCGGCGGCGGATGGCTATTTGCTGTTACAAAAAGGTGTGACCAATGCACAACTGCCGGTTGCCTTCTATACGGCATTCCGCCGTCCAGACTATCAGCCGGTCACTGATCGGGCAATGTTCTTTGCCGATCAATTGCAACTCGTTGACTATCAGGTGACGACCGATGCCCACGGGGAAGTGGTGGTGCAACTCTATTGGCGGGCAAGCCAACCCCTGACGGCGGATTATCGTTTCTACATTGCCTATCATGACGCGGCGGGCAATCTACTTCATGATACTCAGTTTTACCAGCCCGTCGCCACCTTATGGTATCCTACATCGAGATGGACGGCTGGCGAAACGGTCTTGGTGCAAAGTTTGCCTTGGCAAGTATCTGCCGAAACCTTTGGTCTGAGCATTGGCGTATACAGGGACGAAGATGGGTGGTCAACGGGCAAACGCCTATCCTTGACAACCGCGCCGGCGCTGGATCATCCGCACTTGGAGCAGAATACGCTGGTGCGCCTGGGTGGATACAGATGGCAGGACGGCCAATGGACGCCGATCACACTGCGAATTGACGCACCCGACCAAGCGCTGAACGTGGTGGTGGGTGAGGAGCTGCTCACGCTAACGGGTCTATCGGTTGTCGCCACGCCGCCACAGGCCGGTGAATCGTTTGCCTTTACCCTGCACTGGCAGACCGGCGCACAGACGCCAGATTTTGACTATACGTTGTCGGCGCAGGTTTTTGATAGCGCTGGGAACAAGGTGGCACAGGTGGATTGGCAACCGCGCGATGCCATCGGGCTCCGTCCGATGACAACTTGGTTGCCGGGCGAAACCTTACAGGATAGCCAGACGTTACCCCTGCCAGCCACACTTGTGGCGGGGGATTACAAAGTATTGTTGAGTGTTTACAATTGGCAGACCGGCGACCGCTTACCCGTCACCGGTGCTGCAACAGAAGCTGGTAATAGCATTGTGCTTGGTACGTTCGAAATCGAGTGAAATGGTAGACGCTGAGTAGGCAAAGGCTAAGGCCATTGCAAAGAATCAAGTATGCAGTAGGGGCGGCTTGCCGCCGCCCGTTCGCAGCGAGCCAAACGCGGGGCGGCGGCGCGGCCGCCCCTACGCATGATTTTGTTGGGCAAGC
>DAOTTR010000082.1:0-14272 GCA_034437715.1 Caldilineaceae bacterium
GCTTGCCCAACAAAATCATGCGTAGGGGCGGCCGCGCAGCCGCCCCGCGTTTGGCTCGCTGCGAACGGGCGGCGGCAAGCCGCCCCTACTGCATACTTTATTCTTTGCAATGGCCTAAAGTCTTTACTACGTCCTATCCGATGTCCGAAATCTAGCCTACTTACGCCGCCGGCGCGTCGTCCAACACTTTTTGGATGCTGTCGTGCAAGCCTTGCAGCCCTTGCTCAAACGGAATGGGCTGGCTGGGGTCCATCATCAACGCTAAGTATTGGGCACAGGCATCGGTATATTCACGGCCGCGCGAGTTGGCGGGTGCGTGTGCTGGAATGCCGTTTTCCAGGTTCGGAATGAACCATTCGTGGATTGGGTTTTCTGCAATGAGCAGATCCACCACATCGGGGCGCACCAAGGCACCCTGCCCAGCAACGAGGTTGAAGCTGTGACAGCCTTCGGTGCTGGTAATGTGCTTGAGGAACTGGAAGGCTTCTTGTGGATGTTCGCTGGTCTGTAGAATGTTCCACGTGCCGCCACGCATTTGTGATGGGAACTTGCCATTGGCGTCGGTGGGCATCAACCCCTGGCTGGCCTTGGCAATCGTCTCATCCTTGATGTCGCGCGCAAAGTTGCGCACGTTGAGCGAGCCACCCCAATCCATGGTGATCTTGCCTTCGAGGAGTGCCGCGGGGAAGGCGGCTTGTGCGGGCAGCACCTGATCTTCGACGGCGAGCGCATAGAGCCAACGCAAGGCTGCCTGCGAATTTTCATTATCGAGCAGCAGGGACTTGGTGCCTTCGGCATCGATCAGGTCGCCACCAAAGGCGCGACAGAGCACAGCTAAGGGGCCTTCCCCAAAGGCAAAGCTCAGGCCAAAGCGCTCGCCATCTATATAGAATTGGCGCGCCCACTCGCCATAGGTCTCCATGCTCGTTTCGTGACCAATTGGATCGGGGATTTCCACGCCTTCTTGCTCGAAGTGCAGCACGTTGATCACAAATGTATCTGCGCCAGCCCAACCCCAGCTTGGCAAGCCGTATAGTTTGCCTTGGTAGTTTTGTAGACCAATGAATTGTTCATACCATTGGGTCAGATCAAGATTATCCGAGGCGACCAGATCATCGATTGCGCCGATGATATTGCCGTTGATCGCGCGCCAGAAGTGATAGTGCGAGGGATCAAAGGCGATGACATCACCCAGGTCGCCAGCGGCGAACATGGAGTACATTTTGCCGTAATTGTCCTGCTGGGTGGCACCCGTCAGCGGGCGAAATTCGACCGTGACATTGGGGTTCACCGCTTTGAAGGTGTCAATGCGTTCTTCGTTCCAACCGGTGCCGGGGCCACGGAAGGTGTCCCAAGTCAGATTGACAGTTTCGCCACTGGCGCTTTCGCCACCTTCGGTGCTAGCAGGTGCGGCACCGGGTACGGCACAAGCCGCCAGGGTGGTGAGGGTGACGGCTGCGCCACTCATTTGCAGAAAGTGGCGGCGTGATAAAAACTTTGACATAAACTTTGTTCTCCTTGATACGATTGTTGAAATTTTATAGGCCGATTGTGATGTATGTCACAAAAGTTTGGCAAGGGTATATCATCAAAAGTGCTGCTTGGCTCTTTGCCAAAGATTGGGAGTACACCGCAAGTCAGGGAGTGGCGTATGATGCAAGGGGCGCAACTTTTGCTTACCTTACATCAGATGTATACTCAGGGTATTATTTGCTGCGCCTTTATTATATTACAGCACATGTTGGCGCTGACGGCAAATACCAAAAAGTTTTCATTTTAGCATGGTCTAATTTCGCATGGTCTATTGGCTACTATTTTCTCTATTGATCCTCCTCTTTGGCCTTTGGCTGCTACGCCGCGGCCAAGCCCTCTATGTCCACACCGGTCTGCCGGCAGGTGAAATTGTCTATAACGACACCGGCGCGTGGGAAAAGGTCGAGCGCACGTTGATTAATCGGCAATACGGCTTGATTGGTAAACCAGATTATTTGGTGCAGGTAACCGAAAAGGGCCGTTCCTTTACGGTTCCGGTCGAGGTCAAAAGTGCGAAACGCCCCCCAACGCCCCATGCTGGCCATATTCTGCAACTCGGCACCTACTGTTTGCTTGTCGAAGCGGTCTATCAGCAGACGCCGCCCTATGGCCTGCTCCACTATGCCGACGCTACCCTACGCATTCGCTTTACGCAGGCGTTGCGCCAGGACGTGATTGCCGCGGCCGATGCAATTCGGCGTGACCAACAGGCTCGCAATGTCAAGCGCAGTCACAATGAACTTGGTCGCTGTCGCGCCTGTGGCTATCAACAAGGGTGTGGTGACCAAAAGTTGTTGCCATAAAGGTAGAGACCTAGTACAAGACGGCGGAAATAAAGCCAGAGCAATTTACCTCAATTCAGGCGCGCTAACGCTTGTAGGTCACGATTGGTTCATTTGCGCCGCAATGTACTAGGAATGATGCTAGGAATAATTGACTAGTAGATCCCGGCGTAAATAAGGCACCCTATTTTTGCTAGGATGTACACGAGTAAACGTGCCTTATTGACTGCCGTGGTATCTACGCCCAACTGTACTAGTACAGAGCGGCCTAAGTAAGACAGTAGTTCAGTGGGACAGTGAGTCAGTGGCTGTCTACTGTCCTACTGAACTACTGTCTCACTGGACCTACCATTGGTCTATTTACGCCGTCGTGTACTAGCGACAACTGTGCAAGATCTTCGGGCCAGTCCACATCAAAGGATAACGAGGGTGATTCAAAGATGTGGTAGGGAAGCCCGGCTTGTTCAGCAATGGCACAGTGGCGGGCAAAACTTTGCAGACCAAACGCAAAAGGCAGTGTCTGCACGCTTTGCGGCGGATGGAGTAGCAAGGCATTGGTGCCGCCATCGTGGCTGGGCGCAATCACCATGGCCGGCTGTGCCTGGCCCAACGCATACAACTGGCCAATGTCGGCTGGTGTCAGCAGGGGGAGATCTGCTGGCAATACCAAGATCGCATCGGCATGAAGGTCAAGCGCGCGCTGCCTTGCTTGTTCGAGCGCGCCATTCAGGGAAGGATGTGCTTCCTGTTCAAATTGGACGCTCTCCCAGCCAATATCGGCAATGATCTCAGGATCGCTGCCCACGACGATTACACCGGCGAAAAGTTGAGTTGCTTTGACCTGCCCCAGCAGATTATGAAAAAGGCGCTGGTTGAGATCATGCCGCTGTTGGTGCGACAGCACAGCCGCCAATCTACTTTTGCCTTCCGTAAAAGGTTTAACCGGTGCAATCAACCATAACTTCATAGCTATCCAAAAAAGAAGACTATTTTGAGCGTTGGCGTTCGGGCTGCTCGAGCAGGCGTTGGGCAAAGGTCAGAATCTGTTCGGCGAGTTGTGTCTTGCTGGGCAAGTCGGTCATCAGGGTGTCCGTGACCAAGGTGGGAACCTCAATCGCGTCACGGAGTACGCCATCTGCCCGATCCAGCACAAAGCCAGTGAGCAGATCGTCATAGCGATCAAAAACCGTGATCGGGCTGCTGATCAACCCCAGTTCGCGCATGATTTTGGCGGCGGGGCCTTTGACGGCGCGGCCACTGATAATCGGGCTGACGGCGATTTTGGGGGCCGCGGCGGCGCGCAGACTTTGCCGTAACCCTGGAATGCTCAGAATCGGGTCGAGGCTGAGGTAGGGATTGCTTGGGCAAAAGACAATCACCTCGGCAGCGTGCAAGGCGCGGTGGATCGTTTCACTCATGCGCGTGTTGGATGCGCCGACAAAGCTCAGATCGATCAGCAACGGTTCACAGCGCCGGCGCACAAAGTAATGTTGAAAGGGCAGATCTCCTTCATCCGTATGCACCAAGGTACGCACCGGTTGATCGCTCATGGGTAAGATGTGTGAAGGAATGCCCAGGCTGCGGCGCAGGCGATCGGTCACTTCGGTCAACGAAATGCCCTGGCGTAGCCACTCGGTACGGCGCAAGTGGAGTGCCAGGTCGCGATCCCCCAGCCGGAACCAATCTTCCCCGCCCAGTTGGCTTATGGTTTGGAGCGTGGTGAAGGATTCCTCCACCCGTCCCCAGCCCTGTTCTGGATTATGAATGCCCGCCAGATTGTAGAGCACCGTATCGAGATCCGGGCTGATGGACAACCCCCAATGTTCAAAATCATCGCCGGTGTTGACAATCACGGTCAAGTCGCCAGGATGGAGCGCTTTTTGTAAGCCAGTGGCTAGTTTCGCGCCACCGACACCACCGGCCAAGGCAACAACGTTCATACGCAGCATAAATGATTTCTCGCTAGTACAGTTGGGCGTAGATACCACGGCAGTTAATCAGGCACGTTACTCGTGTACATCATGGTAAAAATAGGGTACCTTATTTACGCCGGGATCTACTAGTTCACGTAAAGGTCGTTTCGTCGGTAGATCAGCGCCAGACAACGCGCTCGGCAAGCGGCACACGATCTTTGGTTTTCTCTTCGGCGGGATAGCCAACTGTAATTAGTGCTTGGGGCTGCCATATCGCGGGCAGTTGCAATTCATTGCGCACCAGATCGGGCACAAAGAGTGGCGCACACATCCAACACGCGCCCAACCCATAATGATGGGCCGCCAAGAGCAGATTTTGGCAGGCCAGCGCCACGCTTTGCACGGCCATGGTCCATTCTGCCTGATTGCGCCCTGCGTCGGGGTAGCGATCCATCTCCTCCATGCTTACCGCGGCGAGTATCAGCGCGCCGGCACTGGTCATGCGCGCCTGGCTGATGGCGGCCCGTCGTTCAACCACTGCTGGATCTGTGCCGTCCCTTTGCAGATCGCGCCGCCATTGGTCGGCCATGCGTTGGCTCAGAGCCAGCTTGGTCACGGCGCTGGTCACGACACAAAAGCGCCACGGCTGGCGATTGTGGGCCGAAGGGGCCCAAGTGGCGGCATGGAGGAGCTTTTCCAGCACGGCAGGTGCAATCGTTTGTTCGCGATAGCGCCGAATCGAACGTCGCCCCTGGATGAGCGCCCAGAAATCTACGGCTTCGTCCACTGGCGCGCCAGCCACCCTTTCTATCGTCGCCAAGGTTAGATTTCCTTTGGGGCCAAATTGCCAGCTTCGTGAATGGCTTGCTGTACATTGACACGGGTTAACAGGAGCAACCCAGCGGCCAGGAAAATCGCGATGGACAAAATTGCCACGCGATAGCTGCCCGTCCACTGGAGCGCGAGACCAAAGACCAAGGGTCCCAGCCAACTGGTGCCGCGTTCACCCAACTCGTATAAGCTAAAATATTCCGACTCTTGCCCTTTGGGAATCATCCGGGAAAAGACCGAACGGCTCAACGCTTGGCTGCCGCCCAACACAACGGCAATCACGCCACCCAACACAAAGAATTGAAACTCTGTTTGCAAGAAAGCGTAGGTGTAAACAATCACACCCAGCCAGATCACCAAACTGAGCAAGATCGCGCGTTTGCTGCCGATCCAGCGCGCTAGATAGCCAAAGCCGAGCGCCCCAAAAAAGGCAATAAACTGCACCATGAGAATTAATTGTATCAGCGAAGCGGTACCAAGTCCCAATTCCTGACTGCCAAACAGCGACGAAAGCGCAATCACGGTCTGGATACCATCGTTATAGAGCAGATAGGCAACCAAAAAGAGCAACGTCTGTGGGTAACGGGGCAATTGGCGCAACGTATGGCGCAATTGGGTAAAGCCAATTGCGAGATAGGAAGTGCCCGATGATAACCGTTTGATCGAGGCACGCTGGCGAATACGCGCCAGCGGAATCAAGGTGAAAAGCGCCCACCAGAGGCCGGCCGAGGCCAAACTGATGCGCACTGCGTCGCCCGTGCTGATGCCCCACGGTTCGGCCAAAAATTGGACAAAGACCAAGTTGATGGCGAGTAAGATGCCGCCGCCCAAGTAGCCCAATGCCCAGCCTTGCGAGGAAACGCGATCGCGATCCTCGATCGGGGCAATGTCAGACAGAAAGGCATTGTAAAAAACGATCGATGCGCCAAAGCTGAGATTGGCCACCACAAAGAGGCCACCGCCCAGGAGATAGCGTTCGCCTTGCAGGAAATAGAGGGCCATGGTGGCCAAGGCCCCAAGATAGGCAAAGATCGCCAGTAATTGCTTTTTGCGTTGCGAATAATCAGCAATCGCCCCGAGAATAGGGAGAAAGAAAACTTGGAGAACGACCGACAAAGAGACAATATAGGGGAAAAAGGCATCGGCCAGAACTGGGATACCCAAAGGATAAATATAGTTATCGGCATCGGCGGCATTTTGGGCAATCGCCGTCAGGTAGGGCCCCAGAAAAACCGTGACGACCGTCGTCGCGAATGCAGAATTAGCCCAATCATAAAAGTACCACCCCACCTGCTCACGTCGGCTATAGGGGAGCGCGTCGGTCATTGCTTGCGACATCGTTTTTCTCTGGTTTGTGCAGACTCTTCTGCGTGGTTTTGTGGTCTTTTACCGCTTTTATCGGTTATACTGGAATCAGCAGGAAAACCGGCGTTTCGCGATAGCGTGCTGGGGACTGACCAGGGAACGTTCGCAGTGCCGAGTTACGCTTGGTCAGTCCCCGGCACGCTGAGCATTGGTTCATAAAACGCCGGTTTTCAAATTGAACTCAGTATAGATTGCGTCGCCTGCGTTCTCTGGGCTGTTGCGTACGATAACATACTTTCGGCAATTGGTCAATTCATGCTGGATCGGTCGTGGAGATGGCGATAAATATGCAATAAACCCTATACAGAATATGGCATTGTCGCATAGAATTGTATAATATAAACGAAAGTGCTTGGTGAACTACTGGGTAACCTATGCAAACAGCCAAACCGTGTCCGCAGCAGATTCGCGATCGGCAAACCCACGCTTTGCGCGCTGTGATTGGCCGGATGGCGAGTGAACTAGTAGATCCCGGCGTAAATAAGGTACCCTATTTTTACCATGATGTACACGAGTAACGTGCCTGATTAACTGCCGTGGTATCTACGCCCAACTGTACTAGTCGTGTGTATATACCGCAATAGCTCATAGATGATAATGCATTACCAGGGTAAATGGCTGTAAATTTTTATCATCTATGGCATTGCTCAATATAGCTCGATAGTAGGATATGAATCAGATTCTAATATAATTTAAGGATGGATAAAAAATGCGACTCGTTCCTCATAAAATGTTTTTGACTTGTGGGGCAGGCGTTCACAAGGAAAAGCTCACTAGTTTTGAAATGGCCCTACGCGAAGCTGGCATTGCCCACTTTAACTTGGTGCGCGTATCGTCGATTTACCCACCGCGCTGCAAAATCATTGAGCGCGAAGATGGCTTGATGCTGCTCCAAGCCGGTGAGATCGTCTTTGCAGTGATCGCCGAAATGTCCACCAACGAACCAGGGCGGCGCATTGCGTCGTCAATTGGGGTGGCGCGCCCATCTGATCCCGACAAGTATGGCTATCTATCAGAGCATCATACCTATGGACAAACGGAACAAGAAGCGGGTGACTATGCCGAAGATCTGGCCGCTACCATGCTCGCCACCACCTTGGGCATTCCGTTTGATCCAGAAAAAGATTATAACGAACGCCGCGAACAATATCGCATGGGTGGCGAAATTGTCGATTCGACCAGCATCACCGTGGCGGTGAATGCCGATCCCGGCGGCGTTTGGACAACGACGATTGCCGCTGCGATCCTGATTTAATTGACCTATGGCCTATAACGATTTTCTGGATCTGCCCGAGGAGACCGCCCGCTATG
Organism: Caldilineaceae bacterium; assembly: GCA_034437715.1. GTDB lineage: Bacteria > Chloroflexota > Anaerolineae > Caldilineales > Caldilineaceae > JAHBVH01. The sequence continues at coordinate 7,736 of DAOTTR010000082.1, forward strand.
ATCGCGCCAGCGTGCTCCTCTTGCCCATTCCCTTTGAGGCGACGGTGAGCTATGGTCACGGCACAGCCGATGGCCCCGCGGCGATCATTGACGCGTCCCAACAGGTGGAACTCTATGATCGCGAGTTTGACAGCGAACCGGCGCTCGACTATGGCGTCCATACTCTGCCGGCGCTCGCCTTGCCGAGTGATCCGGCGCAAGCAATCGACGCGATTGCCGCTGCCGTGGCGCAAGCGGCCCAATCGGGCAAATTGGTGGTGGGGCTGGGCGGCGAACATACGATCAGCGTGGGCTTTGGCCGTGGCTTGTTGCAAGCGCTGGGTGGCCCCCTAACGATTGTCCAGATCGACGCCCACTGTGATCTGCGCGACAGCTATGCGGGTTCGCCCTATAGCCATGCCTGTATTGCCCGCCGCCTGCTCGAAGAAGCGGGCATCGAGCAAGTGCTCCAATTGGGCATTCGCTCGCTCTGTCCCGAAGAGATGGCCTTTGCGCGCGCCAACCCCGATCGTGTGCGCATCTGGTTCAGTGAAGATGTCCATGCCGATCAGTGGCAGGCCGAGTTCATTGCCCGCTTGCAAGGACGGCGCGTCTATCTGACGATTGATGTGGATGGCCTAGATCCCGCCATTGTGCCCGCTACCGGCACGCCTGAACCCGATGGTCTGACCTGGCGCGAGGCGCTGACGATTCTGCGTACGGTGACCCAGCACGCCACGGTCGTTGGCCTGGATTGTGTGGAGCTTGCGCCCGTCGAAAGTTTGCACATGGCCAATTTTGCCGTGGCCAAGCTGCTCTATAAAGCAATCTCTTTTGTGAAAGTTGCGCATCCGCCCACCGCGTGATCTTTACGCCTTCGGTCGGCAGATGAATTGATAAAATTAGGATAGGGATATGCAAGAAGCCAATAGCATTCGAGCCTTTATCAAACATCACTATCGTCACTTTAATGCCGCCGCACTGGTTGATGCGGCTGAAGGGTATCGCACCTTTACCACCAATGGTGGGCAGATGCTGCTGGCCATGGCCGGCGCCATGAGCAGTGCCGAGTTGGGTCTGTCACTGGCCGAAATGATCCGCCAGGATAAGATCCACGCGATTAGCTGCACCGGCGCCAACCTGGAAGAAGATATCTACAATCTGGTGGCGCATGATCACTATGTACGCATCCCCAATTGGCGCGATCTGACGCCCGAAGATGAGCATGAGTTGCTCTCGCGCCACCTGAATCGCGTCACCGATACCTGTATTCCCGAAGAAGAAGCGATTCGCCGCATCGAGCATGTCATTCTCGACGAGTGGACGCGCGCTGATCAAGCTGGCGAGCGCTACTTCCCCCATGAATTTTTGTATCGCATTCTATTAAGTGGGCGGCTGGAAAAAGCGTATCAGATCGATCCGAAAGATAGTTGGCTGTTGGCTGCGGCGCAGAAGAACCTGCCGATCTTTGTGCCTGGTTGGGAAGATTCCACCACTGGCAACATTTACGCGTCCCATTGTATGAAGGGCAACGTCAAAAATGTGCATACAGTGCGCACGGGCATTGAATATATGATCGAACTCTCCAACTGGTATATCGCCCAGACCAAGCAGACGCCGATTGGCTTCTTCCAAATTGGTGGCGGTATTGCTGGCGACTTCCCGATCTGTGTGGTGCCCATGTTGCGCCAGGATATGGAACTGGAAGAGACGCCCCTTTGGAGCTACTTCTGCCAGATCAGCGATTCTACCACCAGCTACGGTTCCTATTCCGGTGCCGTGCCCAACGAAAAAATCACCTGGGAAAAGCTCGATATCACCACGCCGAAATTCCTGATCGAGTCGGACGCGACCATCGTCGCCCCGCTGATCTTCGCCTATGTACTGGCTGATTGACCTTTAACTCACGACCCGGTGCATTTCAATTGGGGTAAATTTTAGCGCGCACACTTCCCCAAAACTGAAGTACACCCTAACATGCCTACACATTCGCCTGCGCGACGACGCCCTACGGTTATGGATTACCCGTCTGCTCAAGCGTAAGCCGGAACTCGCGAAAGACGCGCGCCAGATCAGTGGGGGTGTAGTGCGCGTTGAGACCGCTGGGATTGGGCAACACCCACAGCCGCGTGGTGCCCATGCGTTCGGGTTGTTCGCCCATCTGGGCGCGCGGTTGCTTGAATGCGGTGCGGTAGGCCGTGATGCCTAAGAGTGCCAGCACCTGTGGCTGGTAGTCTTGCACCTTTGCCAACAGGCGTTGACCGCCCACCAACAATTCATCGGCGGTCAATTCGGCGGCGGTGGCCGTGGTGCGCTTTGCCAAATTGGTGATACCATAGCCACGCGCCAACAACGCGTGTTCCTCGGCCGGCTTGAGCAGGCGATCGGTAAAGCCAGCGGCATAGAGGGTGGGCCAAAAGCGATTGCCTGGGCGCGCAAAGTGGTGACCGGTGTACCCCGAGTAGAGGCCAGGGTTGATGCCACAGAAGAGCACACGTAACCCTGGCCCGATCACATCGTTAATGGTTTTGTCGGCGGAAGCGAGCAACTCCGCCTGCGTTGGCTTTTTGCGTTTTTCCATGATAATTCCTCGTCTGTGCTGAGCCTCGTCTGCCAAAGCTGCTGCCCCAGTTGAAATTCTGTTCCATTCTTTTTTGCGCCTAATCGTAGCACATTCTGTAACATAGCCCAGCATTTACCATAACCGTGCGCGGTGCAAATCTGATTTCTGGGGAACCGGGTAGCCGTGTGCTGTGGGATGGTCAGCCGCTGTTGACGAGTTATGTTAGTGGTACGTTCGTGGCAGCATGATTTCCGGTTGGGCTGGTAACCCAATCCATCAGTGAACCGGCGTCGCTTCCCCATAGAACAGCGTCTCGAAATAGTGCTGGACGCGCGCATATTCGGCAAAGATCTGGTCGACGCGCGGCGCGCAATCGGAAACATCGCTGGCCTCACTGATGGTTTCCAATTCGTGGCATAACTTGGCCAATCGATGGGCACCCATTTGTGCTGCCGGTGAACGAAAGGTGTGGGCAATCAGATAGACAGCGTGGGCATCGGCTTGGTGGACGGCGGTGCGCAGTTTTTGTAATAACAAGGGGCTATTTTCCAAGAAAATGCTGATCAATTCTTTCACAGCAGCATCACCATCTTCTGCCATTAATTCAGTAACTTCTGCTAACATTGTGGGATCAACTATGTCATAGTTTGTGGGGGAGTTTGCGGGAGCGGCGTCGCCCGTAGTGGGTGATAGCTGTGGATTGTTGGTAGCGGTGAATGGCGCTTTGGCCGTGCGTATCTGGCGCGGTTGCACACGATTGAGCGCTGCAATCAGCTCGGCAACTTGGATGGGCTTGCTAATATAGTCGTTCATCCCCGCATTGAGACAGCGTTCATAGTCACCCTGCATGGCGTTGGCCGTCAGGGCCAGAATATAGGGTTGTTCCGCGGCGGGCAACGCTTGGCGGATTGCGCGCGTAGCTGTCAAGCCATCCATATCGGGCATATTGACATCCATCAAAATGAGATCATACGGTTGGCGATCAAGCGCATCTAGGACTTCCAGACCGTTGGCGACCACATCAACGCGATAGCCGTGCTTGGCCAGAATGCCTACGGCAACTTTCTGGTTGACCATATTGTCCTCGGCCAACAGGATCTTGAGTGGGTGGCGGAGGGCCATTTGCGTATCGATGATGGTGCTGCGCGCCGGTTTGCGCGTCGTAATGGTTTTGCCACTCAGCAGCGTTATCAATGCATCGTGGAGTTGTGAGGCATGAAGCGGTTTGGAAAGGGTCGCCAGGTGTGGCCGCTTCTGTTCGTTGCTCAGGCGCTCGCCCAACTGTGTCAAGAGGATGACAGGCATGTCGGGATAGTGCTGGCTCAGAAGTGTCAGCAACTCAAGACTGTCGATGGTCGTCAAGGTTGAGTCGATGATCAACCCATCGCATAACCCTTGGCGTAGGATAACCTGAATCTTATCGATATGATTGGGCGAAAGCGTATTCACCCCCCAGGCGGTGAGCAGGTGGGTGATCTGACGGCGAATCGTCGCATACTCCTCGATCACAAGCACGCGGCGATTCTTCAGGGGTAGCAGCTCGGTATCCAAGGTTTCTGCTGGTTGATAGTTGCCCTGCGCCTGGATCGCAAAGTGAAAGGTTGACCCGTGTCCTGGTTGACTTTCCACCCACATGCGCCCATCCATTAGTTCGGCCAGACGCTTGCTAATCGCCAGGCCAAGCCCTGTCCCACCAAAGCGGCGCGTCGTGGAGGCATCGCCCTGGCTAAAGGAATGGAAGAGCCGGTCGAAGCGATCGGCGGGGATACCAATGCCTGTATCTTGTACAGCAAAATGCAGTTCCCATGTGGTCTCTGTCTGCCGGTGGGCACTAACCAGCACCGTGACTTCGCCGTGGGCCGTGAATTTGATGGCGTTGCTGAGCAAGTTGGCAAGAATCTGGCGAATGCGTGTTGCATCTTGGCAGATCTGGATAGGTACGTCGTTATCGACCAGGTAGGCCAGATGCAACCCTTTGGCGGTTGCTTGCGGCGCGACCAGGTCCAGGGTTTCCTCAATGTAACTGCGCAGATCAAAATTGCTGCGTTCGAGTTCGAGCTTATTGGCTTCAATTTTGGAAAAATCAAGAATGTCATTGATCAGGGTCAAGAGCGTGTCACCACTGGCGCGGATGGTGTTCACCAAATCGAGTTGCTCGGCATTGAGTTCGGTGTCGAGCAACAAGCTCGTCAAGCCGAGGACGCCATTCAGGGGCGTGCGCAGCTCATGGGTCATGGTCGAGAGAAAAGCACCCTTGGTATGATTGGCCGATTCGGCGGCTTCTTTCGCCTTGCGCAGATCCGCTTCGGCTTGATTGCGTTCTGTAATATCGCGGCAGATACCCAGGATGCCCAACACCTCACCGCTGGGCGTGTTAAAGGGGGTAAGCAGCGTATCTAGCAAGGCATGGCGCCCATCTGGGTAGGTCACCGCTTGTTCGATACGCATGGTGATATTCTCTGCGAGTACCTGGCGGTCCTGTTCCTGGTATGTGCTCGCCATATCGGCTGGCAGCAGGTCAAAATTTGTCTTTCCTACGATGTCGCTCGTCTTATGCCCCAGCAATGCTTCAATCGCCTTATTACACCCCAAATAGACGCCCTGTAGATCTTTATAAAAAATCAGATCAGGGATAGCGTCGAGCATACAGCGCAGGAGAGACTGTTCGTGCTGTAGGGTTTCCTCGATTTGTTTGCGGTCGGTAATATCTTTGGCGGTGCCAATCAGCACGCGGTCGCCAGTGGGCAAGCGATGCGCGACCTTCTTGGTTAACACAATGTGCCGAACTCCGCGCGCATCGGTGAGCGATTCTTCATTTTCAATTGGTTGATCACTGGCCAATGCCAATGCATCTTGCTGCCAAAATAGTGCAAGCTCTTCTTTGAGAACCAGATCATCGCTCTGTTCGATCATGATTTCAGCAGCGGAGAGGCCCATCAATTGGCAATAGGCCTCATTTACATGAATCAAACGATGGTTTTCATTCTTAATAAAAAATGGATCAGGCAAGGCCTTGATGACAGAATCAAAAAATTCTGCCGATTCACGCAAGGTGTTTGCTTTCTCTTTGTAGGCTGTAATGTCATAGCCACTGCCGACAAAATATAAGACGTTACCCTGCTCATCTTTGATCGGTGAACTGTTGATATCAAACCACTTCAATTCACCATTTTTGTGCCGGAGGCGCTGTTCATATCCAGTGGTTTTTACGCTGGCCGTAATGGATCGTTCCATCAACAGCAACGTTTGGGCCATATCCTCAGGATGTATAAATTTGGCAAAGCTTTGCTGGAGAACTTCACTACTTTCATAGCCCAGAAGCGCGGGCCAGTTGGGCGAAACGTAGATAACGGTGCCGTCCACTGTAACTGCATAGATCAGATCATGGCTATTTTCGACAATGTTGCGAAACAAATCTTCCTGGTGTGCCAGAAAAACTTGCGTTTCGTTGTTCAAGCTGCGATTAATTAATTTTTCCATATACTTGCCCTGTGTGAAGGAGGGTGCGACACATCAAATCAGAACCCCATACCAGAAGGAAAATTGTGTAGTTCGAGAATACCTTTCGCAAACATTCGTTTCTATTACATTTTACGCTACTATGAGCAATTTTTATATCATGTTTTTGAAGTATAAATTTCGTTCTTTTTATGGGTTTCTAACCCCCATCCCTCTACGTCAAATTTCCCATAAATGCTTGTTACATCATCGGTTGGGCCAGGCTATAGCCAATCACCGCTGCATATCACCCGTTGGTAATGGTTGTTGTAACGGTTTTTGTAACACTTAGTGTCTGTCCAATAATAACATGGATGATTTTAGACAGATTTACTTGGGTAACATCACGTAAATTCACTATTTTATTTCTGGACAGACCCTTAAAGAACTCGGGTATAGCCTGCAAGGCAATCTCAAAAAGCAAGAAGGTGCTCAGCATCCCGATCGCAATGCGCAGTTTGAACATATTAATGAAAAGGTCCGCCAACAACTTGCGG
>DAOTTR010000083.1:0-3304 GCA_034437715.1 Caldilineaceae bacterium
AGGCATTGACCTGGCGCAAAGCGAGTTGAACCGTCTCTATCACGGCACCGAGGGCAATCCGCGCTTGCTGGAATTGTTTATTGCGTTGGTTTTCTCGCGCCAACGGTCGGGTGAAACCAATTTAAAGAGAGAATAAGGATAGCTTTTTCTTTATGGCTCTTCTCTGGGCGAACGAAAGGCAAAATTGCTCAAAATTGGGGCTTGACAAACAAAAGTAAACGGTGTAAACTATGCATAGTTTACACCGTTTACTTTTGTTTTCATCGTTTACGAATACTGATTTGCGGATGGTGGGTATGTCACGACGAGAACGGCTCCATGAAGAAATGCGGGAAGAGATCAAACAGATTGCTCGCTGCCAAATGGCGGCGGAAGGCAACGAAGCCCTTTCGTTGCGTGCGATTGCGCGACAGATGGCAATGACCGCGCCGGCATTGTATCGTTACTTTGCCAACCGCGAAGATCTGATCACCGCCCTCATTCTGGACGCGTTCAATGGCCTGTCCGATGCGATGGAGGCGGCCAATGCCAGCCAGTGTGCGCAACGTGGCCCCAATGCCTACGGTGCAAGACTGTTGGCCGTTATGCATGCCTATCGCGATTGGGCTTTGGCCCACCCGACCGATTTTGCGCTTATTTACGGCACCCCTATTCCGGGTTACCAAGCGCCCGCACAGACAACGGCTGCCGCATCGGCGCGCGGGATCGCGGTAGTGATTACCATTCTTACCGAAGCCCTCACCGCCGGTGTGCTCACAGTTCCACCAGAGTTGCAACACGTGCCGCCAACAGTGGCGGCCAAGATTGCCACCTGGCTGGAGCAACGCACGTATCCCAGCGTAGTGCAGACCTTTTACATTGGCGTCATCGGCTGGACCCGTTGCCACGGCTTGATCATGCTCGAGTTATTCCACCATACCACCCCGGTGGTTGGGGATACCGACGCTTTGTATCGCGCCGAAATCACTACTTTTCTCACCCGTTTGGGGCTGCCACCCTAAGCGCCATACTACCACTCGATTTACCAACCCTACTTGTCGCAGCACAGGCAAACCGAAAAATCTTCGGTAGGCTTCCACGCGGCGACAAACCACTCTTTGCATCAACCCAATCTGTTCGTCGAGTCCAACGATCTTTGGGAAGGAGTCCCTATGCCTTTTTTGCGGTGATCAGCTATCCGTTTCAACTATATTTCGTAACTATAACGACAACGTTAAATTGGCTTTAGCCCAGTGGTTGGAAACCACGTGCTACCCAACTGTTTATCTTCCTAACGCTACACCTGGACAGTTACCATATTTTATTTGTATCTAGATCAGAAAGGCTTCCTATATGTCTACTTCTTCCCTAACCCCAGAATTACATGTGATTTTCGGTAGCGGTGTATTGGGCAAAAATGCTGCTCGCGAACTGGTACGCCTAGGCAAACGCGTGCGTATAGTCAACCGCAGTGGCCACGCCGCCGATCTGCCCACCGCGGTCGAGATCGTCAAGGCCGATGCGAATGATCTTGCCCAAACCCGCCAATTGACGGCAGACGCCACCGCCGTCTACCAGTGTGCGCAACCAGCCTATTACGAGTGGGTGACGAAGTTTCCCGCCTTGCAAAGCGCCATTCTGGAAGGGGCGATTAGCAACAACGCAAAATTGATTGTAGCGGACAACCTCTATATGTATGGCGATCCAGGGGGCAAGCTGATCAGCGAAACGCTGCCTTATGCCGCACATACCAGCAAGGGCAAGGTGCGCGCCCAAATGGCGCAGGCACTAATCGATGCACATGCCCAGGGGCGGGGGCGGGTCGCCATCGCCCGCGCCAGTAACTTTTTTGGCCCGGAAGATAGCGCACTGTCACCACAGCTCTTTGGCGTCGCGCTCAAGGGCCGGCCGGTCAATTTGATGGGGCGCGTCGACCAGCCCCACACGTGGAGCTATGCGCCGGACTTTGGCCGTGCCCTGGCGCTGCTTGGCACACACGCCGAGGCGTTAGGCGAAATTTGGCATATCCCCAGCAATCCGCCGGTCACGCAGGCAGAATTTGTCCAGATGATTGGCGAAGAAATTGGCCAACCTGTGCAGAGGCGCGTGGCCGGCAAAGTGATCTTGCGTACACTCGGCTTATTCAATGCCACGTTGCGGGAAATGCCGGAGATGCTATATGAATGGGAGAAGCCCTTTGTGATGGACGACAGCAAGTTTCGCCGCACCTTTGGCACTGAACCAACGCCGCTCCGCCAGGCTATCCGTGAGACCGTTGCCTGGTTTCGCGCCCATCCAGCCGCATAGCCACATGCACACACCAAGCAAAATGCGTTCTACTCGGCTAAATACGCAATGAATCACGGAAACCCATTCCGTACTTTACATCAGCCCCTCTAACGTTGGGAGAATTGTCATGGGATTGATCGGGATCGTTTCTACTGTCCTGTGACAATTCCCTTCAACAGAGAGGAGTAGGGATTGATGTGAAAGTACGGAATGTGACAAACACAACCCACAAAAAGGACCCTTTGATCATGAACCACCGCGCTGTCAATCGTCAAACTGCTGTTTTACTCTTTGCCCAATTTGCCCTCTTCTTTGTCCCAATCTTTGTGTTAGGCGCCGCTATCGACTGGCCGGCCAGCCTGGACGAACCGATTAGCACGCTGTATCCACGCTTGATACAGAACCTGGAAGCCGTTCGGCTGGGGTACGGTGCGTACCTGGCCTACTCTGTTCTCTTCCTGGCCACGGCGGTGATGATGGCACGCGCCGTAGCGGGCGGTGATACGCTGTCACCCAGTTTGCGCGTTGCGGCTGGCTTTGGCATTATCTCGGCCCTGGCGCGCACAATTGGCATCGTGCGTTGGCTAAGCGCCATGCCCCTATTGGCAACTCAATATCTCGACCCAACCACTTCCACGGCCACCAAAGAAATGATCACCATTACGCACCTGGCCATTAATGAACTGGCCGGCACGATTGGGGAAGCGCTGGGCGTTGGCTTGTTTGCCGCCTTATGGGCGCTTTTGATCGCCATTGCCTTGCTCCGTATGCAAGGGGTAGCGCGGCTTTTGGGTAGCTTTGGGCTGGTAACGGCAGCCGCCTTGTTTACCAATATTGGCGGCATGTTTGGCATCGACATCGGCATTATGATCGTTCTAAGCGTGACAATTGCTCAGTTTTGGTTCTTAGCCATGAGCATCTGGCTGTTCGTACGCAAATAATCGCCAGATCAATTAGATCGGGCTTTAGTAACTGAGGCTACGCGCACAGCCCGGATCCGATTGTTATAATGATCGCTGATTAGCAACAGGTCATC
>DAOTTR010000084.1:0-20610 GCA_034437715.1 Caldilineaceae bacterium
CAGGCCGTGGCGCTGGAATCGCGCGTGCCCTTTCTGCATATCTTTGACGGCTTTCGCACCTCGCACGAGATCAACAAGGTTGAAAAGCTGAGCGAAACTGACATCCGCGCCATGATCGACGACACGTTGGTCTATGCCCACCGCGCCCGCGCCCTCACGCCCGACGAGCCGGTCATCCGCGGCACAGCGCAGAACCCCGATGTTTATTTTCAGGCGCGCGAAACCGTCAACCCCTTCTATCTGGCTACCCCCACCATCGTCCAAGCAGCCATGGATAGATTCGCCACGCTGACCGGGCGGCAATATCATCTGTTCGATTATGTAGGTGCACCGGATGCCGAACGTGTGATTGTGCTCATGGGTTCGGGTTGCGAGACAGTGGAAGAGACAATCCATTATCTCGTTGCCCAGGGGGAGAAGGTCGGCATGATCAAGGTACATCTGTACCGCCCCTTTGCCAGCGATTGCTTTCTGGCGGCCCTGCCACCAACTGCCAAAGCGCTGGCCGTGCTGGATCGCACCAAAGAGCCCGGCAGTGTGGGCGAACCGCTCTACCTGGATATCGCAACCGCGATCTATGAAGGGGCATCAACGGGTGCGTCAACGGGCACAGCGCAAATCTTACCGCGCCTCATCGGCGGGCGCTACGGACTTTCTTCAAAAGAATTTACACCGGCCATGGTCAAAGCAGTCTTTGATGAGCTGGTCAAACCGTTGCCCAAGAATCACTTCACCATTGGCATTTTCGATGATGTGACCCATACCAGCCTGGCTTTTGACCCCCATTTCAACATTGAGCAAGGGGAGAATGTGCGGGCCATCTTCTGGGGGCTGGGCTCGGACGGCACGGTGGGTGCCAACAAGAACTCGATCAAGATTATTGGCGAAGAGACGGCCAATTTTGCCCAGGGCTATTTTGTCCTCGACTCCAAAAAGTCCGGCTCGCGCACGGTGTCGCACCTGCGCTTTGGCCCACGCCCGATCAAAAGCACCTACCTGATCAATCAGGCAAGCTTTATCGGCGTTCACCAGTTTGGGTTTCTGCAACTCTATGATGTGCTAGAACCAGCGGAACCGGGCGCGGTTTTACTGCTCAACGCACCCTATGGCCCGGACGAAGTTTGGGATCGCTTGCCGCAAAAGGTGCAAGCGACGATCATTGCCAAGCGCTTGAAGCTTTACACAATCGACGCCTATCAACTGGCCCAGGAATTGGGCTTGGGTATGCGCATTAACACGGTCATGCAGACCTGCTTCTTTGCCATCAGCGGTGTGCTGCCGCGCGACGAGGCTATCGAACAGATCAAGCTAGCCATTCGCAAGTCCTATGGCAAGCGCGGCGAGCCGGTGGTGCGCAAGAATTTTGCCGCGGTGGACGCCACGCTGGAACGCCTCTATGAAGTCAAAGTTCCCGCCGTGGCAACGAGTACCATTGTGCAGCCGCCCGCTGTTTCACCGTTGGCACCCCACTTTGTGCAGACCGTGACTGCCCGCATGATGGCCGATCAGGGCGATCTGCTGCCGGTGAGTGCCATGCCTGTGGATGGCACCTTTCCCAGCGGCACCACCCAGTGGGAGAAGCGCAACATTGCCCAAGATGTGCCCGTTTGGGAAGCGGATCTGTGCATCCAATGCGGCAAATGTGTTTTCGTCTGTCCCCATTCGGTGATCCGGGCTAAAGTGATTGAACCAAGCGCCTTAGCCGATGCGCCGGCAGGCTTTAAAACCGCCGACGCCCGCTGGCGCGAATTTCCCGGTCAGCAATATACCCTGCAAGTTGCCGTGGAAGATTGCACCGGCTGTAGCTTGTGCGTCGAGGTCTGCCCGGTCAAGGACAAGAGTAATGTGAGCCGCAAGGCTATCAACATGGCGGCGCAACCCCCGCTGCGCGAGGAAGGGCGCAAGTTCTGGGAATATTTTGCGCAACTGCCGGAACACGCCGCCGACGGCGAACTCAAATTCAACCAAGTGAAAAATGTGCAATTGCTTGAGCCGCTCTTCGAGTTTTCCCTGGCCTGTGCCGGCTGTGGTGAGACACCCTACCTCAAATTGCTCAGCCAACTCTACGGCGATCGGGCACTGATTGCCAATGCCACCGGCTGTTCGAGCATCTATGGTGGCAACCTGCCCACCACGCCCTGGACCAAAAATGAGCAAGGGCGCGGCCCGGCTTGGTCCAATTCACTCTTCGAGGACAACGCCGAGTTTGGCCTGGGCATGCGCCTGACGCTGGATAAGCAAGTCGAATATGCCAGTGATCTGGTGGGGCGTCTACGCAGCGTCATCGGCGATGAGTTGGCCAATGGCTTGCTCGCCAATGCCCAGGAGAACGACACGGCGATCAACCAGCAGCGCGCCTTGGTGGAAGAACTGAAGGCCAAACTAGCGGGCGTGAACGACCCCCAAGCCCGCGACCTATTCAGCCTAGCCGACAAGCTGGTCAAAAAAGTTGTCTGGATTGTCGGCGGGGATGGTTGGGCCTATGACATCGGTTTTGGCGGGCTGGACCATGTGCTTGCCAGTGGGCGCAATGTCAATATTTTGGTGCTGGACACCGAGGTCTATTCCAATACGGGCGGCCAAGCTTCCAAGGCCACGCCGTTGGGCGCGGTGGCCAAGTTTGCTGCCGGTGGCAAGGCCACACCCAAGAAGGATCTGGGCTTGATGATCATGAGCTATGGCAATGTCTATGTGGCGCATGTGGCTATGGGGGCCAATGACCGCCAAACGCTGCAAGCCATCCAAGAAGCCGAGGCGTATGATGGCCCGTCGCTGGTCATTGCCTATAGCCACTGTATCGCCCACGGCATCAACATGGCCAAAGGCTTGGAGCAACAAGCGTTGGCGGCAAAGAGTGGCTACTGGCCACTCTATCGCTACGACCCGCGCCTCAAGGAGCAGGGTAAGCAACCGTTCCAATTAGATTCTAAGGCACCGGCGATTCCATTCAAGGAATATGCCTACAACGAAAATCGTTATCGGGTACTGGAACAGACGAATCCCGTCGCTGCTGCCGAATTGATGGCGCAAGCCCAGGCCGCGGTCAACGAGCGCTGGCAGAAGTACACGGAATTGGCAAAACAAGAATTGTAAATATGCTGTAGGCTATTCCAAGATTTAAACGATCCAATTCACGTAGGGGCACGCGGTGTGGCGGAAAGAGAGCTTGTGTACACCTATTGTTTTACCCCGCCACACCGCATGCCCATCCTGGATCATTATTTTTTGGAATAGCCTAAACGAAATTTTGATAAAGTAGGGGGAAGAACATGGATTTATCAACCACCTATCTGGGCTTGAAGCTGAAACATCCGGTTGTGCCATCGGCATCGCCCTTGTCGCAAAGTCTGGATGGCATTCGGCGGCTGGCAGATGCCGGGGCCGCGGCCATTGTCATGTATTCGCTCTTTGAGGAGCAGATCGAGGGGGAGAGCCACCTGCTGGATCATTACCTGAGCTATGGCACCGAGAGTTCTGCCGAGGCATTGAGCTATTTTCCAGAGATGGACCACTACAACGTAGGGCCGGATGCCTACCTGGAATTGATTCGCCAGGCCAAAGCCGCCGTAGACATTCCAATTATCGGCAGCCTGAATGGCGTGTCGATGGGTGGTTGGCTGGAGTATGCTCGCCACATTCAAGCGGCTGGAGCCGACGCGTTGGAACTGAACATCTACCAGATCGCGACCGATCCCATGGTAACTGGCGCAGCGGTAGAAGAGATCTACCTGGATATTGTGCGCGCGGTTTGTGCCGCGGTGGCGATCCCGGTGGCGGTAAAGGTGGGCCCCTATTTTAGCTCCTTTGCCAACATGGCCCATCGCCTATCGACTGCCGGGGCCGCGGGGCTGGTGATCTTTAACCGCTTCTACCAACCCGATTTCGACTTGGAACAGTTGACCGTGACGCCCAACCTGGTGCTGAGCGGCCCGCACGAACTGCGCTTGCCCTTGCGCTGGACTGCGATCCTCTATGGCCGGATCGCCGCCGACCTGGCGATCACCAGCGGCGTGCATACTCACGAAGATGTGCTCAAGGGCATGATGGCCGGGGCCAAGGTAACGATGATGGCCTCCGAACTGTTGCGCCACGGTGTGCAACGCATCGGCCAAATTGTGGATGCCATGCAGGTGTGGATGGAAGAACACGAGTATGAATCCATCGTCCAGATGCAAGGCAGCATGAGCCAACAGCATGTGGCCGAACCTGCGGCCTTTGAACGGGCCAACTACATGAAAGTATTGCAATCGTGGCAAGCGGATCCAACAGGCGCTTTGATGCAGTAGGATTGCCAAATTTCCGTCGTAGTATTTCCGCTGTCATGTACGCACGAAAGGCAAGAAATTCAGATGAAACGGCATATTTCACAGGTGCAGGACTTTATGACAAGGCGGCCCATCGTTATCTCCCCCGATGCGTCCCTGGTCGATGCCTATGGCCTGATGTTCGATAATGAAATTCGGCGGTTGCCAGTGGTGGTTGGCAACGAATTGGTTGGCATCATCACGTTGAGTGATATACAACGCCATATTCCGCCCTATTTGGAGGAGGCCGATGTGCAAACGCGGCTCACTCTTTTGGCACGCAAGGTGGGGGATGAAATGGCCCCCGATCCAATCGCCATCGCGCCGGATGATACCGTGCAGGAAGCTGCCGCCCGTATGTTGGAAGATCAGGTGAGTGGCCTACCCGTGGTGCAGGATGGGCAGGTCGTGGGCATTATTACCGAATCGGATATCTTCAAGCTGATTGTTAACGGCTGGACAAGTGAAGAACAGTAGCCTGATCACAGAACGCATAAACGGTATTTCCTGCTCAGGCCAGCAACCCTCTGTATTGCCTAACCCTTATCCATAAGTTGACAGTAGGGAAAGGCGTGCCGGGGCAGCGGAGCTTACCACCTGTCGGGCGTATTTTGGCGCACATGAGCGTATTGTGGTGAGATCCATACTCCGCAGCAGCACATAGGTACATTTTTACGCGTGTAAAAAATGGTACTTTATAGCGCTGCTCAACCTATCTGCGGTATTGAAGCAGCAAAGTGAGGAGGTCAGGTGCTATGGCTGAATATGATGTCGTCGTTGTAGGGGGTGGCCCAGCGGGACTGGCGGCAACGCTCTACGCGCTCCAGGCCCAACTACAGGTTGCGTTGGTGGCACCTGGTCTTGGCGGTAAGGCAAGCTATTCGTTTCAATTGCGCGGTTTGCCAGCGGTAGAGAGTGTTTGGGGCATTGAACTCGTGCAACAATTCGAGGCCCACATTGAGGCAAAGCTTAAGACATTTATTCCACAAACCGCCAAATATGTGACACACTACAAGGATGGCGGCTTTCAGATCACGCTGGCGGACACCAGCCTGATCAGCGCACGGGCATTGATTGTCTGTACCGGTGCGCAACCGCAATGTTTATATGTGCGAGGCGAAAAGAAATTCCAAGGGCGGGGGGTCAGCTTTTCGGCGGTCAGCCATGCCCAGTTCTTCCGCGGCCGCAATGTGGCCGTCGTGGGTGGTAAACGTGCATTGGGTGTTGTCCCCAAGTTGGCTGCGCTTGCCAACCACGTTTACTTTGTGGTTGCCCAGAAGCGTGATCTCGACGGCTCACACCTTGCCGAGAAAGTATTGCATAACCCCAAGGTCCATGTTTTCCGCGATTGGGAGGTGCAAGGCATCAGTGGCGATGAGTTTGTTACCGGCTTGGATCTGGTGGCTGTGAATGGCACAACGCGCACTTTGGCGGTAGAAGGTGTTTTTATCGAGTTTGGCTTATTACCCAATAATGAATTTGTGCGCGATCTTGTGGCTTTTGATGAAGATGGTCATATCATTGTGAATCATCGCTGTGCAACCAGTCTGCCTGGGCTGTTCGCCGCTGGCGACGTCACCAACGTGTATAGCGAACAAGTGCCGGTGGCGATTGGCGAAGGTGTAAAGGCAGCGCTCAGCGCCTGGTCATATCTGGCATGAAACGAAGTGCGCCAGTATTGATCCTGTACGATGGTCATTTTAAAAATAGAGAGGGGAGCAGCACACTATGGTCACTGCTGTTGTGAATCAACACAAAGATGTCGAGGCTCAACCAACTGTAGCACATCGTTGGGTTTATCCTTTTGGTGCATTGGATGAACTAGAAGCACAGGCCAAATCGGTCAGTTGGGAGGATGTACGTGCTTTGCTCGGTGGCAAAGGTGCCAATCTGGCCGAGATGACGCGCTTGGATGTGCCTGTGCCGCCAGGTTTCACGGTCACGACCGAGGCGTGTAACGCCTACCTGAGCCATGACCGCCACTTTCCGCCCGGCATGTGGGAACAGGAAAAGGCGGCCATGCACAAATTGGAAGAACAGATGGGCAAACGCTTTGGCGATGCGACGAATCCACTCATGGTCTCTTGCCGCTCTGGCGCTAAATTTTCGATGCCCGGTATGATGGACACAGTGCTCAACATTGGTCTGAATGACCAGACGGCGGAAGGGCTCTCTGCCTTGACCGGTAATCCGCGCTTTGTCTATGATTCCTATCGCCGCTTGGTGCAGATGTTTGGTGCCGTGGTCTTGGGCGTCCCCGATGAGCCCTTTGAGCAGGTCATTGCCGATGTCAAGGGTGCGCGCGGGATAAAGTTGGACATTGAGTTGACGGCCGTCGAGTGGCAGCAGATTACCGAACGTTTTAAGGGGCTGATTCTGGCCTACAAGGGCGTGGAATTCCCCCAGGATCCTTGGCAACAATTAGAGTTTGCAACCCATGCTGTTTTTGATAGCTGGTATGGCAAGCGCGCCGCCGACTATCGCAATGCCACGGGCATCCCGCACAATCTTGGTACGGCGGTGAATATTCAGACGGTTGTCTTTGGCAATATGGGTGAGAACAGCGGCACCGGGGTTGCTTTCACCCGTAACCCGGTCGATGGTGTTAAGCAACTCTATGGCGACTACCTGATTAATGCCCAGGGTGAAGATGTGGTTGCTGGCATTCGCAATACGCTGCCAATTAGCCAACTGTGCCAGGATATGCCCGCGATCTATGCACAATTTACCGACATCTGTGACAAGCTGGAACGGCACTTTCATGACATGCAAGACGTGGAATTCACGATCGAAGCGGACAAGCTGTGGATGCTGCAAACGCGCAATGGCAAACGTACGGCGCGCGCTGCCATCAAAATTGCTGTAGATATGGCCAACGAAGGCTTGATCGAGCGCAAGGTGGCACTCAAGCGCGTCACGCCAGAACAGGTTGAGATGCTGCTGCACCCCCAATTTAGCGAAGCCGTCAAAGAGGCGGCGCGGGCAGATGGACGTTTGTTGGTAAAGAAGGCCGTCAATGCCAGCCCTGGCGCGGCAGTGGGGCAGGCTGTCTTCGATGCCGACACCGCCGAAAAGTTAGCGAAAGCGGGCAAATCCGTCATCATGGTGCGGCCTGAAACCAAGCCCGATGATGTGCATGGCATGATCGCGGCCAAGGGCATCCTCACCAGTCGCGGTGGTGCCACCAGCCACGCGGCTGTGGTTGCTCGCCAATTTGGCAAGCCGGCCGTCTGTGGTGCCGAGATTTTGCAGATCAGCGTGGAACAGCGGCTTTTCACCGTAGATCTGGACAGTCAAGTCATCGAGGTGCGTGAAGGCGACTGGATCAGCATCGATGGCGGCACAGCCGAAGTCTACCTGGGGCAATTGGAGACGCGCGAGCCGGACTTTGAAAGTGAAATCGAGCTGAAATCACTGCTTGTCTGGGCTGACGAGGTACGCACCTTGGGCGTTTGGGCCAATGCAGATTATCCCAAAGATGCCGAACGCGCCCGCCGCTATGGTGCCGAAGGCGTCGGCTTGTGTCGCACCGAGCACATGTTCTTCGAGCAGGAACGGTTGCCCATTGTACAAGAGATGATTATGGCGACGAGCAAAGCCCGGCGCGTCGCCGCCCTAGAAAAGCTGCTGCCCATGCAACGCAAAGATTTCGAGGGCATCTTCCGCGTCATGGCTGGCCAAACAGTGATTATCCGGCTGCTCGATCCGCCGCTGCACGAGTTTCTGCCCTCGCAGCATCAATTGGTGCAAGAATTGGCCGATCTCAAGGTGCGACTGCAACACTTTCACACCCTCAGTGAGATCGACGCCGCGCTGGCCGAAGTGCGCCAGAAAGAGGATATCCTGACCCGCGTCAACGCACTGAGCGAGTCCAACCCTATGCTTGGTTTGCGCGGCGACCGCCTGGGCATCCTCATGCCGGAGATTACCGAAATGCAGGTGCGCGCCATCCTGGAAGCGGCAATTCATGTCAAGCGCGCCGGTAGCGATGTCCACCCCGAAATCATGATCCCGCTGGCCTGCCATATAAATGAACTGAAGTACCTGAAACAACTGGTGCAGACAGTGGCAGCAGAGGTGTTCAAAGAAAACGGCCTGGAGATCGCCTTTGCATTCGGCACCATGATCGAGGTACCGCGCGCCGCCCTGACTGCCGACCAGATGGCAACAGAGGCAGAGTTTTTCAGTTTTGGGACAAATGACCTGACGCAAACAACCTTTGGTATTAGCCGTGACGATGCCGAGGCGAAATTCCTGATCGATTACATCGACAAGGGTATCTTGCCCGAAAATCCTTTTCATCACCTGGACCTTGACGGCGTGGGGCGGTTGATCGAGATGTCGGTGAAATTAGGGCGCAGCACGCGTCCGGACATGCCCATGGGCATCTGCGGTGAGCATGGCGGCGACCCCACCAGTATCGCATTTTGCCATCGGGCTGGCTTGAACTATGTCAGTTGCAGCCCATTCCGTGTGCCCATTGCCCGCTTGGCGGCTGCCCAGGTCGCGCTGAACACGCGCTGATTACACCGCTGTTGCATAATGATAGAGCTTATGCACTGACCAGACCTTTAGGGCCTGCCAGACCCTAAAGGCCTCTGGTACAGAAGATCTCTCCTTTTGCCTCCACTTTGAACCGAATAGAGGCACCCTGGCCGTATGACTAGGGCAGAAACTCATCAAGTGGCGAGGTAGGTATCCAACCAGAATGCTGATGTTATGCGCTTCGCTTCCCTCTATACTGATGAAGCAGACTGGAACACCTTACTATACCGCAAGCGCTTATCCAACGCTTGCTCGGTATGACCGGAAAGGAACCTTATGCCTGACGCAAACACCCAGCTGAAAACCGCACGCGCACCAGCCAAAACCGAGCATCCCAGCGGCGACAAACGCTTTCAATTGATCGACCGCACACTCAAGCGCTTCCAATATCAACAAGATGCGCTGATCGAGGTCTTACATACCGCGCAGGAAGCGTTTGGCTTTCTGTCGGATGACCTGCTCCTCTATGTGGCCCAGCAACTAAAGCTGCCCACGAGTTGGGTCTATGGCGTTGCCACCTTTTATCATTTCTTCTCACTCAAGCCGCAGGGCGAGCACAATTGCATCGTTTGTTTGGGCACCGCCTGCTATGTCAAACAGGCCGCTGATATTGTGGCGGCTTTGCAGAAGGCGTATGCGATTGCGCCCGGCCAGACAACGCGCAACCACCAACTGAGTCTCAATACGGCCCGTTGCCTGGGCAGTTGTGGCCTGGCACCGGTGATCGTGCTCGACGGCACAGTGATTGGCCGGGTAACGCCAGCGGTGGCATTGGATCAGGTGCAGCGGGTTGTGGCGAATATGCAACCAGAGACAGTTGGTTAACGAAGCATCGGAAAATCATGGGGAATTTTTATGAACAGTGCCGAGTTAGAAACCTTTGCCCAGCGCGAACGCGATAAACAACAAGGTTTTCGCTGCCGTCTGCTCTGCTGCGCCAGCACGCCTTGTCTCTCCTCGGGCGGCGCATCGGTTGCGGCTGCGTTTGCCGCGGCCATCAAGCGCCACGGGCTCGACGCCGCGGTACAGATTGTCGCCACCGGCTGTATGGGCCCCTGTAGTCGCGGGCCGATTGTCACTGTGCAAGAACAGGGCAAGCCAGATACCTTCTATGAAGAGGTGACTGCGATCATTGCCGAGCAGATTGTTGCAGAACATGTCATACACGGCCAGGTGCAACAGGCACACGCCCTGCCCGCCGATATGCCCTTCCTGGTCAAGCAGCACAAGATCGTCTTGGCCAACAGCGGTGTCATCGACCCGGAACGCATTGAAGACTATCTGGCGCATGACGGCTACCGAGCGCTCGACAAAGTGCTGCACGAGTTGACGCCCGAAGAGGTCTGTAACGCCATGGTCCAGAGTGGTCTGCGCGGGCGGGGCGGGGCCGGCTATCCCACCGGCCTCAAATGGAACTTGGTGCGCAAAGCTGCCGGCGACAAGAAGTATGTGGTTGCCAATGGCGATGAGGGCGACCCTGGTGCCTATATGGATCGCGCCTTGATGGAGAGTGACCCACACCGCGTTCTGGAAGGCATTGCGATTGCCGGTTATGCCGTGGGCGCCGATCAGGGCTTTGTCTATGTGCGCGGCGAATATCCGATTGCCGCGCAACGGTTGGAAAAGGCGATCCGCGCCGCGGAACGGCGCGGTCTACTGGGCAGCCGCATTCTGGACAGCAACTTCAACTTTCGGATTGACGTGCGCATCGGCGCGGGTGCCTTTGTCTGCGGGGAAGAGACCGCGCTCATGCAGTCGATCATGGGTCGCCGCGGGCAGCCGGTGCCGCGCCCCCCTTATCCCGCGCAAAGTGGCCTGTGGGGCAAGCCCACCCTGATCAACAATGTGGAGACCTATGGCAGCATCGCGCCGATCATGCGCAATGGCGCAGCATGGTTTGCTGGTATTGGCACAGAAAAAAGCAAGGGCACCAAAATCTTTGCTCTTGCGGGCAACATCAAAAACACCGGCCTGATCGAAGTGCCCATGGGCATGACCCTGCGCGAGATTGTCTTTGATATTGGTGGCGGCATCCCCGATGGATTGGCTTTCAAAGCGGCGCAGACCGGCGGCCCTAGCGGCGGCTGTATCCCCGCCCACCATCTCGACACGCCCGTGGACTATGAAAGCCTGAAGGCCCTGGGCTCGATCATGGGCTCCGGTGGCCTGATTATCATGGATGAGCGCAGTTGCATGGTCAAAATCGCCAAATATTTTATGGAGTTCTGCGCCGATGAAAGCTGTGGCAAATGTGTACCGTGCCGGGTGGGCACCGTGCAGATGTATCGTATTCTCGACCGGGTCAGTAACGGCAGCGCGACTGTCGCGGATCTCCAGACGCTGCGCGATCTGTGTGGGCTGGTGAGCGAAACCAGTTTGTGTGGTCTCGGCCAATCTGCGCCAAACCCAGTGCTGAGCACATTGCGCTATTTCTTGGACGAGTATGAAGCGCACATCACCGAGCATCGCTGTCCAGCTGGCGTCTGTGAAATGAACGCGGTGCCGATCTGGGATCTGCCACAAACGCGGCGTGCTGAGTTAATGTGATGGCGTCAAGACAAAAATCGTCGTATGTAGGTGCGGTTATAAACCGCACCTACAGCTGCCATTGTGCGGTTATAAACCGCACCTACAGCTCTTTACCTGCATGATGGGTTAGCCAACTCTCCTTATCACACTCCAGCCAGAAAGATACGAAGGAAGCAATCATGTCTGTCGTCACATTAACGATCAATGACGAAACCGTAGGCGCACAGGACGGCCAAAACTTGTTGGCGGTAGTGCGCGAGCAGCGTGTAGAGATCCCCACACTCTGCCACCTGGATGGCCTGAGCGAGCGCGGCGGCTGTCGGCTTTGTCTGGTGGAGATCGAGGGCAATCATAAATTGCAAGCAGCCTGTGTCACCACGGCACAGGAAGGCATGGTTGTCCACACGCATACCGACCGGCTGCTCGCGTACCGCAAGATGATTTTGGAATTGCTCTTTGCCGAACGCAACCACGTCTGCGCCGTTTGTGTGATGAATGGCAACTGCGAACTGCAATGGCAGGCCGCCACCGTGGGTATGGACCATGTGCGCTATGACTATCTGCACCCCGACCTGCCCATGGACGCCAGCCATGATCGCTTTGTGTTGGATCACAACCGCTGCATCCTGTGTACCCGCTGTGTGCGCGTCTGTGACGAAGTGGAGGGCGCGCACACGTGGGATGTCATGGGGCGCGGCATCAATAGCCTGGTCATCACCGACCTGCATCAGCCGTGGGGCGCAAGCGACAGTTGCACGAGTTGTGGCAAGTGTGTGCAGGTCTGCCCCACCGGCGCGCTCTTTGCCAAAGGCGCAACCGTGGCCGAGATGACCAAGCAGCACGACTTCCTGCATTGGATCCTGGAAGGACGGGAGAAGCAGCAATGGAGCAGAGGATAACAGGAGACGAGGATGACAGGAGACGAGGATGACAGGAGATGGGGAGACACGAGACGGGACCACGCGACCACGCGACCAAAAGACCACAGGACAGATGGAGAATGTGGGTATGTCTGATGAATTGCACAAGATCCGGCTGGCCACGGCTTGGCTAGGAGGCTGTTCGGGTTGCCACATGAGTTTTCTGGACCTGGATGAACGCCTGATCGAATTGATCGCGCATGCCGACTTGGTTTATAGCCCGCTTGCCGATATCAAGGAATTTCCCGAAGGGGTGGACGTGACGTTGGTCGAAGGGGCGGTGGCCAATGTCGATCACCTGGCACTGGCGCAAAAGATCCGCGCGCGCAGCCGCATCGTCGTCAGCTTTGGCGATTGCGCCGTCACCGGCAACGTGACTAGCCTGCGCAACCGGCTGGCCGTCGATGATCTGTTGACCCAGGTCTATAAAGAAGGTCCTGGGAAAGTACCCCGTGGTGGCGAGGCCGACCATATCTTGCCTGCGCTCTTGCCCAAGGTATTGCCATTACACCAGGTGATCGCAGTCGATGCCTACATTCCGGGCTGTCCGCCGGATCCAGACCGGATCTGGATGGCCGTTCAGGCGCTGTTAAACGGCGAACCACTCCGGTTGCCGCCAGAGATGCGCCGCTTTGGATAAGGTATCCTGTTAATCTTTAGTGTGATGGCGAAGTAAAGGAGCCCTATGACCCGCACGATTACGATTGACCCGGTCACGCGCATTGAGGGTCATGCCAAGATTACCATCTATCTCGATGACAATGAACATGTGGCCGACGCGCGCTTTCATGTGACCGAGTTTCGTGGCTTTGAAAAATTCTGTGAAGGGCGCAGTTTTGCCGAAATGCCCGGCATCACGGCGCGCATCTGTGGCATCTGCCCGGTGAGCCATCTGCTGGCGTCGGCCAAAGCGGGCGATGCCATCCTGGGTGTACGCATTCCCCCCACGGCAGAGAAACTGCGCCGCTTGATGAATTGGGGGCAGATCGTGCAGAGCCATGCGCTCAGCTTTTTCCACCTGAGCGCGCCAGACCTGCTCCTGGGCATGGAGAGCGATCCGGCGCAGCGCAATATTGTTGGCCTGATTCAGCGCTTTCCAGAGATCGCGCGCAATGGTATCCGCCTGCGCCAGATCGGCCAGGAGGTGATTCGCCTCTTGGGTGGCAAGAGTATCCATCCGGCTTGGTCTGTGCCCGGCGGCGTGCGCGAAGGCTTGACCGACGAGAAGCGCCGCCTGATCCGTGCCATGCTGCCCGATGCATTTGCAGCGCTCGACCTGGGGTTGAAATTATATAAGGATACGTTGGCCAACTTTAGCGCCGAGGTACAATCCTATGGTGCCTTCCCCAGCCTCTTTATGGGGCTGGTGACGCCCGATGGCGGTCTGGAACATTATGACGGCCTGCTGCGCGTGATCGACAGCGAAGGCAATCGCTTGGAACCGGGGTTTCCCCCCGAACGCTTCCGCGAGATCATTGGCGAGGCTGTGCAGCCCTGGAGTTATCTAAAATTTCCCTATTATAAGCCCCATGTGCCGGTGGGCGATGGCTATGCAGCTGGCATGTATCGCGTTGGCCCGTTGGCACGTCTGAACGTTTGCGACTATGCTGGCACCTCGCGCGCCGACGCTGAACTTGGCGAATTCCGTAAACTGGCACCGCCGGGTAAACCAGTGACGCAGAGCTTTCACTATCACTACGCGCGCCTGATCGAAATCCTCTTTGCCTTGGAAAAAATCGAGCTGACGCTGGACGATCCCGCGATCCTGGATGAGCGGGTGCGCAGTCAAGCCGGCGTCAACCAACGCCTGGGTGTCGGGGTCAGTGAAGCGCCGCGTGGCACACTATTTCATGAATACCGCGTGGACGATAACGGCATTTTGCAACATGTCAACCTGATCATCGCCACCGGCCAGAACAACCTGGCCATGAACCGGACCGTACGCCAGATTGCCGAAGCCTATGTGGACGGGCACCAGCTCAGCGAAGGCATTCTCAACCGCATCGAGCATGGCATTCGCGTCTTTGACCCCTGTCTTAGCTGTTCGACCCATGCGATCGGGCAGATGCCGCTGCATATCCAACTAGTGGCCGCAGATGGCACAGTCGTGCATGAGTTGGTGCGCGATTAGGTAGGTAGCAACAGGGGACGCGGCGCATGGGACAAATTTTGGTGATTGGCTATGGCAATACCTTCCGGCGCGATGATGGCGCGGGTGTGGCCTTGGCGGCACAGTTGGCCGCCCGTTGGCAAGCCCAAGTGCCCGTGCGCCTAGTAACCGTCACCCAGCTTGTGCCCGAACTGGCAATTGACATTGCCGCGGCTGATGTGGCTGCGGTGGTCTTCGTGGATACGTCAGTCGGGGAAATGGTCGGGGAATTGAATAGGCAGATTGGCGTGATGCGCGTTGCAGACGATAGTGCATCGCCTGTAATGGGACACTACCTTGGCCCAGCCGTGCTGATGATCTATGCCCGGCTGTACCATGATCGCAATCTGCCTGCCTGGCTGGTGACCGTCCCCGGTATCGATTTTGCACATGGCGAAGGGTTGAGTCCCGCCGTGCAACAATTGTTATCCGCCGCCAATTCGGTTGTGGATCGTCTACGACTAGCGATCGAGGAGCACTTTCGATGCATGAACTTGCCATTGCACAACGTTTGATCGAGACAGCCACTGCGGCTTTTCCTAGTACCACGCTGGGTCATGTCACGGCGCTGAAGGTGCAGTTGGGGGTGTTGGCTGGCCTTTCCAAAGATGAATTGATCTTTGGGTTTAGTGTGGTTTCCGCCGGCACACCTTTTGCCGGGGCCACGCTGAAAATCGAAGAGTTGCCTGCCGTGATCTACTGTTTGCAGTGCAACAAAAATTATGTTTTGGCCGACATGGCGCTTCTCTACTGCCCGGTTTGTGAAACGGCCAACGTTCAGCTTACCCAGGGCAAAGAGCTAACCATCCAGTCAATTGAGATCAGTGATGGCACACCCTATGCTTGAGCGAGCATGGCCCTTGGTGCTGGACAACCCCGCGGACAGGGTGGCGCGACAACAGTTGCGGGTGCAGGGGGTGGTGCAGGGGGTCGGTTTTCGTCCTTTTGTTTTTCGCTTGGCAACGCACCTAGCGTTGGTTGGCTTTGTGGGCAATGATAGCGCCGGAGTCTTGATCGAATTGGAAGGGCAACCGGCGGCGTTGGCGGCGTTTCACCAGGCATTGATCGCCAATCCACCCCCTTTAGCGCATATTGAACAGGTCACAACGGCATCGATCATGCCGGTGGGCGAATCTGAATTTACGATTGCACACAGCCAGGCCGGTACCGCCAACACCCTTATCTCCCCGGACCTGAGCCTTTGTGACGACTGTCTGCACGAACTCTTCGATGCATCTGATCGACGCCATCGCTACCCGTTTATCAACTGTACCAACTGCGGCCCACGCTTTACGATTATCCGCGGCTTGCCCTATGATCGCCCCTTGACGACAATGGCCGAATTCCCGCTCTGTCCTGCCTGCCAACAGGAGTACGAAGATCCACACAATCGACGCTTTCATGCCCAGCCCAACGCCTGCCCATGCTGTGGCCCCCAGGTGGAATTTCACTGGTCGCACGGTCAAACGCCGCCCGATGACCTACCCTCTCATCAGTTCACTGACGCCATCGGCCAAGCGCAAACCCTGTTGGCACAGGGTGGCATTGTCGCGGTCAGGGGTATCGGCGGCTTTCACCTGGCGTGCGATGCAACCAACGATCAGGCCGTGCAGACGCTGCGCCAACGCAAAGGACGCGTTGACAAACCCTTTGCCCTCATGGTGCGCGATGTGGAAACGGTCCACCCAATCGCCCACATCAGCGCTGCCGAACTCGCCCTGCTCACCAGCCGGGAGCGCCCGATTGTTTTATTGACCAAGCAGGTTGGCAATCCGCTCTCCGCATGGGTCGCACCGGGCAATCGCACGATTGGTGTGATGCTGCCCTATACGCCGTTGCATTATTTGCTCTTCGCCCCTTCCAGCCAACAGACCGTGCCCTGTGCTGTCCTTGTTATGACTTCCGGCAACCGCGCCGGCGAACCGATCGTCAAGGACAATGAAGCCGCACTGGAATCTCTAGCCGACCTAGCTGATGCGTTTTTGTTGCACAATCGGCCCATCCATGTTGCCTGCGATGATTCTGTCGTGCAAGTGTTCGACGGCCACGAATCGCCCATCCGTCGCGCGCGCGGCTATGCGCCCTTTCCCATCAAGCTGCCCGCGGCGTTGTCATCCGCATTGCCATCAGTGTTAGCCGTGGGGGGTGAACTCAAAAGCACCTTCTGCCTGACCAAAGGAGCAGATGCTTTTCTCAGCCAACATATCGGTGATATGCAAAATCTGGAAACCCTCACTGTCTTTGGGCAAGCTGTGGACAATATGGCGCGGCTCTTCGCCATCACACCGGCGGTGATTGCCTGCGATCTGCACCCCGGCTATTTGTCGACAAGCTGGGCGCAGCAATACGCGGCGGGGCGGCGGCTGATCAAGGTGCAACATCACCATGCCCACATCGCCGCGCTGATGGCCGAGCATGGATTGGATAGTCACGAAACTGTGATCGGTTTCAGCTTCGACGGCACCGGCTATGGCACAGACGGCGCGATTTGGGGCGGCGAGGTGTTGCTTGCCAACTATGGGGGCTTTGTGCGCGCGGCCCATCTGGCCTACTTTCCCCTGCCGGGTGGCGATGCCGCGATTCGACGGCCCAATCGCACGGCGTTGGCCGCGCTGTGGGCCGCGGGCATGGATTGGGATGAACGTTTGCCACCCGTCGCCGCCGGTACTGCATACGAGCGGGGTGTGATCCGGCGCATGATGGAAACCGGCTTCAATTCGGTTGCCACCAGCAGCATGGGCCGCTTATTTGATGCTGTGGCCGCGTTGGCTGGCGTGTGCCAAAGCGCCACCTACGAGGGACAAGCGGCTATCGAACTCGAAGCGCTGGTTGACAGCACGATCACGGACGCCTATGCCTTTG
Source organism: Caldilineaceae bacterium (assembly GCA_034437715.1). Classification (GTDB taxonomy): domain Bacteria; phylum Chloroflexota; class Anaerolineae; order Caldilineales; family Caldilineaceae; genus JAHBVH01. The sequence goes on from DAOTTR010000084.1 coordinate 17,310, forward strand.
ACCTGCCCACCACCGCTAAGCCCACCTTTGACGCCGCTCCCGTGCTGCGCGCCATTATGACCGACGTATTGGCGGGCGTGGCAACGGGGATCATTGCTGCCCGTTTTCACAATGCCGTGGCCGATCTGATTCTGGAAATCAGCCTCTGGCTGCGCCGGCGCGAGGGATTGCAGCAGGTCGCGCTGAGTGGGGGTGTCTTCCAGAATCGGACGCTGCTGCAACGGATGGTGCCGCGCTTGCAGCAGGCCAATTTCACTGTATTGACCCACTGCCGCGTGCCCGCCAATGATGGCGGTCTGGCATTGGGGCAGGCTGTGATCGCCGCGGCAGCTTGTCATGCTGTAGATTGAAGGAGATAGCGTATGTGTTTGGGTGTGCCTGGGAAAATCATAGAAATCTACGAAGTGCATAGCATGCGCATGGGCAAGGCGGATTTTGGCGGGCTGACCAAAGAGATCTGCCTCGCCTATGTGCCCGAGGTGGAACTGGGTGACTATACGATTGTGCATGTCGGCTTTGCCATTACGCGCCTGGATGAGCAATCGGCCCAAGAGTCACTGGCGCTCTTTCGCCAGATGCGCTCGTTGGCGGAAGAGTTGGGCATGGCCGAAGTACCTTTGGGGCAGGAGATGCGAGGATGAAATATCTCGACGAATTTCGCGATCCCGATCTGGCGCGGCGCTTGCTGGATGAGATCGATGCCATTACGACGCGCCCGTGGGCTATTATGGAAGTCTGTGGCGGGCAAACACACTCGATCATCCGCAACGGCATTGACCAATTGCTGCCGAAGCAGATCGAACTGATTCACGGCCCCGGCTGCCCGGTCTGTGTGACGCCGCTGGCCATGATCGATAAAGCGCTGGCGATTGCCGCCATGCCTGGGGTGATCTTCTGCTCCTTTGGCGATATGCTGCGCGTGCCGGGCAGTGCTAAGGATCTCTTTCAGGTCAAAAGCGCGGGGGGCGATGTGCGCATTGTCTACTCGCCGCTGGATGCACTCAAGCTGGCACAGCAACATCCCGACCGCCAAGTCGTCTTTTTTGGCATCGGCTTTGAGACCACGGCCCCGGCCAATGCCATGACAATCTTTCAGGCCAAACGGTTGGGTCTACAAAATTTCTCCATGCTGATCTCGCATGTGCTGGTGCCGCCGGCGATTGCAGCGATCATGGAATCGCCGGCACATCGGGTGCAGGCATTTCTGGCCGCTGGTCATGTGTGCAGCGTTATGGGCTACTGGCAATATCAGCCGTTGGTCGAGCGCTATCAGGTGCCAATCGTGGTGACCGGCTTTGAGCCGCTCGATGTATTGGAAGGCATTCGTCTGGCCGTACAACAACTAGAGGAAGGACGCGCCGAATTGGAAAATGCCTATGCGCGCGCCGCGCACTATGCGGGCAATGGCGTGGCGCAAGCGCTGTTGGCCGATGTCTTTGAAGTTACCGACCGCCCCTGGCGCGGCATTGGCTCCATTCCCCAGAGCGGTTGGCAACTGCGCCCTGCCTACCACGCCTTCGACGCCGAGATCCGCTTTGCCGTTGCCCATATTCATACGCATGAGTCCCCCGTCTGTCGCAGTGGCGATGTGCTGCAAGGGTGGATCAAGCCCAATGCATGCCCTGCCTTTGGCAAAGCGTGTACACCGCGCACGCCGCTCGGTGCAACCATGGTCTCCAGCGAAGGCGCGTGTGCCGCATATTACCAGTATGGACGGTTTATCCAGAGTGATGAACTTCTGCCACAGGATTCTGTCACCAGAGGATAGCGTATGTCTAATGCGATAAATATCGAAGCCTGGAGTTGCCCACTGCCCCTGCGCGACCATGCGAATATTATTCTAGGGCATGGGGGTGGCGGCAAATTGTCGGCAGAGTTGGTGCAGCATCTGTTTTTACCGGCTTTTCAAAATGAACTACTTGCCCACCTGGGCGATTCGGCGGTACTGCCCCTGGCCGGTGGACGCTTGGCCTTCTCTACCGATTCGTTCGTTGTGCAGCCGCTCTTTTTCCCTGGCGGCAACATTGGTGATCTGGCGATCAATGGCACGGTGAACGACGTGTCCATGAGTGGCGCACAGCCACTTTTCTTAAGCGCTGGCTTTATTTTGGAAGAAGGCATGGCTATGGAACGGCTGGGTGTGATCGCCCAGACCATGGGAGCCGCAGCCCGCCGCGCCGGCGTGTTGCTTGTGACCGGCGATACCAAGGTCGTCGATCGCGGCCACGGCGATGGCGTCTACATCAACACCAGTGGTCTTGGCTTGATCGCGGCGGATGTGAACATTGCGCCCCACCTGGCGCGGCCGGGTGATGTGGTCATTCTCAGCGGCGCTATCGGGCTGCATGGCATTGCGGTCATGAGCGTGCGCGCCGGGCTGGACTTCGACACCGTGATCGAGAGTGACAGCGCTCCCCTCAATGGATTGGTGGCAACCATGCTGGAGACGACAACCCAGATCCATGTGCTGCGCGACCCGACGCGCGGGGGTGTCGCCTCGGCACTCAACGAGATCGCCAAAGCGTCACAGGTTGGCATCACACTGGACGAACGCAAGTTACCCGTGCCCGCCGCGGTGCATGCGGCCTGTGAATTGCTGGGCCTGGATCCGCTCTATGTCGCCAACGAGGGCAAATTGCTTGCCATTGTGCCCGCGGCGGTGGCCGAGGCGTTGCTAGCCAAGATGCAACAGCATCCGCTGGGGCGGCAAGCCACCATTATCGGCCAGGTGACAGCGCGCCACCCTGGTATGGTCGTGGCGCGCACCGGTCTTGGCGGCACGCGCGTGGTCGAGATGTATGTGGGCGAGCAACTGCCGCGCATCTGTTGATTGTGCTATAAAGGCGTAGCTTCCCTGTCCAGCAAGAACAAGTCGAGCGCATCAACCAAGAGAAATCTTTTCGCACCCAATGCAAAGACCCTCATCGACCTTGGGATACACCATTGTCTGAGGGCTCACTTACTCGGTTGTGCGGTCGTTTCCTTGACGATTTTTCGGCTCTGTGCTAAGGTTGAAATAGGTGATGGCGTGTCGTGCAAAGCCCAACCCATCCGCCCTCTTAGCTCAGAGGATAGAGCAGAGGTTTCCTAAACCTTTGGTCGCGTGTTCGACTCACGCAGAGGGCGCCATCAGATAGAACTTCACGAAATTCGTGAGGTTCTTTTTGTTTGCGCGAAGGTTAAGGGTCTGTCCAGAAATAAAATAGTGAATTTACGTGATGTTACCCAAGTAAATCTGTCTAAAATCATCCATGTTATTCTTGGACAGACACTTAGGGTCTGTCCAAAAATAAAGTAGCTA
>DAOTTR010000085.1:0-6602 GCA_034437715.1 Caldilineaceae bacterium
CCACATCTGTTTGAGTGACTGGGGATTGGAATTGGCCGAGTGCCGTTCGACTAGCACGGGCGGGATTACAGGATCAGCGACATGGCCTTTCCACGGATCGCCTTCTTGGCCGCGCTCAAAGTTCCAGGAGGTATAGCGGTTGTGATAGGTCGCGCCGCCATCTTCAAAGTAGTGAAAGTGATCGGTCGATAAATGGGTATAGACGCCATGATTATCGAGAATTTCGGGCATGGACTCATCAAAGGGTTCCAGCGGTCCCCAGGCGCGATGCAGAAAATTGTAGCGTCCCGTGTGCAATTCACGCCGCGCCGGCATACAGGGCATACTGCCAATATAAGAATTGGTAAAGCCGACCGACCGCTGGGCCAGGCGCGCAAAGTTGGGCGCATGCGTCCAATCGCAGCCATAGGCCGGCAACATGTGGCGGTTGAGCGAGTCGAACATAACCATGATGGCTTTCATGGTGGCACCCTTTCTCTTCTGATTATCCAAGACAATTCGATTTGATATGCCGATAGCATATCGGCATATCGGGTACAACATCGTTTAGATACGGTAGGATGAGGAAAATCATTGGCTATCTAGCACAGCGTTTACTGCAACAGTAAAGCCGGGCAATAGTACAGAGGCGACGGTTTCGCCGCGCATAAAGAGACCAACTGTCCGATAGTGCTCATCTTGTAGAGACAAAAGTGTGATTGATTCATTTTGCGGATCGATGATCCAATATTCGGGAATACCGGCCGCGGCATATTCGCGGGGTTTGGTGACAAGGTCGCGCTCGCGATTTTTGGCACTGCCACTTACGACCTCCATGACGAGATCTGCGCCATCCCAAAATTCATTAGGGCGCAGATGGCTGTTTTCCGCTAACATAAAAACGATATCGGGTTCGCGGTATTTGCCTGGCCACAGCCGAATCCGCAGCGCTGCTGGCAAAACTGTGCCCAAGGCATGGCGCCGGGCAAAATCATAGAGTATGCGAAAGAGATAGGCGACAATAAACTGATGTTTCTCTGTCGGCATGGGCAATACCTCTACCGTGCCATGGGAAAACTCAACGAGATGATTGGTTTCCAGCGCCAGGTATTCTTCTTCGTTCCATGCGCCTTGATCGGGAAAGAGGCGGGCAATCTCCCATGTTGGCTCGGCTAATTGTTCTGGTCTGGTATTGGCGTCTTTTAATGGCATCGCTGCTCTCCTGCCCAGTGATTTATCGCGCCAGCTTTCGCGCGGTTCAAGCGGTGTGGTCAGAGATGGATCCTATTATCTCACAGAAGCCGCTTTGCGAAAAATCATCTGGTGCGCAACCCAATAATGGGAACAATTGTTCTATGGATATAGTTACCAGTACGTATGTGTGATATGATTTGGGTAAGCTTATTTGGCTACATCTGCAACAGGGAGTTGAACCATGTCAACGCTGGCGAGTCTGAAGGTTAAATCACAGTTATACCACTACGTCGCCCATGTCACCGCGGTCTATGATGGCGATACGATTACGGTGGATCTCGATTTGGGGCTAGGGATCTGGCACCATGACCAGACCATTCGCTTGTGGCGCGTCAACACGCCCGAGGTGAAAGGTCCTGAACGTGCGCGCGGCTTGGTCGTGCGCGACTTTGTGCGCACATTGGTGCTTGACAAGCCTATTCTGCTGCGCACAATTTTGGATAAACGAGGGCAGGATCGCACGGAAAAGTTTGGGCGGCTGTTGGGGGAGATTTTGGTCGAGGGGAACGATGGCGCGTTGCTCAATGTCAATGAATTGCTGCTGGCACAGGGCATGGGGTTGCCAGTCGATGAAGGGGGCACAACCCTACGCCGGCTATTGCCGGCTGATGCGCCCTTGCCCACCAACGTCGCTTGTCCCTTTTGTGGACAGGCGCGCGTATTGGAGGCGGCAACGGGGATGATTGAGCAATGTCCCAACTGTTTGGATGAGGCGCACAGCTATGACTGGTTTCTTGCGCTGACGACTTTGTAAACTTGCTGAAGTTGTTCGGATCCAGTATATTGGCGGCATGTCAACCCTTTACCCTGATGCCGAAGCGCGCCGGCGCACTGTGCTGGTGGCGGTGGTCAACAACATGGAAGATTTACGCCGTGCTGCCGCGGAAGGTTGGTATCGCATTCCGCAGCGTTCCGCGCCGCGCCGTGTCGGTGCAGACTACCTGGCCTTCTACCAGACGGGCGCATTCAAAGCGCAAGAGGAGGCGCAGACCGTCACCTATTACGCGCCCACGCGCCGCTATCGCTTGCTGACCCGCCGCGAACTCTTGCCCGCCGAAAGTGAGCATCCGCGCGCCGACGACTACTATTTTCGGATTGAGTTAGGGCCCTTTCAACGGCTTACGATGCCGATCGTTGCGGGCACCTTTCGGCGTGTGACCTTTATCCATACCACGTTGGATCGCTTACTCACCGCCAGCGTTGTCACCGACCTCTATCATAAAGATGATCCCTTTGAAACACTGTGGCATGCCCTGCGCGAGCATGGGTTGCGTCCGCTTAAAAACCGGTTGCAAGGCGACCAGCCAATCGACATTACCCTGCGCGCCCGCGGCGGCTATCTGGCAATCAACTGCACCGATGACCACGGTGCGCAAGAAACCCGTCTGCCCATGGTGGTGGATCGCTGGGAACTGCTCACCTTTTCCCCGGCCCAGATCCAGCAGGATCTGGCCGGTTGTCTGCGCCAAGTAGGCGCAAAGTTGATTGGGTTGGGGGGCTCAGTGCTCAATGCACCGATGTGAGATGGGTTGGTTAAGCGCAATCCGCATTGTCTTGCTTTTTAGCGGTCACTAGTACAGTTGGGCGTAGATACCACGGCAGTTAATCAGGCACGTTACTCGTGTACAGCATGGTAAAAATAGGGTACCTTATTTACGCCGGGATCTACTAGCTTCGTTTTCTAAAATGTCCTGTACAGATGCTCGTAGCGTAGGTAGTTCCTCGGCTACTGTTTTCCAGACACGACCAGATTCACACCAAAATATTCATGAACTAGCTTATCGCGCATACCGGTCATGCTTCGCCAAGGAACCGCTGGATACTTTTGACGCAGCGTGGCTGGAACCTGTTTCGCCGCTTCGCCAATGACTTCAAGTGCGCGTGTGACGGCAAATTGTGTCTTAACATCATGCTAAAATCTTCAAAGGATATTCTATAGTGCACCCCGCTCGTCCCCGGCACACTGCCCAAAAACTGAAATGCACCCTGATCATGCAGCGCTCGATATAGCTTCACTTTGATGAGCACACACTGTTCCCATAATCCTCGGTTGATTACTTCACCAGCCACAAGGTATACTTATGCTACGCAAAGCAACAGCGATCCACGCGCTCTCCCCGCAGCAGGGCTGGATTTTCTGTTTTCCCTAGAGAATACAAGTTACAGAGGAGAAACACATGAAGATTACCGATGTCAAAGCCTATGTGGTGGACCCGCCCCTGCCCGAATATGGCAGTAGCAGTGAACGCCAGTGGACTTTTGTGCAGATCGATACGGATGAAGGCATTACTGGTTGGGGTGAGGCGACGAATTATCCTGGCGGCGGCTCTTTTTTAACCGCACAGTTGGTCTTGATGCTCAAGGAGGTGTTGGTGGGCGAAGATCCGGCTAACATTGAACCGCTGTGGCACAAAATGTATCGGCGCTATACCTATTTGGGGGCGCGTGGTTTTCCCACAACGGCCATCAGCGGGATTGACATTGCGCTGTGGGATATTAAGGGCAAAGCATTGGGCAAGCCAATTTATGATCTGCTGGGTGGCAAATTTCGCGACAGTATTCGGCTCTATGCAAATGGTTGGTTTGGCGGCTGTTCAACGCCGGCACACTATGTCGAGGCCGCACAGAAAGTCATCGCCAGTGGACACGACGCCATCAAACTGGACCCATTCCTCGAGATGCGCCCTTATCATACTGGCTATATTACTGGGCAGATCTCGGCAGAGGGCGAAGAATTGGGCTGCAACATTGTGGCAGCGATTCGGGAGGCGGTAGGTTCCAAAATTGAAATTTTAATCGACGCCCACGGGCATTATAATGTGCCGACGGCGGTGCGCCTGGCGAATCGACTCTATGCCGAATCGCACATTGATTGGTTTGAAGAACCGGTGCCGCCAGAGAGCTATGAAGCGTTGCGTTCGGTACGCGAGCAAGTGCATTGTTCAATTTGTGTGGGGGAACGGCTCTTCACGCGCTGGGACTTTTTGCCGATCTTTCAGCAGCGGCTGGCCGACTATATTATGCCCGACGTGGTCTGGACGGGCGGCATCAGCGAGTTGAAGAAGATTGCGACCATGGCTGAAGCCTATTATATTCCCATCACACCGCACAACGCCATGGGCCCACTCCAGGTGATTGCTGGCGCGCATGTGATGATGACCGTGCCCAACTTCTATCGCTTGGAACATAGCACGGCAGCGATTCCTTCGTATAATGCGATGTTGACCGAGCCGATCAATTTTCATGGGGGCGAAGTCAGCGTGAGCGATCAACCAGGGTTGGGGCTTGCATTGAATCTGGACGCCATTCAGGCACATCTACATCCCAACTCCCCATCATATTAATTGCACTGCAACTTCTTCGGCGCGCGCACGGTGGTTCATCACCAGCGTTGAGTTACAATGGGGGCAACTCGGCTTCTCGGCGATCATTAGCCAGGAGCTACCAATTTCTTCGTCGGTGACGAGCCAAACATTAGGAAAAGAAGAAGCCGTGCGGATCGAAACTTCATCAGATAGACAAGCACTATTCGGACAGAAACAACTTTCATTGATCGCTTTTGTGCGGCCAGACAGGAATGCTTTTTCCGGTGAAAATTCTGACTGAGTAGGTGTGTGGGTTAACATAGTATCCTTTAGTTTGATGGTTAGTTTGATGGTGATTATATCTAATAGAGATTATTCCGATTGGTTATATCGGCAACAAAACCAGGTGCAATTGTTCTTGTAGGTGCGGTTTGTAACCGCACAATCGCGGTCGATGCCGACTTGTGCGGTTACAAACCGCACCTACGAATGCACTACGAATGCACAAAATTAAATCGGAATAAAGTCTATTCATAGCATACGATAAACTTGTTAGCGCTACTATATGAACGGATATAGCGAGTAGATATGTTCCTGTGCTAGACCTGTTTGCGTAATTGTCTTACATAACTTGATCATACCAGTAATTGCTTTTAATGATCTATACAGAATACTTACAGAGAAAAGGGCACCTATGATATTTCTTCCACCACAGCCGGATGTGCATGATCGACACCTCCCGCTCGCTGTGCCTATGCATGAAAGGAGTAAAGCGCTATGCAAACATTGAAACTGGGCATTGTGGGGGCTGGCTTTGTCGCCACCTTTCACTGTCGCGCGCTGCTGCAAGTACGCGGGATCGACGTGGTGGGCATTACCTCGCGTACACGAGCACGCGCCGAGACGTTGGCGCAAACCGTACGCGCCCAAGGGCTGGGTGATTGCATCGTCTACGAAAGTATATCGGCCATGGCACCGCATGTCGATGTGATTGCGATCTACGCGCCCAACTTTGCCCGCGTGGCGCATGTGGAAGAGATTGTGACGGCTGTGAAGCAGGGGGCGCAACTCAAAGGTATTATCTGCGAAAAGCCGCTGGCGCGTAATGTCGCTGAAGCGCGCCGTATGGTGGCATTGATTGAAAGTGTGGGCCTGCCCAATGCCTACTTTGAAAATCAGATCTTCATGAAGCCGATTCGCATACAATTAGCACAATTGCGTCCCCAACAGCAGACCATGGGCCCATTGGTCTTGACGCGCTCTGCCGAGGAGCATGGCGGCCCACACGAACCCTGGTTTTGGGATCCCACACGCCAGGGTGGTGGCGTGCTCAGTGATATGGGTTGCCACAGTATCGCTGTCGGGTGGTATGCCCTCACCCCCTATGGCAAGCCGGTTGATTTCTTGCAACCCGCCTCGGTTTCTGCCGATTGTGCCTTGCTAAAATGGGGCCAGCCCCAGTGGCGCGACCAATTGATGGCGCGCTTTGGCGTGGACTATAGCAAGACGCCCGCTGAAGATTTTGCCACCGGCATGGTCACCTATCGCAACCCAGCGACGGGGCAACTCTCCAAGGCCCAGTTTACCAATTCCTGGATGTTTGAAAAGCAGGGATTGCGCCTCTTTATGGATGGCATGGGGCCGGGCTACGCTTTTGAGGTGAACACCTTGCGTTCGCTCTTGGAGATTTTCGTGGGCGATGCCGCTGCTGAAGCGATTGCCGATTCCGAGCAGGCATTGGAAAAATCTACGGCTTCGCGCGGCTTGTTGGCAGTGCATTACAACGAGCCAGATCTCTATGGCTATACCGACGAGATCGAAGAGGCCAGAACCGCCTTTCTGGCCGGCCGCAATGGCTTTCTCTCGTGGCGTTACGGCTTGGAGATCACCAAGCTGGTCATGGCCGCCTACATGGCTGATGAGCAACGGCGCACCATTGATCTCACCGATCCAGCTATCCAACAAGCGCTGGAAACCTATGTTCCGCTGATCCAACAGGGCCGCGGCGGCGAGGTATTGTTGTAAGCATCTGATACCGTCCAGAGAGAGGCAGCGATCATTTTT
>DAOTTR010000086.1:0-12691 GCA_034437715.1 Caldilineaceae bacterium
GATCCACTCGCCGCCTGGGCCAAAGCTTGTGACGTGTTGCGCTTGGCAAAATCCTAGCTATAAAGTTGTGGCTATTGCGATGACGCTTACGGATTTTATCGATGAATAGTACCGTAGTACAGTCTACTTTGGGCCATTGAGTCGATGATTGTCAGCCTTAAATCGGGTACACTGGTCAAAGTGTGTCCAATAACATAATGACATAGAGAGGAACAGGGAAGAAAAAACCAGCAGCCTGGGCTAACAGGTCGCTGGTTCGAGTGGACAAATCAAATATTGGTAGCGTATCCAATGAGAAAGTCCTTGGTTATCATAGCATAATTCATCAACAACGCAAACCTTACTCCCAGGTTTCCCTTGCGCTGCTACTTGCTGATGATAACAAGCTATTTTCTCTAGTACAGTTGGGCGTAGATACCACGGCCGTTAATCAGGCACGTTACTCGTGTACATCATGGTAAAAATAGGGTACCTTATTTACGCCGGGATCTACTAGCACCTTCCACCGTACCTTCAACGCGCAACAAATTCTTTGCTCTCCTTGTGTAGGTTTGGCTGCTGCCAAACTAAGGACAAGACGCGGGTGGCAAAATTGGTATCATTCTCTAAGCAGTGATTTGTCCAACAGCAAAAACTCGGTTTTTGATGCTGCACGCAGACTAAGGCGCTTGCAAAGGAATAAGTATCCAGCGCTTGCCAAACAAAATCATGCGTAGGGGCGGCCGCGCAGCCGCCCCGCGTTTGGCTCGCTGCGAACGGGCGGCTGCAAGCCGCTGGATACTTTATTCTTTCTACTGTCCTAAGGGTCTGTCCAGAAATAAAGTAGCTAATTTACGTGATGTTACCCAAGTAAATCTGTCTAAAATTATCCATGTTATTCTTGGACAGACACTAACTATGTTTGAAAACGCGAAGTTGGTGATTCTATTACACCAGAGGTCATTCGCGTTTTCAACACAACCGCAGTTTAATGAGTAGAATCGGTGGAGGTATGGTGTCCCATCTTTGGATTTTTATGCATGATTTTCGTAAACTTATCCGCACTTCGTTCGTGGCTGGTCTGCTTCTCTTGATTGTGTGCTGTATGATCGGGCTGCAAAGTTTGGGTAACCAGCGTGTTGCGGCCCAGATACTTCCAGTCCCAACCCTGCCACCAATCCCGACCGTGCCGACCGTGCCGACCGTGCCGCCAATCCCAACGCATACACCGACCCACACGCCGACTCACACACCCACCGGCCCCACGGCTACACCGACTCACACGTCCACCGGCCCCACCGCCACGCCGACTCACACGCCCACCGGCCCCACCGCCACGCCGACTTTGGTGATTGCGCCCGACTTAGTGATCGAGAAGCGCACGATGGCTACTAATATTGTGCCTGGCACAGTCATAACCTATACGTTGACCTATAGCAATATTGGAAATGCGACTGCTTTGGGCGTTTTCATCGTCGATACGGTGCCCGCACAGACAACTTTTGTGGCGCAAGCCAGTACGCCTGGTTGGAACTGTCCCGATGCTGCGCTGGCCGGTACCGCCTGTACCTTCACTATTGGAAACCTGCTGCCGAATCAGCAGGGATCGGTGATCTTCGCGATCCGCATCAACGCAGGTGTGCTGGCCGGTACCCAAATCTTGAATGTAGCTGGGATCGCGTCGCTAGCCGATCCACTAGAGGTGAATATGGCCAACAACAATAGTGCTGCACTCGTCGTCGTTATGCAGCCAACAGACGAAAACCCAGGAAAAGAACCAAGGAACCCGCTCTACCGCATCTTCTTGCCTAACGTATCGCGGTAGCTGGCTCATTGTAAGCGGGGAATTGTGACCGGGGAAGCATAAAGCCGACTTGGCTTCAGATAAAGCACATAGGGTGAACGCGCGGCGATAATCAATGATTATCGCCGCTCCGGTTTTCAGTGCTACCCTATAAATTCAACAAACTTCTTTAGATAGGACTTACGTAGTTGAGCAGTCTCGCAGGAGACCTTTAGGGTCTCAAAGACCCTAAAGGTCTGATCAAGTGCGTAACTTCTTTAAGATACGATCAGAATGTAGTAGACAATTGACAGATTTGCGCTCTTCAGGTACGATTCCCTCCATTCCCAGTTTCATAAGACAGTTTCATAAGACATATGCATTGATTGGCGCATTGATAGGGTTGTTCTCCAAAGCCAATATCTTCTCGATTCATTCTCGATTCATTCTCGATTTAAACGAGCAGTTGTTGGTTTTTACCCACAGACTACTAAACTATCTGTCTAAAATATCTTGCGCAATGGCTGTTTTTTATCTTCAATTTCACAAAGGAGCATCTGAATGACCCAGCAAAAAGGTTTGTCGCGTCGCGATTTTCTGCGCGTTTCTTCATTGAGCGTTGCCAGTTTGGCAATTGCTGCATGTGCGGCCCCAACCGCGGCCCCAAGTGGTGAGACTGGCGGCGAAAGTGCCCCCGCCGGCGAGAAGACACAGATCCGCTTTCATGCGCGCATCGGCCAGCAAGAGGACACCCTCTATGATATGCAAATGCCCAAGTTCATGGAAGAAAACCCCAACATTGAATTGGTGAAAGAATCCTTCCCTGGTGCTGAATATGTCGCCAAGATTAGCACCATGCAAGCCGGTGATACATTGGGTGACGTGGTATGGAGTGCGCTGGGCGGAGCAACGATTCAATTTTCCTGGGCGCAGGGAATTGTTGCCCCGATCGACGATTTAGTTGCCTCCAATAACATTGATTTGACGCAGTGGTATGAGGGATGTATCAACGCGATCACGGTAGAAGGCAACCTATTAGGTTTACCGTTCAAGGCCCATCCAGGCCTCGCTGTGATCTACTACAACGAGAGTGCTATTGAAGAAGCTGGTTTGCCAGTTCCCGTGGCCGGTTGGACGCAAACGCAACAGGTTGAACTGGCCCAGGCGCTGCATAAGGGAGATGCCAATCCGCCAGTCTTTGGTTACTTGCCTGATGTTGGGTGGAAAGCCTTTGTCGCGCTCTTCCGCGCTTTTGGTGAGGAACTGCTCAATGAAGATGGAACCAAGTTTCAGTTCAATTCAGAAGTAGGTATGCAGGCCATTCAATATGTGTACGACTACTTCCAGACGTACAAAGTGGCACCAACACCCGATCAAATGGTAGGTGCTGGTGGTGACATGTGGGCGACGGGTGCTTTTGGGATGTTCCAGGCAGGTACGTGGGCTTCGGTTTTAGACAGCACTATCGCCGACAAGTTCGAGTGGATGGTGGCCCCCAATCCAGTTGGCCCCGGCGGCGTTGGTGGTTCGGACTATGAAGTGGATGCCTATTGTGTCACTACAGCCGCTGAATCCCCAAACGAGGCTTTTGCTTGGGTGCAGTACCTATGTAGTCAGGAGAGCGGCGTGCAATTGGGCATCATCGGCGGCACTGTCGGTGGTCGCTCGGATGTCTATGGCAGCGAAGAACTGCTCGCGTTCCCCTTCCGTGTTGTCTTTAAGGAGATTATGGACAACGCCCAAGCCAGCCGCATTACGGCTAACTGGCGTCAGGGTGAAGCAGAAAGCGCCTTTGCCCAGTTACTGCAACCACTCTGGGCTGGCAGTGAGCAACCAAGCCAAGCCTTTATTGATGGCGTTACCCAGCAAATTCAAGACATTATGGATAAGCCGCGCCCATAACGGTGACCAGATAGCACCGCAGACGCGCTAGAAAATCGATGCCAGGCTGTGAGCGATCACAGCCTGGTCCTTTTACATCGCAGTTTGCACCCGTAGTTTGCATTGGTAGTTTGCATTGGTAGTTCGCACCCGTAGAGAAGGAGGCATAGATGTCAAAATGGATGGGCACATCGTTACAACGACGTGAGGCGCTAGAGGGGTATCTCTGGATTAGCCCCTGGTTGATTGGTTTCTTGATCTTTTCCCTCGGCCCAATTATTGCCTCGTTCTACCTGAGCCTGACAAAATATAAAATTGGTGGCATTCCGCAATGGGTGGGGTTTGCCAACTATCAAGAAGCGCTCTTTAACGACAAGCTTTTTTGGCCGTCATTGGCGCGCACTGCCTATTTCTCCGTTGCTGTGGTGATCTTGGGTGTGGTTTTGTCACTCTTTGCCGCAATTCTGCTCAACCAAGATCTGCGTGGCAAGTCCTTCTTTCGTGCGCTCTTCTATCTGCCCTCCTTGACGCCATTGGTTTCCCTGGCCCTGTTGTGGACATGGCTGCTGCACCCCAAGCTGGGCTTGATGAACTATTTGCTCGCCTTCGTTGGGATTGAGGGGCCGGGGTGGTTGGTGGATCGGGCGTGGGCGATTCCATCGTTGATTCTCATTTCGCTTTGGGCAAGCGTGGGCGGTGGGCGCATGATCATCTTCCTGGCTGGCTTGCAGGGCGTGCCCAAAGAGATCTATGAATCTGCCGACCTGGATGGTGCAAATGGTTGGCAACGCTTTTGGGGCATTACCGTGCCATTGATTTCGCCGGTCATTTTCTTTAATGTGATCCTGGGTGTGATTGGCAGTTTTGGCGTTTTCTCGCTGGCCTATATTGCCACCGCTGGTGGCCCGAACTACGCCACTTGGTTCTTTATGTTACATTTGTACTATAATGCTTTTGACTACTTCCAAATGGGTTATGCTTCGGCGTTGGCCTGGGTCTTCTTCTTAATTATCTTTGTGTTGTCCTTCTTGCAGATCAAGCTTTCCAATCGCTGGGTCTACTATGAATTTTCCTAAACAACTCTTGATGATGCTAGCGCTGTTTTGTTGATAATAGGAGTATATTGATGGCAACCAGAAGCCAAACGATTCCCCTCAGCCAAGCGATACCCGAGCGCAAAAAGGCGCGTGTGCGCTGGGATAAAATTTTCCTCTATGTCCTAGCCGTGCTGAGCGCAATTGCCTTTGCATTACCCTTCTTGTGGACGGTCACTAGTTCGTTAAAGACCTCCCAAGAGATTTACCTTTTCCCACCCACTATGTTTCCTGCCGAAATTCGCTGGTCAAATTATAGCGATGTCTTTCGGTTGGCGCCCTTTGCGCGCTTTTTACAAAATACGGTCGTCATTACCGCGCTGGCTATGGTCGGGCAGATTCTTTCGTCGGCTGTGGTTGCCTTTGGCTTTACCCGCTTCAACTTTCCTGGGCGCAACGCACTGTTCATTTTGGTGCTCGGCACCATGATGCTGCCCTGGCAAGTGACGATTGTGCCCAAGTTTATTCTGTTTCGCTATCTGGGCTGGATCAATACCTACTATCCGTTGATCATTCCTTCGTACTTTGGGGGCAGCGCGTTTTTCATTTTTCTGCTGCGTCAATTCTTCCTGACCATTCCACGCGATCTGGATGAAGCGGCCAAACTCGACGGCGCTTCCTCTTTCCGCATCTTTTGGAATATCATTTTGCCACTCTCTGGCCCTGCATTGGCAACTGTTTCGATTTTCGCCTTTATCGAACATTGGAATGAGTTTATTGGGCCGCTCATTTTCCTCAACTCGCCCGATAAATTCCCGGTATCGATTGGGTTACGCTATTTCACCGCCAATCCCTTTGAAAGCGACGAACCGCGCGAGGCAATTCTCATGGCGGCTTCGCTCATTGTGGCCACACCCCCGCTGATTTTGTTCTTCTTGGCCCAACGTTACTTTGTGCAGGGGATTGTAACCACGGGGCTCAAAGGCTAACCCTGCTTACCCGAAATACAAGACTAGCTAGCAGTATCTATCCGATTGAAAAAGCCAACGACTTTGCGCATCAAGCGACAAGCGCAGAGTCCTTTGCGCGCGTACGCTGATATTGTCACGGTGGTTGGTCACTTGGGCTGACCAAACAGCGTACGCATGAATAATGCTAAAGACCGCTGGACAAGTTTTCCAGAAAGCGCTAAAAGTTGCATAATAGATACAGACCTCTACAATGTAGATTAATGTAGATTAATGTAGATTTTCAATGTGATTTAACCGTTGAGCGAGTTTCCTGCGATGCTCGGTTGACGGTGGCAATTTTTGCGCGCCAGGTATAATCGAGTGGGTCGATGGGCCTGGCGTGTAGGTGCAAAATCAAACATCGTCGCAAGAGGACTTGAGCTTGTTGGGTAGTCAAGAGAATGTCTGTGCCAAATGTTTTCCAACATGGCTTTTGTCTGCCAGTCCGGTTTTCTATTTCCAATGATAGATAGGGAGGAATCTTTATGAGTTCACAATTCACGCGCCGTCAGTTCCTGATGGGCGCTGGAACCACCATGACCAGCGTGGCGCTGCTTGCGCTGGCTGGCTGCCAACCGAGCGCGCCTGCGGGTGGTGGGGCTGCGGCGGGTACAGAAGCGGGTGCTGTGGCGCCTGGGGGCGAGATTGTTAATGCGCTGGGCAAAGTGTTCCCCGCCGATGCGTTGCCGCTGGAACAGCAGATCTGGCGCGAAGGGGTTGGCCAAACAGGTGGTGGCTTTGGTCACATTATGGAATCGCTCTATAACCGTGCCTTTGAGCATTGTGCCGGTGCCGAAACATTGACCTCGCTCGATCTCGATTTCAATGTAGTGGGCGTGGGGGCCGAAAGCTGGCAAGCCGCCGAAGATGGTTCCTATTGGGATTTCTTGCTGCGCAAAGAATTACAGTTCAGCGACGGTACGCCGGTCACCGCGCACGACTGGATCTACACTATGCAATACTCGCTCAGCCACAATTATGACTTTGGCTGGTACTATTTTGATATCAAGAATGCGCAAAAGGTGCTTGCGGGCGAAGCCAAACCCGAAGAGTTGGGCATGGAAGCCATTGATGACTTTACCCTGCGCGTCCACACCGAGTCGCCTGTGGCTTATCTGCCTGCCGTCTTTGGCTGGTTCCAGGTTGCTAAAAAGGGTATTTGGGAAGATGCTGGCGAAAACTGGGCATTGGACCCCGCCCGCTATGTCTCCTCTGGTCCCTTCACGTTGACTGAGTTTAATCGCGATATTTCCCACAAATGGGAACTGAATACCAACTACAAAGGCACGCGCATGCCCTACTTCACGGAAATCCGCGAAGAGAGTCTGCCCACTGGGCTGGCTGCCTATATCGCTGGTGATATCACTGGCTATAGCGTGGGCGCAACCACCCCGCCTGCCGAGCGCCAGATGATCGAAGCCAATCCAGTGCTGAGTGGTGAAATGAGCAAAGGGATCGCCATCTCCACCGATTATATGGGCTTTAACACCACCGGTAAATTTGCCGGGTTGGACAACCCCGATGTGCGCTTGGCGCTGTGCAAAGCCATCGACAAAGATACGCTGGTGCAGGAGATCTTCCAGGGCTTCTCTTATACGGGCTGGGGCTTGATTCCAACGGGTTTTCCCAACAACCAAGATGAAACCTTGAAGGCGCTAGACCCGAATGTCTATGATCCCGAAGCGGCACGCGCCCTGTTGGCCAAAGCGGGCTATGCCAGCGGCGCAGATTTCCCTGTCTACGAGATGTGGATTCGCCAACCTACGGACATCACCCTGGCGTTCTGCGAAGCGATTCAAGCCCGTTGGATGGAAAACCTGGGTATCAAGGTGGAATTGCGCCCCTCGGACTTTCAATCGTTCACCAGCAATCTCAAGGAAAACGCGCCGATCTACTTTGTCGGCTATGCTATGGATTACCTGGACCCAGCAACCTTTATGAATGTCTGGCGCTCCACCGGTCGCCACCCGCATAGCGACCCGTCGTGGGACGAATTTTACACCGCGGCCAACTCGATCTTGGACGATCCGGCCAAGCGCTTCGAGCAATTGCGCGAGGCCGAAAAGCGGCTGGTCGAAAGCACTGCTTGGTACTTCCTGCAACATCCCTACAGCCTTTCACTGGCACCCTGTAATCTCCAGGGCGAATGGGCTGTGGCCAACAAGGACGGGTTTGTCTTTAAGGGTGGCCCGGTTGGCGTGCCCAATGCACGCGAAGGCGTTTACTGGGCAGATGCAAGCTGTCGCGCCGATGTTTGATGCTAGGTAAGTGACCAGCTGCGCGGATGACAAGTTAGTACTAGCTTGTCATCCGTTTCGCTTGCGCGCTGGCCCTCTTAACAAAGGAAATCCAATGTTCGAATATATTATGCGCCGGGTGTTGGGCATTCTTGTCACCCTGTTGCTGCTCTCGCTTTTCACCTTCGTACTCTCGCGCGTGGTGCCAGGTGGCCCGTGGCTGCGTGGTGCCGAGATCCCGATGAGCGAGGCGCAGATCGAGCAATTCAAAGTAAAGTATGGGCTGGATAAACCGGTCTGGCAACAATACATGGTCTGGCTGCGCAATGCTGTTCTATTGGATTTTGGCACCCCCTTTTCCGCGCCAGAAAAATCGGTAACGGCAGTGATCCGCGACTTAATGCCCTACAGCGCCCTGGTGGGTGGGCTGGCGGCAACCCTGGCGATCTCGGTGGGAATGATCCTGGGCATCGGCGCGGCCTCGCGCCCGAACTCGTGGTTTGATCACAGCGTAACCTTCTTTGCCGTCGGCATTGGCACCGTGCCTAGTTTTGTCATGGGCTTTATCCTGGTCTACATCTTCGCGGCCAAATTGCGCTGGTTGCCGTCGGGTGGCTGGGGCGGACCGAGCCATCTGATTCTGCCCGTAGTCGCCTTTGGTCTGCCCGCGATTGGTGGTGTAGCCCGTTGGACGCGCCAGTGCGTGTTGGATGCGATCCAATCTGACTATGTGCGTACTGCCAAAGCCAAAGGGTTGACTACCCAGTCGATCATGACGCGCCATGTGCTGCGCAACGCGTTGATTCCCCTGGTAACCTCGTTCCTCCCTATGTTCCCCGGCATGATGACGGGTTCAATCTTTATCGAGGCGGTCTTTGGATTGCCTGGCTTGGGGCGATGGTTTGTCCTCTCCAGTACCAATCGCGACTATCCGATGGTGCTGGGGATTACGATGTTCTGGGCCGTCTTGATTATGACCACCTATCTTGTCACCGATATTCTCTATGGCATTATTGATCCGCGCATTCGCGTAGCAGGAGCCCGCAAATGACAGTCGGTGCAGTCGCGGCTACCGTACTAGCCGTACCTACCAAGATCAAGCCCCAGAATGATTGGCTGCGGGCCTGGCGGAATTTCCGGCGCAATAAGCTGGCCGTCTTTGGGCTGGCCTGGGCGATTCTGACACTGCTTGTCGCCCTCTTTGCGCCCTGGTTGAGCCCCTACGACTATGCCGCCATTGAGCCGATCAATGCCCTCGCCACCCCTAGTGCCGAGCATTGGATGGGCACCGATAATTTGGGGCGCGACTTGGCGACCCGCATTATGTATGCGACGCGCCCTATGTTGTTGGTCGGGGTTGTCACCCAAATTGTCGGGCTGGCGATTGGCGTGCCATTGGGTTTGTTTGCCGCCTATCGCGGTGGCTTTGTCGATTGGCTGGTCACGCGCCTGATCGATATGTTTTCGGCGTTGCCGTGGTATCTGATCGTGCTCTATATGGTGATGGTGCTCTCGCCGACGCTGACCAATCTCATGTTGGCTTTGATCATCACGGGTTGGGTTGGCTCCTGCCGGCTGGTGCGTGGCATGACCTTTTCTGTACGCGAGCGCGATTATATTGTCGCCGCCGATGCACTGGGCGTGCCCCAATGGCGCATTGTCTTCCGCCATGTGTTACCCCAGGTGGCCCCGTTGATTCTGTGGGGCTTCGCCGCCGGGATTCCCACGGCAGTGCTGGCCGAAGCCGGGTTGAGCTTTATTGGTATGGGCATTCGTCCGCCGACACCCAGTTGGGGACGCATGTTGGGCGAAGCCGGTGAATATATTGGCTATTGGCCGCATATGTTTTTCTTTCCCTCGATCATGATCTCGCTGACGATTTTGGCTTTTCAAGGGTTAGCCGATGGTCTGCGCGATGCCTTCGATATGAAAGCCACTGGCTAAGGCGCAACAAGCGGGAAATTCGCTTTATATGACTTCCACAGAAACGATCCCCTTGGCGTCAATTCGTGAGCGCGTGATAGATTTTCATCGCGACCACGCGCTTTGCGATATGATCGGCCTAAACTTGACCCACCCCCGCTTTGTCATCGAAAATGTCGATCTCGGCCAGCGCCACGACGAAACCTGTCGCGGCGACTTTGTGAAGTTCAAAGAATGGGGTCTGCGGCTGGTGCAATGTAAAGGCGGCCCGGTCTGGTATGATCCCAACTATCGGAGCGATTGGCTGGCGCAGGTAGCACAACGCACCGGACGCGAGGCCGAAGAGATGTTTCTAGGGTGGGGCGTGCGCCAGCCCACGCATCTGGTATTGGCCATGCTGGATCGCTTTTTGCTCAATGTGGAAGCGAATCTGGCTCAAGTTCATCTGATCCAGCGCGCTGCCGACTTGGAGATTGCCCACGCCGCCGGCAAAGTCGGCTTGTTGATGGGCCTGAACAGCAGCACCTGGTTTGGCGACAGCTCTGGTGTATTGCGCATGTTTGCTCGCCTGGGATTGCGCCACATTACGCTGGCCGTCTCTGGCCGCGAACTGGGCTATGATGGCTACGACGAGACCCGTTCGGGTGGACGGCTGACCGCCTTGGGTGTGCGTCTGCTCCACGAAATGAACGCGTGTGGCATCCTGGTCGATATTTCGCACCTGAATGATGTCTGCTCCCTGGATGTGATCGAACTATCGGCCAAGCCAGTCATTGCCTCGCACTCCAATCCGCGCACCTTCAGCGGCTCGTTGCGCGATATCCCGGATGAAGTCATGCGCGCGCTGGCCGCCGCGGGTGGTATTTTGGGCATTATGCCACCCATCAGTCGCCCGCCCGGTCCGCCGCCAACGGGGGCTGGCCCCATGCTCCAGGTGCCCCGCCGCGAAGTTGCCGAGACCGTGCGCTTGATCCAATATGCAGTGGATCTCATGGGCATTGATGGCGTGGGCATTGGCACCCATTTTAACAGCGCCGCCCTGCCTTGGGTGACGGACGGACTGCTCTCGGCTGGTTTTTCGACGGCAGAGACGGCTAAAATTATGGGCGGCAACTATTTGCGCGTCGTGCGCCAGGTATTGCCCGCGTAACCCACATCGACATCCTCGCCCATTTCAGGTATACTCAGGCTGGACACCTTTCTGGCCTGGTTGATGCGCTAAACACTCCCTGTCGCGCTGTTTAGAAGCGTACCTGTCTAGCAACGTGTTTTCCTCTTTGATTCAATCCGAATACAAATAAGTAGGAAATCGAAAAATGAAAATTACCAAGATTGATACCTTTCTGGTCAACATGGGGCATCGCAACATTCCCTATGTCAAGGTGCATACCGATGAAGGCATCTATGGGGTGGGCGAAGCGTACTCCTGTGGACCAGACAAAGCCACCGTTGAAGTGATCCGCGACTTTGCCGAGTGGCTGGTAGGCCGCGATCCGCGCGACATTGAAGGCTTGTGGCAATTGATGTACGCTGGCTCGCGCTTTCCGGGCGGCATGGTGCTCAACGCGGCGATCAGTGGCATTGAACATGCGCTGTGGGACATTGCGGGCAAGGCGGCTGGTTTGCCTGTCTATCGGCTGGTGGGCGGCAAATGTCGCGACAAGATCCGCGTCTATCAATCGCCACGTGGTGGCACTGCCGAGGAACTGGCCGAAAATGCCGTGGCGTTGATCGAGAAGTATGGCTACACGGCCATCAAGATGGGGCCATTGCCCCCCAACTGGCAAGCTATGCCCTGGAACAAAGCGTTGCGCGAAACGGAAAAACGCATGGCCACCGTGCGCGACGCCGTGGGCGACGACATTGACATTGGCCTGGATCCCCATGCGCGCCTCTTTGAAGTGTCGCGCGCCATGGAATTGTGCGCAGTGGTGAAGCCCTATCGCCCCATGTTTGTCGAAGAACCGCTGCGCCCCGAAAATTATGACGCGCTGCAAAAACTGAGCCAACAAGTCGATGTGCCGCTGGCGACGGGCGAAATGCTCTACACGCGCCACGAATTTCGCGAATTGCTCAAATTGCAAGCTGTCAACATTATTCAGCCCGATATTTGTTTGATGGGCGGTCTGTGGGAGATGAAGAAGATCGCGGCCATGGCCGATGCCCACTATGTGAGCGTCGCGCCACATAATCCCTGTGGCCCCATTGCCACGGCAGTAAATGTGCATTTTGCTGCCAGTACCCACAATTTCCTGATCCTCGAATATCATGCCGACGATGAAGGCGCGCGGCGTGAGATCGTCGATGAGCCGATGAAGTTAGTTAATGGCTATCTGGAATTGCCGGAAAAGCCAGGCTTGGGTATCGATCTGAACGAGGACGTGTTGGGCAACTATCCCTTCAAAAGTTGGCACCGTGCCTTTACCTACACCGCCGATGGCGCGTTGGCCTATCAGTAGTGGTCAAGTGGTCGATTGGTCGATGATTTTTAGTGGTTGCCATGCTGTGGTGGCTTACGCTATAATTTGTCCAGGTTCGTCGGAGTCCATCGGAGTGATCAGGCTGTCACAACCCCATAAGTACCACCAGAATCAACAGAGGAGAGAGGTCTAGACATATCGTGAGTGATCGATTGTGATCTAAAGTTAGCGGAAAGGGGGATCTTATCGAACGAAACTAGGCAGGGCGTTGCAAGCCAACGAGTTCCGGCCCACACTTAAATCATAGCCTAGCCCAGTGCGTGGGGAAACCGTGCGATCGCGTGAGGCCACGGTAGGGGCGGTGAGGGTAACTCAATAAGGGCGTGCAAACAGCGGTATTGTTTCCCCAGATGGGGACACCCGG
>DAOTTR010000087.1:0-4383 GCA_034437715.1 Caldilineaceae bacterium
ACTTGCCAGCCCGTTTTGCCAAAGGATTTGTGTTGCATGTTAATTGCTCCTGTATCGTACTCCTGCATACTATGCTTGGGTGATAAGGCTTAAACTATAGCAGCCTACCGCTTGCTTGCCAAATGACTTTGGTCCAGGGTATGCTATAGATTCTTGCGCTTTCCCTGGACCAAAATTGTCCCCACTTGTACTCAATAGAAGGTATGCGATGCGTTTTGGCTGCTGTTGTTCGATTGAGCAGGCTGAGATTGCCCATACAGCCGGCTTCGATTATCTGGAATGCACGGTTGTTTCTTTATTGCCAGAAGCAAATGAAGCAATGTTTGCCCCTGTGTTGGAAAAGTATCGGGCTGCACCCTTGCCGGTACGTGCGTGTAATGTGTTCTTGCCCGGCGATGTGAAGGTTGTGGGGCCAGATGTGGATTGGTTGCGCGTACAAAGCTATGTACGTACGGCATTGCGGCGCGTGCGGTTGATTGGGGCGGACGTGGTCGTTTTTGGCAGTGGCGGCGCGCGGCGCGTCCCCGATGGTTTCGCCGCCGCCGCGGCAGAGACCCAATTGACCGACTTTTTACGCTTTGTGGCCGATGTCGCCACTACCCACAGCATCACCGTCGTGATCGAACCGCTCAACCGCAAAGAGTCCAATATTTTGAATAGCGTGGACGAAGGGGTGACGCTTGCCCGCCGTGTGAATCAGCCGTCAATCAGTGTGTTGGCCGACTTTTATCACATGGATGAAGAGCAGGAACCGCTGCAGCATCTCGTCGAGTACAAAGATTGGTTAAAGCATATTCATGTGGCTGATACCGGTCGTCGTGCGCCGGGGACAGGCCACTATCCCTATCCCGAATTTGTCGATCTGCTGCGCCAGACCAACTATGATGGTCTGGTTTCCATAGAGTGCCGTTGGGAAAATTTTGCGGACGAAGCAGGACCGGCCTGCCGCTTCTTACACCAAGTCTTTGGCAAGTAACCTGGGCGAACGGCTACTGCATCAACCACGTTTCGAGTAGACCCATCTCGTCGAGTGCTTCATACGCATAGGTATGGACCAGATAGTTGGGGTCATTCAAACAGCGCAAGAGCGCGGGCACAGTGGCTGGGGTACCGATTTTACGTAGGGCATAGGCCGCGCGTGATCGTGCCCCTTGGTGCTCACTATGGCGCAACACGCTTACCAAGGCTGCGATTGCCCCATCACCACACTGGATCAGCGCATCGGCTGCCGCTTGACGGGCCATACCGTCGCCATCGGCCAGGCACGCTGCCAAGTGTGCCAGCTGGGGCCTGAGGGCGTGTGCCAATTGTGGGTAGAGTGTTCCAAAGGATAACGCAGCCACCGTGCGTAGGGTGGCATCTGCATCTGTCAGTGCATCCAACAGGGTCGCAACAGATTGTTCGCTGCCACAGTGGGCCAACGCTCGGATCGCCCACCAGCGCTGATCGAGCGTGCCCACTTGCCACAACTGACGCAAGGCGGGTTCGGCATCGGCGGTCAATTGCAAGACCAGCGTTTCTGCCCGTTGATCATCGTTGGCGGCAATGGCGCTGAGCAGCGGCGCAAGCAATGCATGACTCGACATGGGCGTTTCCTTTTCACTGAGGACGCGTATAGAGGCGCAACCAGTCTACACTTATCTCCGCCATCTTCTGTTCGCCCGCGCCGCCCACAAGGCCGGTGGCACCGATTGGTAGCACTGGGGTTGGCACCGTAAAGAGCCTTTGCTCATTGGCATAGAAGCGCAACCCTTGGCCATCATCTTCGATTGCCAACACATTTTCCGAGCCGGCAGGGTTGATCGCTGTACCGGGCGTCCAGGCTTGCAACGTGGTCAACTGGCCGCCTTGCCAAAGCAGCACCTGATAGTTGGCCGCGCCGTTGATCGCAAAGAGATAAAAGTTTTCGGTGTCCTGATAGCGCCCTAGAAAACCGGTATAACCCTCGGGCATCACATCGACAATTGTAAAACTGGCTTCCAACCAAAAGGTGGCCAGATCCTCGACCGCCAAAGTGCTCCAGAAGAGACGCCCCGGCCACAATTGAAAGCGATAAACGCCTTGATCGGGTAAAATCTCGGTTGTCCACTGGCCCGTTTGTTGATTGGCGGCAACAAGGCGCGTTGTCCTTGCAAACGTTTCTTCCAGGCGCAGGCGATAACCAGGAATAGGCGCCGACAGATCCGGCGCGTTGGGGAGGGGTTGGCCAGTCAGCCAGGATGTCAGTTGACTCTGTACCTGTGGCCAGGCCGTTGCGGCACCCGATGCTTTGGCCACGACCAAAAGCACGGTCGCCAGCATCAAGGCCCCCACCAAGCCCGCAATCGCCCATTGTTGCCAGCGTGCCAACCCCGTGCGTGGTGGGCGTTGGACCATGGCGCGCGCCGTAGGGCGGCGTGGTGACAAGCCAATCGCCACCCGTTTCTGGGCCTGCCGTTGGCCGCTGGGTGATTGGGGAGAAGGCAAATGTGCTTCGTTTTCGGACGTAGTCGTGCTTTCCGGTTGCATGCACTTCACTCTCTATCTGGTAATGTCAAGGATAAGACAATTATATCATTGGTAACTTGTCCATGAAATTCTTGCTAACCATGCAAAATTTGGTCGATTTTTAATTGGTAATAGATTTTCATTTTCCTAATATCTATCTCAAATTCCAGGTAACGATATTATTATGGAAACACAAGACAATGGAGAGAACTTCGGATATGTCGATTTATCTGATAAAATAGAATAATTTGATACCGTGTACCCCATAAGCATAAGCATCATAAAATCGTGACAAGAAATAATGACCTTATCTAGACTGGTTTTTCCCCCTATTCTCGATACCTCTTCGTCCGATTTAATCGCCGACTTCTTTGTGCCTGCACTATCTACATCTGTCTATTATGATCGCGGCGTGGGCTACTTTAGTTCTGGCTGGTTACGCATTACGGCTAAGGGCATGGTTCAGTTTGCGGCGAATGGTGGACGCGCACGTTGGGTGACAAGCCCAATTTTGAGTGAAGCCGATTGGGAAGCCTTGCAAGCGGGTGATCAGGCGCGCTATGATCCAATCTTGCGGGTAGCAATTGCCAAAAATATCAGGGATTTGGAACACGCCCTCGAAAAAGATACGCTTTCTGCCATGGCCTGGATGGTGGCCGATGGTATCCTGGATTTTAAGCTGGCCTTACCCACGAACAAATTAACTGGCGGTGATTTCCATGATAAATTCGGTATTTTCACCGATGGCGAGGGGTATCAAGTCTCGTTCAACGGTTCTTATAATGAGAGTATCCAAGGCACACGCAATTATGAATCGATCAAAATTTTTCGGGCTTGGGAACCTGCCTTTGCCCCGCTAGTCCAGGCCGACATCCAACGCTTTGAACGACTGTGGCGTGACCAAGATCCAAATGTCCAGGTGTACGATTTGCCCGAATCGGCGCGCGAACAAATCGTGCAGCTACGCCAAGACGAGCGTCCCTACCCTGAACCGGAATGGGTCAAACTACGCCGGTTGCGCGAAATGCGTGTTCCCTACACGGAAACTCATCCTTATTTGCCCGAAAATGTTATCCTGCGCGATTATCAAGAGCAGGCCATCAACGCCTGGTTTGAACATGGCGCTCAAGGGTTATTTGAAATGGCGACTGGCACTGGCAAAACAATTACCGCATTAGCCGCTGCTACGCGCTTATTTGAACGGGAACACCACCTAGCTGTCATCATAACCGTACCTTATCAACATCTAGTGGACCAGTGGCAGACAGAAGCAGCTACTTTTGGTTTTCGCCCCATTCTTGCCTATCAAAGTAAAGCAAGCTGGCTGGATGATTGGAATCATGAGATTTTAGATTTTAACGGCGGCTATTGTAACTTTATTTCGGTGATCACAACCCACACGACCTTTGCCAGCCCTGATTTTCAAGCCAGTCTAGCGCGCCTAAACGTGCCCTCTCTGATAATTGCCGATGAAGCGCACCATTTGGGTGCCGAGCACAGCCGCCACCATTATCCACAACACATCCCCTTCCGCTTGGCTCTTTCCGCCACACCCGATCGCTGGTTTGATGACATTGGGACGGCGGCCCTGCGCGCTTATTTTGGTACAACTGTCTTTGCGCTCTCCTTAGCAGATGCGATTGGCGTGAGCCTGACTCCTTATTATTACCATCCGCACTTGGTGGCGCTAACCGATGAAGAGATGGAAAAGTACGAAGCGTTGTCGATTAAAATTGCACGTTTGCGCCATCAAGATAATCTAGACAAACAGGAGGCGCTGAAAACGTTGCTAATGCGGCGCGCAATGCTCTTGAATAGAGCCAGCAACAAACTTACGGTTTTGTCGGAATTGCTCGATCAAGTAAACTATGTGGAACACACTTTATTCTACTGCGC
>DAOTTR010000088.1:0-4051 GCA_034437715.1 Caldilineaceae bacterium
CCAATATCCTGTTGCGGGATCGGCAGGTTGGCCCAAAAGGGGCTCGTGGGCGCAATCGGCTGGTCGTTGCCCAAGTCCCCCTGCCCCTGTAAAACGACTTGGCGTAAACCAGGACGGTCAACCGCCAGCTTAAAGGCCTGCCGAACGCGTACATCCTGGAAGGGTGCTTGATCGGCGCGCATGACAAAGAGATCCTGGGCGCCGGGTGCAAGTTGTAGGATTTGGACAGCAGGATTGTTGGCCAGCGCGGCCATGTTTTCACTGCTCAACGACATTGCATCCAGTGTGCCACTGGTCAAGGCCGCAATTTGTGTTGTACTGTCACTCATATACAGATGCTGCACTTCATCTAAATAAGGCAAATCCGCTGCCCAATAATCCTCGTTGCGTTTGAAGATGGCGCGTTCACCCGGTGTATAGTCAGTCAGTTGAAAAGGGCCTGTGCCACTGGGTGTTTGCGCCAGTTCAGCGGTCGTGCGGTCATGTGGGACGATGGCAAGCGCCGCCAGTGCATCACCGACTGTGCTCAAAAAAGTCACCACGGGGCTATTGAGCTGGAAGCGCACGATACGGTCATCGACTGCTTCGACTTGTTCGACCGCACGAATGCGTTCATACCCGGTCGCGGCCAAAGCAGGATCCTGGATTCTGGCAAAAGTGTAGAGAACATCCTGGGCGGTGAAGGGTGTACCATGGTGGAACTTCACCCCTTGCCGCAAGTGAAAAGTCCACACTTTGCCATCTTCGGAAACTTCCCACGATTCCGCCAAACGTGGTACGATGGGGAAGGTTGGGTCACTTGTATCGATTGCCACCAACCCTTCATAAACGGTGGCCGCCAGGTAGATATCGGCCCCATTGCTATAGCGGGCCGGGTCGAGATTGACCGGTGCATCGGCGGAGGCGAAACGCAACACACCACCGCGTTGGGGCTGGCCGGTTTGGGGTGCTGTGGCTGGTGAGACGGCAGGCGGTGACTGAAGGCTAGGTGCGCAAGCATTCAGCGTCAATAACAGGGTTGTTCCACCCGTCAGATGTAAAAAGCGGCGACGACTAACGGTAAATTGGGAAAGTGGTTGATTGTCCATTGCAGTCTCCTCAATGAATGATTGAACGATAGTTAGTGAAGCTCAGATGGCGCTATCTCCTGCTGCTGGCGTTTTTCATTCAGCAAGGGCAGCATGGCAACGCCTAAGCCGCTAAAGAAACCTAGTTGGAATAAGATCTCGGCCGCAACAATGCCAAAATGCAGGAAAAAGACACCGCCAATACAGATGACACCCGGTACAATGGTCGTCCAAAAACCTTGCTTTATCGTCTTGTCGAAATTTTTTGCCAGATCCAGCAAGTCACCTAGTTTGGCCAAGCTCTGATCCATCAAGACAATCTGGGCGGTATCGGTCGCAATGGTGGTGGCGCCACGCAGCGAGATCGAGACATCGGCTTTTTTTAACGCAATCGCATCGTTGATACCATCACCGATGAAACAGACGACGCGCCCTTCGCTTTGCAATTGCTCAATCAGGGTTGCCTTGTTTTCCGGCAGGGTATTGGCGAAATAGGTCTCAATCCCCAGCGCATGGGCCAAGTCACGCGTTGGCTCCTCTTGATCGCCGGAAATAATCGCCAGCGCCAGACCGCGTTGGCGCAGATCGCTGAGCACCGTTTCTACTTCCGGGCGCAGCGTGGCATGCAGTTCTAACGCCCCGATCAATTGGTTGTCGCGTGCGACCATAACCAAGGCGCGCCCTTTTTGGCGACAGATGGCCTGCACGGCTTGCATCGATTCAGGGATAATGATCGCTTCCAGTGTCATAAAGCGGTCGCTGCCGACCCGAATCAACTGACCGCCAACGGTTACCTTGATCCCATAACCAACTTCATAGCTGGCGGCATCGATTTCGGGGAGCGCTAGGTTACGTTCGGCCGCGGCGCTTAGAATAGCCTTGGCAATCGGGTGCGGTTGCCGATATTCGGCGGCGGCCGCATAGGTGAGGAGCTCCTCCTCGCTCAACCCCTCCTGGCAGCAATGCAATTGGGCGACCGTGGGTTGCTCTAGGGTCAGCGTGCCGGTCTTGTCAAAGACAAAGGTATCGACCTGGCGTAGTCGTTCCAGAGCGCGGCCATCTTTGATCAGAATTGTATTGCGGGCGGCAATCTGGAGGTAGTTGAGCGTGCCTAACATCGAGCAGGTGCGCAGATTAAAGCCAAAACCGGCGCCGAGCACCGCGGTGGCGCCGACAAAGCCGCGCAAAGGGATCGCCAGCAGGCCGAGCAGAAGATTGGGCAAGGCGCCCTGGTCGGCTAGCTGTAAGCCCCTTGATTCCAATTCGGTCTGATAGTTGGCCGTTTGGGCGAGAATTTCACCGATCTGCGCGGCGGCCGTCTCTGCACCGGCTTTTTCCACCTGGATCTGCACACGGCCGGTTAACATCAGTGTGGCAGCAAAGACCGGATCGCCAATGCTCTTTTCGGCTGGTTGCGCTTCACCCGTGAGCATATGTTGATCAATCGAAGCTGTGCCGTGAGTGATCACACCATCGACGGGAATCGGCTCACCGGCGTTGACCACAATTACATCGCCGGCTTGTAGTTCGGCCACGGCGGTTTGCACTTCTACACCATCCACAACACGCCAGGCAAAACGCGGCTGCTGACCAAAGATGTCGGTAATGCCCTTGCGCGAACGACCTTCCATCTGAAAAAGCACTTTCGTCCCCAGAAAAAAGAGGGCGCAGACAAAAGCGCCAAAGACAAAATAGCCATTCAACCACATCCCGCTCATATAAAGCGCCACAATCAGCTCGGTTTTTACGCGCTTTTCTTGGCGGATGGATTGGTACGCGGCTTTATATACGGGCCAGGTCAGGTAGATAGCGCCCGCTGTCGTCAACAACAACAAGGGCGGAAAGAGCAGCGTGCTCAGGGTTGCGACGCCCATCAGGGACACCGACAAGCCCAGATAGCGATTGATCTCCGCATCGTCGGTGTTGGTTAAAATATCATTGACTTGCAGCTTTGTATCCGAAGCCAGCAGATCCATTTGTTGGTGGCGGGCTTCCCCACCCAACAAAGGATCAAGCTTGGTTTGGATAAATAATTGATAGCGCGCATCAAGCTTGGTCAGGGCAGTTTGGATGTTCGCGGTTTGTTCTGCTGTTTTTGTGCTTAAGATCTCCAGCAGAGAGCCTTTTTCCCACGCTGGCGATAGGTTTGGAGGCTGGCATAGGCCGCGCCACCGACAAGAGCAAGTTCGAGTAAAGCCATAGAAGTTACCTCGGTTCCAACAAGCAGTTATTTTGTGAATCTGAATAGCGCTTGCTGATACGCTGGGTCGCAACCCTCATCGGCTTAGCGCGGCGTGGGAAAATCCTGCGCCCAGGGCATCAGCCAACGGCGTAACCATTCCAGCCCATTGGTCGAGAGCAGGCCGAGCAAGGCGATCGTCACCAAGCCGACATACATTTTATTGACGGCCAGGGTAGACCATGAGATCCAAATCAAATAGCCAATGCCCTTGTTGGCCGCTACAAATTCTGCGTCCAGTGGGTTAACTGACGAAAGCAAAGGATTAGCATGTGTACTCAAGAGATTCCTACTACACCATTGTATGAAATGTTCACCTTGGATAGTATACTTGTCCAGAAAAGTTTTGTCCCATTTTTGCACTGAGAAATGTGGCTTCGACGTGAGCTCAGCCGAACGGTACAAAACTTTTCCAGGAAACTATAGGTTAACGTTGTGAACAAGGGTATTTTACTCTATTCTTTGTCCATATACCCACTTCTAGGTTCCCAAAGGGTGCATTTTAGCTTTTGGGTGAGGGTTGCTTCCGCTTCTGTAGCCTCTTCGTTTTCTAAAAATTATAGGACGTGCCACTAACGTGTGACTACCGTGTGACTACCGCCGACACAGTAACTGGGGGTTGGAAGCTGCGCAATGTCGATTTGCGCGCATATATCGGCCAGACTGTTGATCTGCAAATCCGTGCCGAGACAAACTCGGCGACAAACTTGTCACCCGTCAGTAGCTGGTACATTGATGATGTTAC
>DAOTTR010000089.1:0-6458 GCA_034437715.1 Caldilineaceae bacterium
TCATCATGGTTTGCGCCCATTCGATGGGCATGGCCGGGCGCGTCATCACCTGCAAGGCTTGTTCATAGGCGGCAATCGCCTGCTCCAGGTTGGCTGCGCGCTCGCCCCGAATCCGCGAATAATAGGCGATCGCCAAATTCATCATCGTAGTCGCCCATTCGATGGGCATGGCCGCGCGCGTCCGCACCTGCAAGGCTTGTTCATAGGCGGCAATCGCCTGCTCCAGGTTGGCTGCGCGGTCATCCAGCGGGTTTTGGGCCAGGATGTTGCCCAATTCACCTTGCAAGGCTGCCCACAGGTGTGGATGGATGCTACGTTCCACCATTGTCAGGGCTTGTTGGCAGAGCGCAATCTGGCGCGGCATATCACGGCGTTGGGTTAGTTGGGCTAGCTCATTGAGGAGGGGACGTACTGCCGGTGGAATTTCGCGTCTACTTGGTTGACTACCGATCTTCTCGGCAAAGGCGCGCTCCACGCCCACGGCGCGGCAACGTTGCAATAGCGTCCTATGTTCTTCTACTGATTGGCGCGCTCCTTCCTCGTCCTGGGCGGCGGCCAATTGCGCCAGCAACGCGTCGGCCGCATCGCTCAGCAATGCTGGGTGCGCTTCAACCATGCGCTGCGATTCTGCCCAAAGTTGGGCATTGATCAATTCGATAAGTTGATTGAAAAGCGCCTCCTGCAGACCGGCGGGGTCTGGTATCGATTGGGCAAGCGACGGCAACGTATCGGCGGCGGCCAGCCAACGGTCGTCCCATGCCGCGCCCAGGTTGGCTTTAAGCTGCTCGATCAATTCCTGGGCATTCTGGCGTTGTTCGGCTTCGTCACTCTGCCAACGCGGGGTAAAGATCAAGGTTGGCGTTTGATTCGGACGATAGACCAGGAGCGGCACATCGACACTATGGGTCGCGCCACAATGGGGGCAGGCGAAATCATGGAGGGCAAGGTCACGGATGCGCGCGTACAGGTCGGGGCGTTCAACCGTATCCACAATGCGCCAGATCGCGGTGGGAAAGGTGCGCGCACACGCAGTGCAGGGCTGGTTGTCGGTGGTGGCAAAGGAGTTGGGCATGGGCACTTCCTTGTCAGATGAATGGGGATGACAACTGATATGAAGACTGATATGAAGATAATCGCTGGGTCACCCAGGTTGCCGAAAAAGTCTACAGAAGATGAGGTGAGTTTACTGGAAAAGCGCACGCCTGTCAATGGGTTTACGGATCATTGCGTGGCTGGCGCGCTGGCAAAAGAGTTACTTTTCGATAATGCATAAATATTATAAGATTATGTGTAGCTACTATGCCAACGATAAATTCGTGTTGAATGAATTCAACACCTGCGACGGCAAACGTGTTTAAACACGTTTTCTATGCCAGGCTCTGAATTCATTCAGCGCAGCAGATGATGAAATGTAACGATTCACCTGGGCGCTTGCAAAGCAATAAGGATCCAGCGCGTGCCCAACAAAATCATGCCTAGGGGCGGCCGCGCCGCCGCCCCGCGTTTGGCTCGCTGCGAACGGGCGGCTGCAAGCCGCCCCTACTGCATACTTATTGCTTTGCAATGGCCCTAGGTGAAAACCGCGGCCTGAATCGTTACAAGATTATAGCGATTACCGCCTATACATCGCACCAAGAAAGAAATGGGAGAACTTGTGAGTATACTTGTGATCAGTTGTTCGCTGCATCAGCAAAGTCGTTCGTACGTCCTGGCGCGCGAGATGGTGACAAATTTTGAAAAATTAGGAGTCAGCGCGCGGCTTTATGATCTGCGCGACTATGAATTGCCTTTTTGCAATGCTGGCACTTCGTCTGATCATCCACACACCATCGCAATCAAGCAGGCAATTGCCGCGGCACAAACGGTGATCTTGGCTGTGCCCATCTATACCTTTGATGTCAATGCCGTGGCCAAGAATCTCTTGGAACTCACGGGCAGAGCGTGGACTAACAAATTGGTGGGCTTTTTGTGTGCCGCGGGTGGCCGCAGCAGCTATATGTCGGTGATGAACATTTCCAACGACTTGATGCTCGACTACCGCTGTATGATTATCCCGCGCTTTGTCTACGCCGTGGGCGATGACTTTGGCGATGATCGCCTACCAACCATGCATGTCACGTCGCCCCTGATTAGCGACCGTCTGCGCCAATTGGCGACCGTGACGGTCGAGCTGACGCGCGCGCTTGCAGGGATTAAGATTACCTAGTACTTTTGAGCACAAATAAGTAGACGGTAAGATAGTGGACAGTAAGACAGTAAGACAGTGGGATAGTAAGACAGTAAGACAGTGGGACAGTAAAGCATTGGGACAGTAAGACAGTAAGACAGTAAAGCAGTACAAACTGTCGTACTGATCTACTGTCTTACTGTCTTACTATTTCCGCCGCAGTCTACTTGTCGCGCGATTTTCCCCCATCCTCGCAATCCATCTAGAACGCAATGCGCTCATTTGTTCTAATTGATTTGGTAATCAGGAAGATCTTTGGTATAATGAATGAAGAACATGCGTTCTGATTTCGTTTGTAGGAGGTCTTCTTTATGTATATGCTTCACAACGGTCCTTATCGGGCTCCAGTTCAGTCTACGGTGCAGCAGATGCCCCAACACACGCCTTGGCTGCGTCAATTGTTGCTGGGCTATACTCTGGTTTTGAAAGCCATTTTGGTGCTCTGTGTCATCACGGTCTTTTTTCAGGTGACGACCTTTTTGCTAAGCCTCTCCTCCAGTGATTGGGTACAAATGTTGGTGTTAGCAACCTGGGCCTGTGGATTGATTCCGTTGGTTTATGGGTTGTGGCAATTGGATTTGAAACCACAGCACTTCTTTGCCCATGCGGAGAAGCAGAACAAACTACCCCAGTCCCCAGAGTTGGGTTGACAGCCTTTTGCAAGCATAAACTGTGTCCATCCATGCTATCCTGGGGGTGTGCATGGTGGTTTTCTCCTTTGGTGGTTTTCTCGCGGCTACTTCGGTAGCGCAACAAAAAGCCTGGCTAATTCGTTAGCCAGGCTTTTTGTTTGTTAACTCTGCGTCCACAGTGGGGTTCCCATGCGGAGCGTGAGGAACGAGCATTTACTGCTTGACGGCCTCTAGTTCGATATCAATATTAATATCTTCACCGACCAAGACGCCACCGGTTTCTAGGGCGGCGTTCCAGGTGAGGCCCCAGTCCTTGCGATTGATCTTGGTATGCGCCTCGAAGCCATAGTTTTCGGTGCCCCACGGGCTCTTGGATTTGCCCAGGAATTCGGTGTCGAGCGTCACGGGCCGAGTCGTACCTAGAATGGTCAGATCGCCGTGCAATTTTGCCGTGTTCGAGCCGGTCACTTCGACGCTGGTACTCTTAAAAGTAATCGCGGGATGCGTTGCCGCATCCAAAAAGTCGGGTGACTTCAGATGACCATCGCGTTGTTCGTCGCGTGTGTTGATGCTGGCGGCGTCAATCGCAATCTCAACCTTGGTATTGGCCGGATTGATCTCGTCCAATTCGAGTGTG
The DNA here is from genome assembly GCA_034437715.1 of Caldilineaceae bacterium. GTDB lineage: Bacteria > Chloroflexota > Anaerolineae > Caldilineales > Caldilineaceae > JAHBVH01. Next base: position 3,497 of record DAOTTR010000089.1, read on the forward strand.
CCCGAGAATTTCTGGAATTCGCCACGCACTTTGGCGAGCATCATGTGCCGAACGCTGAACTGAATGTGCGAGTGACCATTGTCAATTTGCCATGCCATAAGATAATGCCTTTCGTTGCAGGATCCCTGCGATTCGTTAGATAAACAGCGCTAGCCTTTCCCTACTTACATTTATCTGCTGGGGTGGCGAGCATCAGATGGCACCATCGTACCGCGCATCCGTTAGCTGAGCGTGAACAGAACGTGAACGTGCTTGGCCTGGCTGGCACTTTTTGTTTATGCGGCGGTCACGGCGGGTAGGGGGCGCAGCGACCGCCATTGCAAGACTAGAAATGCCGCCACCCCACACAGGGCAATTGTGCCCGTCATCGGCAGGGCGGTGCCATTATGGAACATGCTGATCAGCGCGCCTGCGCCGGCACCAATCGCAAACTGGACTGCGCCCAACAGCGCCGATGCACTGCCGGCGCGGGCACCGTAGGGGGCCATAGCGGCGGCGGTTGAATTAGGACCGACAAAGCCGGTGCTGGCAATGCACAGAAAGATCAACACGAGCATCCCCGTAAAGCCACCCACGCCCGCCGCCGTCATCGCTACCAACAAGATGCCGGTTGTGGCGGTAACCGAGAGCGCTGCTTTGAGAATTTGGCTGCTGGTATAGCGTGTCAACAACCAGCGATTGATCTGTGAAGCCGCGATCAAGCCCACCGCATTCGAGCCAAAAATCAAGCCATACCGTTCCGGGGCGACACCGTTGAGCTCAATAAAGACAAAGGGCGAGCCAGAGATGTAGGCGAACATAGCACCCGAGGCCAGGCCCCCGGCCAATGCATAGCCCATATAGCGGCCATCGGTGAGCAGTGAGCCATAGATGCGCAGCGCCTCGCCCAATCCTGTGCGCGTGCGGCGTTCTTCGGGCAAGCTTTCGCGTAGAATGAAAAGCACCAACAATAAACAAGCAATTCCAAACCCCGCCAATACGAAGAAGATGGCGCGCCAACTGGCAAAGAGCAGCAACTGTCCACCGATCAGGGGTGCCGTGATCGGGGCCAACCCCAACACCAACATCAGCAGCGAATACATGCGCGCCGACTCCTGTTGGTCAAATAGATCGCGCACTATCGAGCGGCTGATCACCATGCCTGCACAGCCTCCCAATGCTTGAATAAAGCGCAGGACAATCAAACTTTCGATCGAGGTGGCAAAAGCACAGCCAATACAGGCAATCGCATAGAGCGCGCAGCCAAAGAGCAGGGGCAAACGCCGACCATAGCGATCCGAGATTGGGCCGTAGAGCGCTTGCCCCAACGACAATCCAATAAAAAAGACGGCCAAGGTCTGCTGTACCGCCGATGTCTCCACCCCAAAATCTTGGGCTATGGCCGGTAAGGCCGGTAGATACATATCAATCGAGAATGGGCCAAAGGCCGTAAGCGTGCCAAGGATAATGGCTAATTTGGCATACGATCCGCGAACGGTAGATGTAGTCATGCAGAATTCCTTCAATCAATTCAATGGGTAGCCTGTTTATTCCAATTTGCACAAAGCATAGTTCATTATATCTGGTGCTATTCTTGGGATAAAATCTCGGTGGCGCGGTAGTAACGTGGCCGCGGCTTCGCGCTGCGCTTTTTGGGGTGTATTTCAAGGTGGGTAGAAGTGTGCCGGGGACGAGCGGGGTTATCGTTTATCAAAGCGGTGTGTTCGTCGCTCGTCCCCGGCACACGTTGCTCGCTAAAAATTTACGCCCAAAGTGCAATACACCCGTACTTTTTGTGACTTTGACAATCATGCGCATCGTTGGTATCGTTTGATCCAACATGATCCTACCCAAAGAACAAACATCTGGAGCAAACTACCATGCGAATTGCCATTGCTGGCTTTATGCACGAATCCAACACCTTTGCCGCCGATCCGACGACCCTGGCGGATTTTCATATTTTCCGCGGCGCAGATGTCGTGGCCCATTATCGCCCCACCTTTCACGAAGTCGCGGGCTATATCAAAGGGGCTGATGAGTACGACTTTGAGTTGCACCCCTTGATCGGTGCCGATGCTACGCCGGCGGGCCCATTGACGCGCGCCACCTATGAGGCCATTATCGGCGAGTTACTGGATGGCGTGCGCACCGCGTTGCCCAATATTGACGGTATGCTGCTGGCGCTGCATGGTGCCATGGTGGCCGAGGATTTTCCCCAGGCCGATGGCGAAACCGTGCGCCGTGTGCGCGAAGTGGTGGGGCCAGATTTTCCTCTCTTTGTCACCCATGACTATCATGGCAATGTGCCCGAACAGCTGGTACAAGATGCAACCGGGCTGATCATCTACAAGACTTGTCCACACATTGATCAGCCAGAGCGCGGTTTGCAAGCGGCCGAACTGCTGGTGCGCACAATCCGCGGTGAAGCCCAGCCAGTCTCGGCGATTGCCAAACCCGAAGTGCTCTTTAATATTGCCTTTCACAATACCAGCCGTGGCCCTATGAAAACCCTAATGGATGCGGCGATTGAGTTGGAAAAGCAGCCCGGCATTCTGGCCGTCAGCATTGCGGCGGGCTATCAATATGCCGACGTGCCCGCTATGGGGCCCACCATCGTTGTGATTGCCGATGGCGACGCTGCATTGGCCCAGCGCGAATGTGATCGCCTGAGCGCTATGATGTGGGCGGCGCGTGAAGCGCTGATTCCTCAGATTCCCGACGCAGCCACCGCCGTGCAAATGGCGATGAACAGCAGCGAGACACCGGTTGCCCTCTTTGAGTTGGGTGACAATATTGGCGGCGGCAGTGCCGGCGATGCGACGATTATCCTCGAACAGTTGCTGGCCCAGAAGGCTGATGGCTGGGTGGTGGCGATCTATGATCCCGAATCAGTCCAAACTTGTTTTCAGGCTGGGATTGGGGCCACAGTTTCATTACAAGTGGGGGGCAAACTGGATGATATTCACGGGCCTACCTTGCCCAT
>DAOTTR010000090.1:0-1752 GCA_034437715.1 Caldilineaceae bacterium
ATGGCGGGCGGGCCCAGGGGAATCACGCGCACGCTATAATCGGCATCGGTACCACGCACGCGGATCAAATGATCGCCGGGCCACAGATAGAGATCGTCCAGACGCAAACGGTTGGCGCCGTTGGGTCGCGCACTCAGCAACTCTGTGCCATCGACCTCGACCAGCGAGAGGCTGTCCAGGTTATCGCCATTGAGCTGGATGCGCCACAACTGGGGGTCGCCAGTTGCTGTAAACCGGTAGTAGTCATCCTCATAGCCGACAAAACGTCCCTGGATGACACTTGCTTCGCCAAGTGGCCAGGCATGAGCGATATCATCGTTAGGTTCATTCTCGTAGCCAGCCGGCACCTCACCAATTTCTTCAAAAGCCAGCGTGTAGTTGGCTCCCCCATAGCGCTTGTCGCGCAAGGTAATGTAATATTCGCCCGGCACAAATGTCAGATCAGTGAGGGTGGGCAACAGCTCACTGCCATCGCCAGTGCGACATTGGAGTGCCGTGCCCGCATCATCGAGCAGACAAAGTTCATAGTCGGCGGGGAGGGACGGGGTGGCGGTGAGTTGCCATTGCGCAGCGGCAAAGGTGGCATCGACAGTCAACTTGTAAAAATCAATATCGTAGTGATCCGCAGCCAACCCGCCAGCCATGGGCCGCAGCGGATCAAAGGGCCAGGCATGTTGCATATCATCGTTGGGTTCTTCTTCCTGGGTGGCGCTACGTTCACCATCGGGTTGAAGCGTTAGCAGGTAAGGCGTTGCATAATCGCGTCCTGTAGCCACGCGAATTTGATAATCCCCCGCCACTAGTCCCAGCGCGGGCAGATCGATCCCGCCACGAGCACTGACCTCACGATAGGTTAGCTGATTAGCTTGACTGTCGTAGAGATAGAGATAGCCAGGCTCACCCAACGGCAACTGTGCGGTAATACGCCAGCGTTGCGCGGCATGGGTCGCGCTTACCGTCCACGCAAAGTAGTCATCGGCGCCCATCAAATCGCCAGCGAGTTGTATCCTATCCGCCTGGGGAGCAGGTAACGGTGCCGGCGCAGATTGGGTCGATTCCTGATCCGCAGCCACGGGCAACGGTGCCGCCGCTTGGATATCCAATTCATACGCGCCGGTCCCACCCGCTGCGACAATGCCCAAGTAATAGGTGCCGGGAATAAAGAGTAGCGAATCGAGCGTAGCACTGCCACCTCTTTGCACCGAAAATTCGGCGAGTTTGGTAGATTCTGCGACGTCAACCCCATTATCGGCCAAGGTGATGCGCAAGATCTGCACAGAGGTCAGGCCAGTCGGCATCCCTTGCAACGCAAAGGTCCAGCGTTGGCGCGCGGCGGCTTCGTCAACCGTCCACGCGTAGATATCTTGATCGCTCTCGCCCAACTCGGAGCGGATACAACCTGCGCCCGCAATCGCCGTCGCCTGGGCGGGCTGATCATTGGGTTCGCTATCGCTGGTGCAGGTTTGGCTATTCAACGGCGTCGCGCCCATGAGTAGCATGGTGAGGAGGACCAGCAAACCCGAACCCAGTTTGGTCAAATAGGGCAAAACGCGTGGTAACATCAATTCTTGTTCCAATCGTGACAAGCAAGCCAAGCTGTTATGCTTATAGATTGCAGAAACTAGGGGTGGCACCGGTCATACCACCGACAATACCACCGATTTTCAACGCTTCCCCCAGGAGAATGGCGGCAACCACCGACTTGTAGGCGACAGCCGCGCCTAATCCCGCGCCAGCGCCGTAGGCCGCAGC
>DAOTTR010000091.1:0-6797 GCA_034437715.1 Caldilineaceae bacterium
TTCATCGTACGGCCTTGCCCCAAGGCATTGGGTGCAACAAAGGGATTGCTAAAGCGCAGCGCATTTACGCCAGATACGGGCTCGGCAGTGTCGTACGTCGCGCCGCTATCTGTTGAGTATTGCGCATCCCACCCTGGTGGAATCTCCAAGCTGCTGTTCACATAGGTCTGATCTGGCCCGAAAATATCGTTCAAGACAACATTATTCAGGATTTTACCCGTCGTATTGTTATAGGTGATCAGCCAGGTGGTGGTTACCATGCCCACGCCACCGATCGGCACATCCGTCTTGACGCTGGTCTTGCCGATTGTCTCTTTTACCGGATTTTCTGCCAGGGTAAAGTAGCGATTGACCCCCACCGGGAAGTTGATCAAGGCTTGGAAGTTGCCTTGACCATCATCCGTCATTGGGATGAAGGTATCGCTGCCGTCAATCGTTTGATCCACCGAAAGGATAAAGACCGGCGTATTGCCGACAAACGCACCTTGGGGTACCAGCACGGAAACTGGACCGGGGTTGCCGGTAGCCCGCACTTTCCAGGTGCGATCAATGCGTTCGAGTGGATAGGGTGCGCCCGTTACTAGCTCACCAAAGGTCGTGGCACCATCATCATCACCAAAGAGCACAAAGCTCAGATCATCGGTAAAGACGCTCGTATTATCCATATTCAGCGGAGCCAATGCGCCTAAGCTCATGCTGACAAAGGTGTTGTCATTGCTGCTATGCGACTGGCGCTGATTCAAGCCGCTGCTATCGTCGCGACCAATACCGGCAATATTGTTGCCATAGGTACCGGTGCTGTAGATCAAGTTCTCTGCGCTATCGTTATAGTTGCGCCCAAGGGTGAGACCATACTTGATTGCCAGATAAGTTTCGATCTTCTGGACCTCGGCGGCTGTCAACTCGCGGTCATACGCAATTACCTCGGAGACGTAGGCAATTGAAGCTTCGGCAGCACCTTGTAGACCGCCATTACCAATCGATAACTGAATATTAGAATTGGTCGAGGCAGCACCCGAATGGAGAATATTGCCCATGCTCTGCATCTCAAAGGCACCACCGGTAGCCCGTTTTATCGTATAGAGATTGGGCATAATATTCGCATTCTGACCGACCAGCAGGTTCGGGTTACCGTCCAAGAAGATTACATCTTCTTTGTTATTGTAGTAACCCAGGATCACATTGCCCTGCTGGCTAGCAAAGAGACGACGGTTGCGGCCACCTTCCATACGCGCCACTGTCACAATGGTGTATTCACCATTCAGTGTGTTCGGCATATTATGGCCGTCCAGGAAGGTCGCGGTGGCGCTGTTATAATAGACCGCTGGGTTGTAGTTCAACCCATAAGTTAGCATAGGCTGACCCGTTGGTGCGCCATGGTTGTTCCAGATGCTCTGGTCATACCAAGTGCCGACAGTATTGTTAACCGGTACGCCTGTACCGTTGTCAGCCTTGAGCCATAGTTTCAGATCGGGCACAACGCCACCAGGGGACGCCATATAGGTGGCAAAGGTAAAGTATTGACCGGCATCGAAGTTGACGTTAGCCGCTAGATAGTTTGTGCTGCCGACTGTGTGTAGACTCAGCGGGAGATAGTCATCGCTGGCATCGATCGTATCATCGTCGGAGACTACCAAATAGACAGTGGGTCCTAAGCCAGTTGTAGCCGGAATGGCAACTTGGACACTGCCAACGGTGCCATTCTCTTGCACCCGCCACACACGCGTCATGCGATTGTTGAGGATGGTGCTGCCCGGGCCAGTTAATGCTGTGGCAAACTGACTCGCCTCCCCATTATCGCTCCAGACCATAGCACTGCGATCAACCGTGAGGACACTGGCGTTGTCGGCATTGGTGGCAGCAATCGCGCCCAACCCGATTGTAACGATGTTGCCACTGTTCGTCGTGTTGACACTGCGCGATTGCTTCTGGTTCAAGCCCGCGCTCAGATCATAAGCGATACCCGCAATGTTATGTGTGTATACACCACTTGCCGCAACATCCCAATAGATACTGCCATCCGAAGCCAGATAATTGGTGGGAACGCTCTGGTCGAGCGAGATGCCCCACTTCAAAGCTAGATACGATTGTATCTGTTGGCGCTGGATTGGGGTCAGATCAGTCGCATACATTGCCACTTCGGCAATATCACCGTTATATTGCCAGCCGTTACCCGAACCACCAAGATAGAGAGGGCTGTTGTTACCGTCGAAGGCAACAGTCAGGGCAGAGGTGCCCACCTCTTTGCCATTTTGACTGATCGTATTTAACTTGGGCACGCTGCTGTTGTTGTACGTACCACTCCACAAATACGGCATACCGACCGTACCGATCTGGTTGCTACTTGCAACAAAGGGCACCGGGCCAATCCAGAGGCCGTTATGCACATTGCCTGTATAGGGCAAGAACATTGTCTGCCAGCCTTGTGCTGTATTTTCAGCAAAAGCCGCATTCACCCCCCCGGCATTTTGATTCGTGCTCACGATAAAGGTGTTATATTGTTGGTTGCCAGTTGTGCCCTTCCAGTAACCAGCACCGTTGATCAACGCATCATCTACACCATCAAAGGTAACAATGGGGTTAAAGTTCTGATACTTGGTGGCGGTTGGTTGGCTGGCCACAGTCCCCTGGCTCACGCTCACCAGGCCATTACCATCCTGCCACCCAGTCACGGCGCTGCCGCTGGTCTGCAAACCGGCATTCCCCTGGAACCACCAACCGAGACTTGACACTACACCACCAGGTGCCGTTGCATAGGTAGCGAAGGTGAAGTATTGCGTACCACTAGCAAAGTTGAAATCAGTGGATAGGTAATCTATGCCGTCAACCGTCTGTGGGCTCAGCGGCAGAAAATCATCATTGTCATCAATCGTTGCATTGTTGGAGACTACCAAATAGGTCGTGTTGCCCAAACTCACGCTGGCAGGAATCGCAACCTTGACGGTGCCGACGGTGCCAGTTTCCTGGGCGCGCCATAGCCGTGTCATCCGGTTGTTCACAGTGGTGCTGCCAGGGCCTGTCAATGGCGTCGAAAACTGTGTGCTACCACTGTTGTTACCCCACAGTAAAAAGCTTGCATCATCTGCAAAGGTATTGGTGTTGGAAATATTGGTACCAGCCAACATACCCAACCCCATAGTCACGAGACTATCGGCTGCCGTGCTTTTCGATTGTTTCTGGTTCAAGTTGCTTGTATCATCGCGGCCAATCCCAGCAACGTTGTTGCCATAGGAGGAGATGTTGTAGAGTGGATCACCAGCGCTGGTAAAATAGTTATGCCCCAGGGTGAAGCCATATTTGATCGCGAGATAGGATTCCACTTGGTTGATCTGTGCGGTTGTCAACGAGCGGTCGTAGGCAATGACTTCCGACACATAGCCTTTGGCCGCTTGGCTGGCACCAAAGACCCCCCCATTGGCAATCCCAAAACGAACAACAGAATTCGCTGCGCCAGCACCGGCATAGAGATTCGTGCCAGCGCTCAACATCTGATAACCACCCCCAGCATCGCGCCGTAGCGTATACAGGTGCGGGTTCGTCGTTGCGGCCTGGGCCGTCAGGAAGCTAGGGCTACCATCGAGGTAAAGCACATCTTCATAATTGTTATGGTACCCGATCAACACATTGCCTGTTTGGCTGGCAAAGAGTCGTCCGTTCTGTGTGCCTTGTAGGCGCGCGACGGTAAAAACCGTGTACTGATTGGTTAACGAGTTTGGCATATCATGCCCATCCACACCGTTGTAGTAGATGGATGGGTTGAAGTTGATGCCATTCGTCAGCACAGGTGCACCAGTGGCAGTAGCGTTGTTGCTGTCGCCACTTTGGTCGCCCCAGGGCCCAACTTGGCTGCCCACAGTGACCGTGATGCCAGCGTCAGCGCGCAGCCAGAGGCTAAGGTCGGTGGCAATGCCGCCGGGCGACCCCGTCTGTGCCAAAGCGACTTTAGCCCCAAACAGTTGCTGCGTCCACTGGGCAACACTATCTAATCCCTGGGTGAACCATGTCCCTTGGGTTGTCTGTCCAGCATCTTGGGCCACCGGCAACGTGGGCTGACTGAAGGTCGCCGTGCCCATGCCCAGTACAGACAGAATCTGAACAAAGACAACTAGCAGATGAATTACTTTTGTTCTTAAACGTTTCGATTGAGACATCCTATACACTCCTGTTGGTGAAAGTCAGCGTTAGCAGATGATAACAATTATCTAGTAGCGCCTACTCACTGATCACTATGCTGGAATAGCTGTCCCGGCATATCAAATCGATAAAATTCTTCAAAGTCATGCGAGCCCTTTCTAAAAATCATTACCATTTTTATGACTTTTACATGGGTCGACCCTACATAGCGGCAAAAATATAAAGCGCCGCCAAAACAAACATGGATCAACACTGCACTGCCATGTCTCGTGAGATCTGCTAGCAATACCACGCCACATGCTAGTAAGCCCCACAAGACACCTATATCAGGGCGCTTCTTTGCGCGCCAGCTTACCTGGCGTCCGGCGCGCAAAGAAAAACCGCAGTGCAATCAGCGAAAAGTGCCCAACAATACCAAATTACACAGCAAATCCAGAACATGCGACGAAAGAAAATTCACACGGAGATTTGCGTTGGGACAGCTTCGGTCACTTCACGCTGTATGAATGGATTGAAAAGATACAGAAGGGCAAAAAGGGGTGATGCTGCAAAGACTTGTCGATAACACCGATCTGCTTGGTGGGTAGCAACATACCAGATACAATGATTATCCGGTTTGCTGCTCCTGCACGAGCCAATGGCGCTCGACGAATACCGAGGTATTTATCGAATAACTGTCTCGGTAGGTTTGCCGTCCAACGATTTCTACCACCCCAACTGATCTGTTGACGCAGATCAGTGCGCTTCTTTACTTTTTACTGCGTTACTGCTTAGAGATTATTCCGATTTGTTCTTTGGGCGACAAAACAGGGTATGGTGGTTCTGATAGGTGCGATTTGTAACCGCACCTACGAATGCATAAAATTAAATCGGAATAAGGTCTCTTTACCTCGCCACCGTCATTGATTTATTCATAGCGCGCATAGGGGTCCTAGTCGATGAGACAGTCGATTAAAACTGCCAGGCTGCAAAAATATGTCAGGCCTCTACGTAAAGTTATACGTAAAGCCAATCGACGAGTAGAGATGACGCAAGTCAATACACTTTGCTAATGTCGTCCCCAGTTTTACACAAGACAGGTAGGTTGTCACTAGTACCAATGGGCTATGGCGCTTACGGGTCAGGCCAACGTAAGATGATTTCTACGGTCTATTCATTTTTGATGATAGGAGGTTGCGCGACGGTTGGAAGGGCTTGATTGGGGGAAATTCTGTCTAACGTAGCTTGATCACATCTTGTTGCGAAATGCGAAGAATAGGTAGTATGTTGCGTGCATGTTGCGCTATCCTCGTGTATGTTATGCTATACTATGGCTGGACTATGGCTAGGCGGTTGTCTGTAAGGAAAGGAAGACCATGATGACGCTTTCTGAGATAATTCAAGATATTCATGCTTGTGAAGAAGACATGTTGATGTATGAACGCAAGTACAATATTCTCTCTGAGACCTTTTATGCGGTCTATAGCGTCGGTGAAGAACCGCCGGATCATGCTTCGGTGCTTGAATGGAACGATTGGGCAGGTGCCTATCAGATTTGGGTGCGGCGTCGGCTGCAATATCAGGCGGCAATCCGGGTATTGGAACAACAAACGCCGCTGATGCAAATCATTGAGAAGGCCATGCATCGTGAACCACTTCCCATCCCTGCCTGAATACGAACAATTCATCTATACCCTTCAACTGCGTTATCCGACAATCGCCAGCTCGATGTTGGTGGTTGTTCGCCGCAGTGCTGATATTGTTCTTAGGCCATTTCAAAGAAATAAGCATCCAGCGCTTGCCCAACAAAATCATGCGTAGGGGCGGCCGCGCCGCCGCCCCGCCTTTGGCTCGCTGCGAACGGGCGGCGGCAAGCCGCCCCGACTGGATACTTGATTCTTTTTACTGTTCTTAGGCGCGGCGAACTGCTTTTTCACAGCAATGTACGTTTGCTCGTCCGGGAGCGCCTGACGCTCGAATATGGGCCACTCCAAATCGAGACCTATGGCTACGAAGTCTGGCGCGGCGACAAACAACTTTGTTGGTATGACTCGCAGCCCCATCCCAACGATCCGACATTAGCCTCCACGCATCCACATCACAAGCATGTGCCGCCGGACATCAAACACAAGCGCATTGTGGCCCCCGGCTTGAGCTTCACCCAGCCAAACTTGCCCTTCCTGATCGCTGAGATCGAGCAGACGTTGTTGGTGTAGATACCCGCTATCGCTGGCATAAAAAGATGTGGGTAAAGGCAAGCTACTGATAGGAAAAGGTAGGGGTTATGAAGAGGGTGCAAAAAATCGTAAGTTTAGGGTCATTGTCAAAAGCAAAAAAATCTGCTATCCTATTTCTTGGTAGGTTTGCCGTCCAACGGTCTCTACCACACCAGCCGATCTGTTGACGCAGATCGGCGCTTTTTTTGGTGATTCCGGCCCAATATCGTAATCGGAATCATGATAGCGAACGTTACAAGCAGATTCCCCGTGAATGCACAACCAGCCCAGTCTGCCGCGGGCGTTGGTAGCGGCAGACTGGGCTGGTTGTTTCAGCTAGTACAGAGCGGCCTAAGGCGCTTGCAAAGCAATAAGGATCCAGCGCTTGCCCAACAAAATCATGCGTAGGGGCGGCCGCGCCGCCGCCCCGCGTTTGGCTCGCTGCGAACGGGCGGCGGCAAGCCGCCC
>DAOTTR010000092.1:0-6481 GCA_034437715.1 Caldilineaceae bacterium
TTCACCATATATATCTAAAATGATTGTTAATCTGATTATTTAAATTTATATGCCCAAAAAAATAGCAATATAGTACTTTAAACTCGGCGCTTCACTTGCCGTTTTCATTGACCTGGCCCTGCCAACCTTACTTTTCCGACTTGTGGGTAAAGGTAAGCCCGTAAGCGGGGGAGGTTGGGAGGGGGTAGCTGGCATACTTATTTTTCGGATTCGCCTAAATGACGATTGCTCCCCAGCACAAGTCTTTTCCCCACCTTTGTGTGCAATCATGTTGTGATGCCCAAGCGAGGAATCAACCAATGAAAATTACGCAAGTGCGCGCTACCGCGACCGTGGAACGGCGCGCCAACCCGATCCGGGATGCTCTGCAAACCCTCGATACCAGCGGCCACTGTCACATTACCATTGAAACCAGCGAAGGAATCCGCGGCACCAGCAGTACCTATTTTGGCCGGGTGGAGAAAGCGCCCGAAGTGCTAGCCCTCCTGGTCAACGGGGTGCTGGGGCCGGCGATCATTGGCGAAGATCCCTTTCTCGTGCGCCGCATCCGCGACAAACTGTGGACACTCAACGACTACCACGGTGTGCAGGGGCTGGCGCTCTTTGGCATCGCCGGGATCGACATTGCGCTGTGGGATATCATGGGGCGCGCGCTGGAGCAGCCGGTCTGGCGACTGTTAGGGGCGCAGCGCACGATGGTGCCGGCTTATTCCATGTCCGGCTGGCTTAACTATCCGCTTGATGAACTCAAGCGGATCACCGAAAAAGCGATGTCACAGGGCTTTTGTGGGGTCAAGGTGAAGGTGGGCGCGCCCACCTTGGAGGAGGATATCGAACGCATCGAAGCGGTGCGCTCGATTCTGGGCAAACAGAAGTTGCTGATGGTCGATGCCAATCAGGTCTTCACCGTCAACGAGGCGTTGCGCCGCGGGCGCGTCTATGAGCAGATGGGCTGTTACTGGTTTGAGGAACCCTTGCGCGCCGACAATGTGGAGGGGTTGGCGCAACTCGCCCACGATCTGACGATCCCGATTGCCTCCGGTGAGAACAATTATGGCAAGCGCCAATTCCGCGAACTCTTTGAGCGGCGCGCGATTGACATTGTCCAGCCCGATCTGCGCCGGGCCGGGGGCGTCACCGAGTGTCTGGAGATCGGCCTGATGGCCGATGCCTTCAACATTCCCTATGCTTCCCACGGCGGCGGCATCCACCTGCATGTGCTGGCTGCGCTGCCTAATACCCTCTTTATGGAAAGTGGCATTATCCCTGAAGGGTCGCCGATCAAGTTGATCGACGGCTGTTATCCCCTGCCCGAAACGCCCGGCTTTGGCGGTGATCAGGGGCATTAAGCGACGACGGACGACATTTTCAGTTTTCAGTTTTCAGCCGCGGGTGCCCACTGGGCGCGTCGGTCATCCGTCGTCGGTCATCTATCGTCTATCATCGACTTTTTAGGCAAATCAGGAGGAATGGCATATGAGAACGGTTCGACTTTCACGGCGTACCCTACTGCAAGGGTTAGCGTTGACGACGGGAACAGCGGCATTGGCGGCCTGTGCGCTGCCGGGCATGCCTAGTGGGTCTCCAGCCGGGGATGTTAGCGCCGGTGCGCCGGCTGCCGAAGGCCAAGGGATTTCGTTGATGAACTGGGATGAAATTACGGGTACCCCCTTTGAAACGGTGATCAACGCCTATCAAGACGCGACGGGGGTTGCGGTCGAAGTGCAACCGGCCCCGGCGCAGGATTACGAGACCCGCATGCGCACCATGATCGCCGGCGGTACCGCACCCGACATTATGCGCATCAACGACGACTTTGTGCGCGGTTATACCAGTGAAAACGCGCTGCTCGATCTAAGCTCTTTCCTGGAGCGCGATGGCATCACGGGGGAAGAGTACTTTGAGACGATCTTTAACTTCCCACGGCAGCCGACCGGCGAATATACCGCCTGGAGTGTTGGCTGTCAACCCACAGTTGTGCTCTACAACAAGACGATGTTTGAAGAGGCGGGCGTGACGCTGCCGCCCACGACGTGGACTGATGAGAATTGGAAGTTCGACGATTTTCTGGCCGCGGCCCAGGCGCTGACGGTGCCGGGCGAGCGCTGGGGCGCGTTGGTCTACAGCGCAACCGGCTATGAGACGGTTTTTCCGGTCGCCAATGGCGAAGCGAGTGGCATCTATTCGTTTGATGGCACTGAATTCACCTTGGCCAATCCCAACTCCTTGCAGGCGATTCAATGGGTGGCGGATCTAACTTGTGTCCATGCGGTACAGCCGGAGTGGGGGGTAGTGCAACGTACCGGTGCGCCCAACCAACTCTTTGCTGCCGGCCAGATCGGGATGTATTTCAATGTCTTTGGCGTGGCGCCTTACATGCGTGAGAATGCTACCGGCTTCACCTGGGATATCGCCCCTTCACCCGGCCAGGCCGATCAAAAGGCGATTGCGACCATCGTCTGCTTCTGTGTACCGAGTGTTTCGACCAATCCTGATGGGGCGTGGGAGCTGCTTAAGTATATGAGCGGCACCGATGGGGCTAAACTTTTTGCGGACTCGGGGGCCTTTATCCCGCCGTTGCGCGAGATGGCCAATTATATGGTCGAAAACAACGGGGATCAGCCGCCGGAGCACATCAGCCTGGTCATCGATGCGCTCGACAATTCGGTCACGGAGAATTTCTCGGCCTACATTGAGCGGGCGCGCTCCTTCTACCGCGGTGAACTGGAACTGGTTTATACCTGTCAGGCCACCGCCGAAGACGCCATCGGCGGCATCCGCGAAGAGGTAGAGCGTGCGCTGGCTGGTGAAGTTTAGGGCTTGACGCTGCTGCGCTCCTCGCCAAACTGGCGAGGGGAGAAAGATAGTTACAAGTCCCCTCTCCAAACTGGAGAGGGGATTTAGGGGTAAGGTAAAAACCTGATCGTTACGTTAACCGCTTGAATTCGGCTTTAACGTATAACAAGGAGCCGCCGTCATGGCAACAGCAACGGTCAACCGCCGCTTTCCCCGGCGCATCTCGCGCATGAGGCTACAGGAACATTTCTTTGGCTGGCTCTTCATTCTGCCGGTGGTGATTGGGGTCTGCGCATTTCAATTTTACCCGATTCTGGTCTCGATCTATGCTTCGTTGACCAACTGGACTGGGTTGAATAACCCCAGTTTTGTCGGCATTGACAACTATACCCGGCTGGTCACTGATGATCGCTTCTTTCGCCTGACCTTGCGCAACACCGCTTATTATACACTAGGCTCGATCCCGCTGAGTATGGGGTTGGCGTTGCTCCTGGCTCTGCTCTGCAATCGTTCCATGCGGATGGTCTACTGGTATCGCACGGCCTTTTTTGCCCCCAATGTCACCAGCACCGTTGCGATTAGCCTGGTCTGGTTCTGGCTCTATGCGCCAGACGTGGGGCTGATCAACTGGGTGGTCTCGTTGGTGGGCATCACCGGGCCAGCGTGGTTGAGTAGCCTGGTCTGGGCGATGCCGGCGGTGATTGTGGTGGGGGTTTGGCAGCATGTCGGCTATCCCATGTTGATTTTGCTGGCCGGCTTGCAAGGGATTCCCGAATCGCTCTATGAGGCGGCCAAGCTGGATGGCGCGGGCGCGTTGGCGCGCTTTCGGCGCGTGACCTTGCCCTTGCTAACGCCCTCGCTCTTCTTTCTGCTGATCACCCAGTTTATCTCCTCCTTTCAAGTCTTTGGGCTGATCTATGTGATGACCCAAGGCGGGCCGGCCAATGCGACCAATGTCTACATCCACTATCTCTATCAGAATGCCTTTGCCTTCGGCCGGCTTGGGTATGCCTCGGCGATGGCCTGGGTGCTCTTCCTGCTCATAGCGCTGATCACATTGGTGCAGTGGCAGATGCAAAGGCGTTGGGTCTTTTATGAATAGTGTGATGCGTGAAACGTAAAACATAAAACGTAAAACGTAAAACGTGAATCAGTCGTTTTACGCATTACGTTTCACGTTTCACTATAAGTAGTCAATTAACAGGCGGGATCTTATTATGGGTGAACTGGCCAAAGTTGGACAAGGTGTGGCGGTGTTGCCGGGCGCGCGGCGTGCGCGACGCACCTGGGGGGTGCGGCTACAGCGCTTGCTGGTCTCCACCCTCTTCCACAGCCTGATGGTGGTGTTGGCACTGGGCTTTCTTTTGCCGCTCTTGTGGATGGTGAGTGCTTCGCTCAAAACGGAAGCAGAGCTGATGACGCTGCCGCCCACGATCCTGCCCAAAGTGCCGCAGTGGCAGAACTATCTCTATCTGTTACAGACACCGATCATCGTGCGGATGTTTTTCAATAGCATCAGTCTGGCGATCTATAATGTGGTGGGATTACTGCTGGTGACCTCGCTGGCCGCCTACTCTTTTGCGCGCATCCGCTTTATCGGCAAGGATCTGGCCTTCTCGATCTTGCTCTCGACGGCCATGATCCCCGGCATCGTCTATCTGATTCCGCAATATATCATCTTTCGCGATCTGGGCTGGCTCGACACCCATCTCCCGCTCTGGGTGCCGCGCGTGCTGACGCCGGTCTATGCCACCTTTCTCATGCGCCAATTCTTCAAGACGATGCCGCAGGAGTTGGAAGATGCTGCTAAGATCGATGGCTGTTCGCTCTTTGGCATCTATTGGCGGATCATGCTGCCGCAAGTCAAGCCCGCGCTGGCTGCGGTCGGCGTCTTTACCTTCTTAGATTCTTGGAACGACCTTTTCGGCCCGCTAATTTTTATCACGTCGATCCGCTTGCAGACCTTGCCGGTGGGATTGGCGCTCTTCCAAGGCGAATATTTTACACAGGTGACCCTGCTGATGGCGGCGTCCACCGTCAGTATCATCCCGGTGTTGCTGGTTTACATCTCTGCGCAAAAGTACTTTGTCCAGGGCATCACCCTGACCGGGATTAAATAATTATAGGACGTACGCAGCGCTCTCTGGCTTCGCGCCCGAAGGGCTCCCGCTCAGCCGCCGAGCGCTGCGTACGTCCTAATTAGTATAAAGCCCAAAATAAATTCCCGATTGCCGGCAGACGATGCTGCCGATAATCGGGAATGAGTGCGAAATGATCAGTTGTGGCGTGAGTTGGGCTTTTACCCCAAATAATCGCGTAATTTGCGGCTGCGCAGCGGGTGGCGCAATTTGCGCAGCGCCTTTGCTTCAATCTGACGTACGCGTTCACGGGTAACGTTGAACTCGCGACCGACATCTTCCAGGCCAAAGCGCATCACCAGCACCTTGCGCTCGCGTTCGCTCAGCCCGTCAAGAATCTCGCTCATGTGCTCTTGCAGCAGGCGCCGACTGGCCATTCCTTCGGGGGCGGGCATGCTGTCATCTTCGATAAAGTCACCCAGCGATCTGTTCTCTTCGGTGCCTACTGGCGTGTTGAGGCTGATTGGCTCCTGGCTCAGCCGCTTGATGCGCTGGACTTTGGCCGCTGCGCGCTCTAAACGCCGCTCGACATCTGCCTCCATTGGCAAGCCACTGACCATCGAGCGGCGCACCTTGTCGATGTCGTCGGTCTCCATAAAGTCCATCTCCAGCGCGATCTCCTCAAAGGTTGGCTCGCGGCCAAGATCCTGTTGGAGTTTGCGCTGAATCCGACTCTGGCGGTTGATCGTCTCGACCATGTGGACCGGAATGCGGATCGTACGTGCCTGGTCCGCAATGGCCCGGCTGATCGCTTGGCGAATCCACCAGGTGGCATAGGTGCTGAATTTGAAGCCGAGGGTATGATCGAATTTATCCACCGCGCGAATCAGGCCGACATTGCCTTCTTGAATCAAGTCAAGAAAGTTGAGGCCGCGGCCAATGTAACGTTTGGCCACACTCACCACCAAGCGCAGGTTGCTCTGGGTGAGACGGTTGTGGGCGCGTTTGGCCGTGCGAATCTTCTCTTGCAGCTCGAATTGTTCGTCCTCATCGGTGACTGCTTCAATCTCATCGAGCGAGCGCGTCATCCGCGTCGAAAGTGCGATCTGACCCTCAATTGGACCGATAATCGCCTCTACGCGCTCCATTGGTTCGATGCCATCTTTGATCTGTTGGGCCAGTTCGAGTTCTTCTTCTGCCATAAGCAGCGGGTGACGGCCAATCTCGCGCAGGTAAATGCGCACGGGATCAAGCGTCTGGCTGATCTCAGGAACATCGGCGACGAGCTTTTCGATGGGGACATACTTCTCGCGCTCGATCTCTTCTTCAAGCTTGGTATCGCGTTCGATACGCGGGATCGGCGCGGCATCCTCATCCTCCTCGTCATTCTCACCGGGGATATCGTCGAGAACATCTTCTTCTATCGGTTTCTGTCCCAGATTAATATACTGGTCTAGCTCACTTTCGACGGAACTATTGGTCCGAGCGCTTACCTTTACCCACATGTATTGGTGAGATAGAGAGGGAGAGTGGTAGATAAATTTGCAAAATGGCGCAGGCAAAGGCGCAAGCTGCCAGCGTTGCGCGCAAAACGGCTGGATTGGATG
>DAOTTR010000093.1:0-8034 GCA_034437715.1 Caldilineaceae bacterium
TCAATTTTTGGGCAGTGTTATAGATCAACGTGGATCCCACTGCCTAGCGCAACTGCCTTGGCATAAAGGCGCGCTGCCGTAACCGTATCTTGCATGGCTAGGCCAACCGACTTAAAGACAGTAATTTCCGCGTCATCGGTGCGGCCACGGACTTGGCCCGTAATCACTTCCCCCAACGAACCGCGAACATGCGCATAGGTCAGCGCCTGTTCGGCGATCGGGATGACAATATCGCCCGCTTCGGTTTGGGCCGCCGGATGATGATCGACAAAAACATGGCTGCGCTGGATCGTAGCTGTATCGAGTTCACGCATCGTGCGCGTATACGCGCCGACCGCGTTGATATGCGTGCCGGGCCGTACCCAATCGCTTGAAAAAAGTGGCGTCTGGCTGTTGGTCGCCGTGCAGATAATGTCGGCTTGCTCGACTGCCTGTTGCGTGTTGCGGCTGGCGATCACTTCAATGTCCAGTTCCGCGCTCATCTGCGCACAAAACGGCCCATCTTTTTCTCCACTGCGCGTTACCACATAGGCGCGCCGAATGGGACGGACTGCACACATGGCTGCCAACTGACTCGGTGCCAATGCGCCGGCACCGAAGATGGTCACCGTCGTCGCGTCCTGGCGTGCTAAATATTGAGTGGCGACACCGCTGGCCGCGCCTGTGCGGGTTGCCGTTAGATGCTCTGCGTCCATCATCGCCAACACGCTGCCGGTTTGTGCGTCGTGTACAAGGAGGAGCCCTTGAATGGTGGGTAGGCCATAGGTGGGCATGTTATCACCATAGACGGTGACAATTTTAACCGTCAGCGCGCCAACCGCGCCGCCGACAAAGGCGGGCATGGATAGATGTAAACCGTTGGCGGGCGCAATGGTTGTCGCTGCCCGCTGTGGCATCATGACGTTGCCCAGGGCCAATTGGCGAAAGCCTTCCTCGACTGCCGCCAGCGCATCAGCCATTGTCAGTAACTGCGCTACATCCGTACGGGAGAGCATTAGCATTGCTACCTCCTTGTGATTGGTGGGGTGGTCGATTGGTCATTAGCCGTTAGCAGTTGATTATTGGTTGTTAGAGATCGGCGTCCATAATGAAAAAAGGCCAAACGAGCGATTGCCCATTTGGCCTTTGAATTTTACAGAGCTTGTGGCTCTCGACGTCTATACAGATAAATGGTCATACTGACAACACTGACCACAATCACCACCAGAAAGGAGATCATGCCCCACGGTGTCTGCGGATCGGGTATTTCGACGCGTGTGCCGAGCACCCGTTGCGCGTGGTGTTGGCGATGGGTCAACTCTAGCGCTTTGTGCAGATCATGGCGAAACTGGGGCGCTGGTTGCACCCGTGGCACCAATTGATCCACCTCTTCTGCCAGTTCGGTTAGCGCGGCCAGCCCCGGTGCCAACGCGGCCAAGGCGCGGTTGAGATCGCCCTCGACATGGACTGTCAGGCGGGGTACCTCTAGCTGGTTATGAAAATGGCTGTCAAGTATATCTTCGCCCTCGACAAAGCGACCGTTACCAAGATCAACTTTCTCCCCTGGTTCAATCTGTTGATCCTGAAATTGTAAAAATCCCCAGAAGCGTATCATGGCTCCTCTTCCTGATTGGCCGGCTCACGATTGTCCGGCGCACCCCAGCCAGTCGTCTCCAATTCCTTGCGCAATGTGGCTAGTGTACGGAAGTAGAGCGATTTAATGGCGCTTTCACTCTTTTGCAGCAATTCGCCAATTTCCAAATTCGACAGGCGACTACCAAACTTATAGAGCAACAGATTCTGCCGATCCTCTGGCAACTGATCAATTGCCTCCCACAGGGCCGCGTGCTTTTCTGCACGCTCCATCTGTTCTTCGGGCGTATCGCCTTCTTTGCTATGCGACCACAGTTTATCGAGCGAGAGAAAGCGCCGTCGCCCGCGATCGCGGTGCCAATTGGCCACCAAGTTGTGGGCAATGCGGAAGAGCCAAGCCGAAAAGGGCAAGCCGCGATCTTCATAGGTGTGCAGCTTGTCCAGCGCACGATAGAAGGTGCGGGCCGTCAGATCCTCGGTATCCTGGGCATTGCCGACACGATGATAAATATAGGCATAGACGCGGTCAATATACTGTTCGTAGAGGATGCCAAAGGCCGCTGGATCTTCTTTGGCAGATTCAACGAGCGCGGCTTCTTCACGCGCGGCAGGCAACATGTTGCCTGCCATTGGCTCTTCAATTTGCTTGTGGCCGACTTTCGATGGGGTTTCGTCGCGGTCTAGCGTTGGTTGATCAAGGTGGTGTGGCCGAAGCGTCTCTGTAAACATGACGTTATTTAAACAATTGTCCTAATTCTTCGCCCGGCAACGTTGCTTTATCTTCATAGAGAAAACAGGAAGCAACCTGTTGTTCGTTTATTTGATAAAGCGGTGGCGGGCTTTGACGACATTTCTCCATGACATGCGGACAGCGTGAAGCAAACTTACACCCTTTGCCAATGCGTGCCGTTTCGGCATCAGTCGCATTGATCTCCTGTTGCCCCCATTGGCGAGTCAAATCTGGCCAGGGAATCGAGTCGATCAATAGTTGGGTATAGGGATGCTGCGGGTTGGCGACCACCGATTCCACGTCGCCAGCCTCCATCACAGACCCTTTATATAATACAATGATATGATCGCATACATGGTAAGCTGTCGTCAAATCATGCGTAATGTAGAGAATCGTGATCTGATACTCCTCTTTCATTTTACGCAGACTTTCCAAAATCGTCGCGCGCAGCGATGCATCGACCATGGAAACGGGCTCATCGGCCATCAACAAGCGCGGACGGAAGAGCAGCGCGCGCGCCACCACCAACCGCTGACGTTGACCGCCACTCAATTGATGGGGAAAGCGGCCCAGGGTTTCTTCGGGGCGCAACCCCACGCTAACGAGTGCTTCTTCAATTTTGCGGCGTGCTTCGGCACCCGACTTGGCCAGCTTGAAGTTGCGAATGCCGACTTCGAAGATATGATCGACTTTGTAAAAGGGATTGTAAACGGCAAAGGGATCCTGGAAGACCGCCTGCACTTCCTTGCGAAAATCGGTCTGTTCCTGGCCACTGAGCGAACGTAGATTCTTGCCTTTGTATAGCACATCACCCTGCGATGGCGACAGGAAGCCAAGGGCCATCATGCCCAGGGTTGTCTTGCCACTACCACTTTCGCCAGCCACCGCGATAATGCTGGGGGCCTCGGCATCGATAAAAAAGGAGACATTATCCAATGCAACCGTGCCGCCTTTGTAGGTCTTGGTCGCATTTTTCAATTCGAGTAAATGGTTCATTTTTGGGCAACCCCATTTTCGTGTAAATGACAAGCGGCCCAATGACCCGGTTTGTATTCCCGGTAGGCGGGCGTCTTCGTCCGGCAAATATCCATCACTTTGGGACACCTGGTATTGAACACACAGCCGGTGGGCAAATCGCGTAACAACGGTGTGATCCCTGGAATGCCTTTAAAAATGCCACGCTTGCCAATCGTCGGCAAGCTATCGATCAACATCTCGGTGTAGGGGTGCAACGCCTCGGTGAAAATGTCGCGCACCGACCCCAATTCCACCAGGCTACCGGCGTACATGACGGCCATGCGCGTGGCAAATTGGGCCATCAACCCCATGTCATGCCCGATCAAGATCACCGCGCTGCCCAGCTCTTCTTGCAGGCGGCTAATGGTCTGCATCACCTGACGTTGGGTCACCACATCGAGCGCGCTGGTTGGCTCGTCGGCAATAATCACTTTGGGGTGCATTGCCACGCTGATCGCAATACAGGCACGCTGCTTCATGCCGCCGCTCAATTCATGCGGATACATGCGGCCCACTTTGCGATCCAACTCGACCACGTCCAGGGCATCGTCGGCACGCTCTTCGAGTATGCTTCTGGATAAGCCAAGATTATGGTCTACCATGCCATCCACAATCTGATCTTTGATGCGCATGATTGGGTTGAGCGAATTCATCGCGCCTTGCGGGATCATGGAGATCTCTTTGCCACGCGTCTGGCGCATCTCCTCCTCGGTAAGATTGGTCAGATCGGTGGTGCCGAGCAGGATTTGGCCATTGGCGATCTTGCCTGGCGGTTTGATCATGCGCAACAGCGCCAACGCCATGGTCGATTTGCCCGAGCCAGATTCGCCCACCAAGCCCAGACGTTCCCCCGGCTTCAGATCAAAATTGACCTTATTGTTGGCATAGACAACGCCAGCATCGGTGTAATATTGTACATCTAAGTCTTTAACGCGCAAGACGTAATCACTCATGAAAACTCTACGTCCTTATTTTTGATAGAAATTAACAAAAGTAAATGGTGCCCATTAAACAGTTTTGCGCACGCGTGGATTGGCCAGCTCATCCAGCCCGACGGAAACCATAAAGAGCGTGATGAACATGAGAATGATGGTCACCACAGGCATCATCAGCCACCACCACATCTCGCGCAACAGGGCATTTTGGTTCATCGCCCAATAGATCGTAACCCCAATCGTGGGTTCGCGCAAAGGCCCTAAGCCGAGCGCCGGCAGACCCACTGAGGCAAAAATCGCTCCTGTCACCGAGCCAACCAGGCTGGCGCCCAAGTAGGGCAGTAGATTGGGCAACAATTCGCGAAAGATAATGCCCCAACTATTCATGCCATTCAACCGCGCCATCATCACATAGGAGCGTTCACGCAGGGTCAATACCTGGGCGCGAATGGTGCGTGCTGGCCCCATCCAGGCGGTCAGCGCGATGATAAAGGCCATGTTGGTCAGGGTGAAGCTCTTGGCGTCCATCGAAGAGGCGATGACGATCAAGATCAACAAGCCGGGTACCGTCAATAATACATCGACCACCCAGCGCACTACAACATCATACCAACCGCCAAAAAAGGCAGAAGTAAACCCAATAAACGCGCCGATAATCATCCCAATCAAACCGGCAATGAAGCCAATGCGGAAGGTTTCCCAGACACCAAAAATGGCAACCGCAAAGAGATCACGACCCTGGCCGTCGGTCCCAAACGGGTATTCCCAAGAAGGCGCTTGGCTGGCGGTTGCGCCCAGCGGATAGGCCGCTTTGTCATCGACCAAGAAGGAGCCGATCACGGAAAAGAGGATAAAGAAGAGTAAGATACTCAGCCCAACCGTCAATTGCGTGTTGCGCCGTAGATAGCGCAAAATGCTCATCAGGCTACCCATTTCTTGGATCGGGGGGGTGGTCAGGTTGGTGGCAGATGCACTCTGGACAGTCATATTACTTCCCCTCATAGGCAATGCGCGGATCGAGCAGCGGATAGATCAGATCGATAATAAACATAGCAATGCCAATCGCTACGGTGAGGATAAAGACAATGCCATAAATCAAGAAATAGTCTAACTGGCGGATTGAATTGGCCAGGAGTGTACCCAACCCCGGATAGCGAAAGACCACTTCGACGAGGACCGAGCCAGAAATAATATAGCTGAAGGCAATCGCGAGACCGGTTACCTGGGGCAACAACGCATTGCGCACCGCATATTTATAGAAAAGTCGCCAGTTTTTCAAGCCCTTCGCCTCGCCAAAGGTCATGTAATCTTCGCCCTGCACGGTCACCATCATGCCGCGCATGCCAATGGCCCACCCACCGGCTGTGGTGAGAATAAAGGCCAGCGCGGGCAGCGTTGCATATTTGATGATCTCCAGGACAAAGGCGAGACTAAATTTAGGTAATCGCGTGGCGTCATAGGCCCCACCCAGCGGCAGCAGTTGCCACTTAAAGGCCACAAAATAGATGAGCAACAGGCCCACAATAAAGGCCGGCACCGCGCTGAGTACCAATAGCCCAGGCATAATGTTGCGAAAGAAAAAATTAGATTTACTCCATGCCATCAAAGCCCCGATTAAGGTGCCCAGGACAAAAGTGATGATGGTTGTCACAGAGAGGAGCCCCACCGTCCACCAAATCGCCTGGCCGATCAACTCGCCCACGGTCTTGGGGAAGTTAGAAATGGAGTAGCCCAAGTCGAAGCGCGCCATATCGCCCATATAGGTGACATATTGCGTCCACACCGGCTGATCCAGGCCAAATTTTTTCTCGTAGCTTTGTACCATCTCTTCAAAACCGGGGGGAATGTAGCCGCTGCGCGAGGCCTGTTCCAACAGCTTTTCGCGCAGCGGATTGCGCGGCGTGAGCTTTGGAATAAAGAAATTCAACGTTGCTGCCGACCAGATAATCAGAAAAACAAGCAACAAACGTCTGAAAACATAAGATATGGGCATGTATATACTCCAGAGATTGGAAAATCGGGATGGAAAACAGTGCTACACGATGCGCTTTCCATCCCGGCTCTACACTATGCAGCGGGTTTCAAGTGCTGCAAAATAATCGGAAACGTCAGATGCCAGAAGGCACCATTGAGGTATGGATCGTCTTGGGTGGGCCAACCGGTCCAATAGGTCTGGTTGTAGGGAATGCGGTGCAACCACTGTTGGACAGGCGCGTCGGGCAATTCGTCCAGGAAGATTTCCAATGCCTGCAGATAGAGACCCATATAGCTCGGATCATCCATCGAGACTTTGGCCATCTCTTCCAACACGGCGTCGAAATCGGCATTGCGGAAGCGCGAGTTGTAGGTGGTGGGGGTGCCTACGGGCTGATAATACTTGCTGGTGAACATGTCCAGCGTATCAAAGGGGTCGTTAATGCTGCCACCGTGACCATTGAGCCAGATGTGTTCCTTGCCTTCGCTGATCTGTGTGCCATGATCCGGCGGCATCTGGAAGTCGAGATCAAAGCCACCCTGGCGCAGTTGCTCGGCCAGCACCGGGCCAATGTCGGCAAAGACGCCCCAGCCACCGATGATATCGGTGATGCGTGTACCATCCTTGACCCAGAAGCCTTCGCCATCTTTCTCATAACCGGCGGCGGCCATGCGTTCGGCAGCTTTGTCCAGGTTATGCTCGGCGGTGTTGTATTTTTCTAACAAGGGCGCAGCGGCTTCGAAGAAGGGCTGCAAACCGGCATATTGAGGGAAAGGCAGGGTGGTGAGGATCCCCGAACCTTCGAGCGCGACCTCAAGCATTTGCTCGCGGTTGATGGTGTAGCTGACGGCCCAACGCACATTTTTGTCGGCAAAGGCGCCTTCGTCACAGTTGAACCAGAACGAAGTCGGCCACCAGTCCATATAGCCCAGCGGTAGATCTTTGCCAGTGTGGGTGATGATCTTCTCATTCTGGTCGACCACTTGGCGAATCGTGGTCGCGCGCAGATCGAGCAACGAGTCTAACTCGTTGTTGATGACCATCTGGGCCATGGTCGTTTCATCGGCAGAGGGCAGACTCAAAATACGCTCAACCGCCGGCAATTCGGCCACGAAGCCCGTCTTCACCGCCCACCAATCGTCGCGGCGGTCAAGAAACTTCTGTTGCGGCGTCCACGCTGTGATCTTGTAGGGGCCAGTTGCCAGGGGTAGCCCCTGTTCTGGATCATAGCCTTGGTAGGCCGACACATCTTCTACATCCTTGTAAATATGCTCGGGCACCAGGTAGATACCCGTATCGAACTTGGACGAGAGGTGGCTGAACATGAAACGCGGGCGTGGCTCATTGAAGACGATCTTGGCGGTAGCGTCATCGACGGCGGTGGCTTCCTTGACCCACTTGGAGACTTCGGTCGAGTTGCGGATCTTCGGGGCGTCCGGGTCCAAGCCATTGACCATCAACATGTTGATGGTGAAGGCCACATCCTTGGCGGTGAAGGGGGTGCCATCACTCCACTCGACACCGCTGCGAATCTGGATCGTCAGCTCGGTGAAGTCAGCGTTATATTCGTAGCTCTCGGCCAGCCACGGAATATGTTCGTCGGCAAAGGCGGAATAGAAATAAAGGGGTTCCCACATGGCCGCGTTGCCAACTTGGTGGGTGGCACCGGTGGCATAGGGGTTGCCCAGATTAACATCGACGAATTGGCCCTGGTTGCCGCCGAACATAATAATCAGCGTCTTCTCGCGTGCCACGTCGCCTACCGTCGCCGTGGCGGCGGTTGTGGTATCGGTGACCACGGTTGA
>DAOTTR010000094.1:0-17333 GCA_034437715.1 Caldilineaceae bacterium
TAGGTGCGGTTTGTAACCGCACAATCCGGGTCCAACCAGCTTTGTGCGGTTACAAACCGCACCTACAAGAATCACCACACCCTGTTTTGTCGCTCAAAGAACAAATCGGAATAATCTCTATAATAAAAAAAGTAACAGCGACAGTAGTTGACTGTCGCTGTTGTTGATCAAAAAGTAAGATCGAACATGACCGGCTTGATTAGCGGGCTAAAAATTAGCCTGTCCAAGTTGGGCCACCTGTCCAAGTTGGGCCACCTGTCCAGGTGCCAAATACGGGCAGGCTATGCCATGAAGCGGCTGCAGCCTGTGTCTGGCCCTGAATAGAAAGTAATGGACCAACCATTAGCAGGGTCAATAAGATGAGAGTGCTGACGACAACGTAAATTTTATTCACTTCTTGTCTCCTTTTGCGGTGAAAAACGGTTTTTGAGGGCGGATTAGCCTAGTGGTGCATAGTACAATCCGCATAGACCTCGCCGTTACTGTAAAACATAATAACGATATTGTCAACTATGAATGAAAAATAGGAATTGATTAACATACATTTTATTTAAGTAAATTAATAAAAAGTAAGATTAATTGAGCCACCCTAGCTACATAGAAAGTACTTTGACTTCTGTACAGTTATCCAAAATATGAAACTGAATCTACATTTTCATTACGTTTTGTAAGGAAAAAACGAAAGTTTTTTTATGGTTTTATAGAGGGATTACTGGAAGGAGATTATATTTTCGTAATGATTTTAGCTATATATTATACTATTACCCAAAGATTGTTATGGCGACTGCTTGCCAAGCGATTGTGCTGTTCTTTATGCTTTTACACAATGCAAAAGGGGATGGCCGTTGAGCAGATGCATGATATTCGTGTAGTCTTCCCCTCGATTGCCAGTTTGTCCTTTCGGTAAGGCCCCGGCGGCTGTATGCGGTGTGAGCAAAAGATTCATTTGCTGCTCCTGGGCTAGTTGCACAAGTGGGTTATGCGGCGGCAGTGGTTCCCATTCAAAGGTATCTAATGCTGCTCCACCTAATTGACCCGTTTGGAGGGCCGCGGCTAGATCACTTTCTTCAATAATAGTGCCGCTGCCGCAACTGACAATTTTGGCACCGGGCTTCATGCGCGCGAAAACAGTTTGGTTCAAGCTCATCGCGGTTGCTGGATAGAAGGGCAGCAAGCTACACAGAAAATCACTCTGCGCGATGATCTCATCTTGCGTGGCATAGGTAATCCCCAACTCGGTTTCGACGGCAGCCGGCAACTGACTGCGTTTGTGATAGAGAATCTGTTGTGGACCAAAGCCACGCAAGCGCCGCGCCAATTCGGCCCCAATTTCGCCAAAGCCAAGGATGCCAATGCGCTTTTGATAAAGGCCGCCAATATCGGTACGGCCCGACCAATTATAGGCAAAGGTGTTTTCGTCTGTACGCCGCGCCGGCCGATCCCAATCGCTGGCTTGCGCGGCGATGGCTTGGACTTCGGGTAGGCGTTTGGCCACTGCCAATAATTGCATGACCATATGCTCTGCCACCAAGATGCAGCCTTCAATCGGCCAGGTACAGACCGGGATGCCGTGGCGCTGGGCGGCGGCTACATCAATATCAAAAACTAGCGAACCCAGACGCTGGATCAACTGTAACTTTTGGCCAGCTGCAATCATCGCGGCATCGATAACCCCGTGACGCTCGGTGATGAGAAAATCAAACTCGGGTAATCGTGCGAGTAGTGTTGCGCGATCCGGGCTGCGCAACATGGTAACGGCTAGCTCGGCCGGCGCGGCGTCCAACGCGGCTTGTTGATGGCGTGGACTGCGTTCGGTGAGAAAGAGCACTTGGTGAATTTTGCTAGGCAGCACAGTAGTAGATAAACCAGTAAAGATAACAGGCATGACACCCTTTCCTGAACCTGTGTTCAATGCAGAATTTGTTGATTCGATTCAATCGCTTTGACGGCTTGGGGTAGACCGTGTATGATACAGAGGATGTTTCCACGCTGTTACCAATTCAGGTTTCGCATTCGTGAATCCTCCCGCGGCATTGTATTACCTGAATCATATCCTTTTTTAGTGTAACTCCAAAGGAGAATTTTTCATGATAATGACTCGTCAGTTGGTAAGCCGTCGCGATTTTTTACGTGCCACAGCCGGATTGGCAACCATTGCTATGGTGGCGGCTTGCGCTCCCGCCACCACGCCCGCCACCGGCGGTAGCGAAAGTGGCGCAGCGTCCAGCGAAGGTACACAGATTGCGTATTGGACTTTCTGGGCCGATCGATGGGGTGAGTTTCAGCAGCAGATTGTTGATGAATACAATACCAACGGCACCGATGGCATCCAAGTTGAGATGTTGATTGTGCCCTGGGGTGATCTCTCGACCAAGCTGCTCACCGCCGTGGCTGCCGGCAATCCGCCCGATTTCACGATCATTGGGCGTAGTGAGGTGGTCGAATGGGCTGTGCGCGAAGGCTTGCTCCCAATTGATGATTATCTTTCAGCCTCGACCGAATCCAAAGCCGAAGATTGGTTTGATGTCGCCTGGGGTGAGTGTCTGTGGCAAGGCAAGACCTATGCGCAGCCTTTTGAAAGCGGCACCTACGCGGCTTGGTATCATAAAGGGTTATTTGAGGAAGCCGGGCTTGATCCCGAAGCCCCGCCCCTGACTTGGGCCGAGGTCGATGCTGCTGATGCTAAAATTACGCAAGGCGACGCCACGGCTGGCTATACCAGAGTTGGTTTTATTCCCTGGGGCGCGCGCACCGATCTCTTGGGTTGGTTGGCGGGCGGCGAATGGTACGATGAAGCAACCCAACAACTGACGGCTGTCACCCCCGAAAATATTGCCGCGTTTGAATGGGTAAAACAATATGCCGACAAATATGGTGGCGAGGCCCTAGAGCGCTTCCGCCAAGGCTTGGGCGGTGGCGACACAGCCGATGATCCATTTTATCGCGGCCAGACGGCCATGAGCTGGCGCGGCAGTTGGGCTCTTTCGGCCAAACAGGAATATGCCGCCGATGTACCCTTTGGTGTCTACCCGCTGCCCTATCGCGGTGACACGGGCAACGACAGCATCAACCAAGGCTCGGCTTGTGTCTTGCCCAAAGGTTCGCCACAACCCGAACCCGCCTACAAATTCCTCACCTATATGTCGATCCACGGCATTGCCCAGTGGGTGCCCCTGGCCGCCGACATGGTCTCGCGCAAAGATCAGACTGAAATTTATCCCTCTGTTTTGCCCGATACCGAAGAATTCCGCGGCTATTGGCAGCTCTATAATGATGCCCTGGCCTATGCCCATCACGAGCCAGCCATGCCAGCCCGCCGTTTCTGGAATGACCAGCTAGAGGCTGCGATCCAATCCGTCGTGCGCGGCGAAAAGAGTCCCGAACAGGCGCTCCAAGATGCCCAAGATGTCGCGCAGAAAGAGCTGGACAAATCGCTCGGCAAGTAAGCAAAGTGGCTGACTGCGCGATCCGGATCTCTGTGCTTGGCGCGCAGTCAGCCGGGCCAGTGGGGCTTTGATGAATGTGAAATTGTGCAAACGGGTAGATGGGTGTAATGTATGACAACAATTGCGCAAGTACCTGCCAAGGGGACAGCACAGGGGCCGGTGCAGCGGCGCACGCGGCGCTTTTCGCGCCAGCAAGTGCATGAAAATATTGTGGGCTATCTCTTCTTTTCGCCCTGGCTGCTGGGCGTAATTTTCTTTAATATCGTGCCGATTCTTTCGGCGGTCTATTATAGTTTTACCCAATATTCGGTGCTTCAGCCGCCCAGGTGGGTTGGGCTAAACAATTACCACGAAATGTTCTATGTCGATGAGCTTTTCTGGAAAGCGGTCTATAACACGCTCTATTATGCGATCTTTTCGGTGCCGCTGGGGTTGATCTTTGCCATTGTGCTGGCCATGCTCTTGAACTATCGGGTGTGGGGATTGGCCTTTTTTCGCGCCACCTTTTTTCTGCCCTCGATTGTGCCAGGGGTTGCGGCGGCGGTGGTGTGGGCTTGGATTTTGAACCCAGAGTATGGCTTGATCAACGATCTATTGTCGCGTATCGGTGTGCCCGGCCCACCCTGGTTGACCAGCGAAGTTTGGTCAAAACCGGCCTTTATTTTGATGAGCTTGTGGGGCATCGGCTCGACGGCGATCATTTTCCTGGCCGCGCTACAGGATATCCCACAACATCTCTATGAAGCCTCGGAGATCGACGGAGCCAATCTGTTTCATCGCGCACGCTATGTCACCATTCCGCTCCTGACGCCGGCCATCTTTTTCAATCTGATCATGGGCGTGATTGGTGCCTTGCAGATCTTCACCCAGGTCTTTGTCATCTCTGATGGTGGGCCGCTTTGGTCAACGCTTTTCTATGTCTTTTATCTCTACCGCCAGGGGTTCCAATATTTCAATATGGGCTATGCGTCGGCGCTGTCCATCGTTTTGTTTGTGATCACCTTGATCTTTACCTTGATTCTGATGCTCACCTCGCGCCGCTGGGTCTATTACGAAGGTGCCCAACCCCGTTGACCACAAAGTTGACCACAAAAAGGAGTGATTGCGCATGGCAACTGTTATAAATCGAGCGGCACCAGAAGTGCGCCTGTGGCAGAGCAAACGGGTCTTAACCGCCGTCAACAAAAGCGCCACCTTTTTGCTTTTGGCGGTGGCGGCGCTGGTCTTTCTGCTGCCGCTCTTTTGGATGATCACCACGTCGCTCAAGCCCAAAGAGCAGATCTTTGCCTATCCGCTTATCTGGCTACCCGATCCACCCCAGTGGGCCAATTATGGCAAAGCGCTCAACAATCCCTCATTCAAATTTCTGCTCTTTTTGCAGAACAGTCTCTATTATGCCGTGATGGCTACAATTGGCACGGTGATCTCCTGTTCACTGGTGGCCTATGCCTTTGCACGTTTGCGCTGGTGGGGGCGCGATGTTTGGTTTGCCATTACCTTGAGCACGATGATGATCCCCGGTCCGGTGGTCCTAATTCCACTCTTCTTGATTTTCAAAGATATGGGTTGGGTGGGCACCTTTAAACCGCTGATTGTACCGGCTTTTCTGGGTTCGCCCTTTTTTATCTTTTTGCTGCGCCAATTCTTTTTAACGATTCCTATGGATCTCTCGGACGCGGCGCGCATCGACGGGGCCAGCGATTGGGGGATCTTCTGGCGCATTATCCTGCCGCTGACACAACCGGCGCTGGCAACAGTGGCATTGTTTACCTTTTTGGGCTGTTGGAACGATTTTTTGGGGCCGTTGATCTTTCTCAACGATGGCGATAAATATACATTGGCGGTTGGCCTAGCGGCCTTTCGCGGCCAGTATCGCACCCAGTGGGATTTGATGATGGCGGCCGCGACTGTGATTACCGTGCCGATTGTGGTACTCTTCTTTTTTGCCCAGAAACGCTTTATTCAGGGCATTACGTTAACTGGTATGAAGGGATAGATTTATGCAAACCAATGGTCATACGACTGACCAATCCAGACCTTTTCCTGCGCTCACGCCAGCGCAGCGGCTACACCTGGACATCTACGGCTATGTCATCATCGAAAATACACTGACGGCTGACGAAATCGAGCGCACACGCGAAGCGTTGCAACGGCTCAAACGCGAGTTGATCGCTACCGGCGATCCGGCGAATGCCCGTGTGCGCGGCAGCGGCTTTTCTAGCTATCGCCCCAATCATGTGCATTTTACACACATCGTAGAGGCTGATCCGGCGATCTTTGCATACTTGACGCATCCACGTTTGGTGGCCATGGCCGAAGAATTTGTGGGAGGCAGTGTACGTTTGGAGGAATCCGAGGCGATTATCAATGCACGCGCCGCCGATTATGATCCTGGCGCACCTGTGCGTTATGGTTTTCACACGGGCACGCGCCCCGGCATTGGCACCTACACTGAAAATGGGCTCTTTCATTGTAATTTTGTCAAGACGCTGACCAACCTGACCGACCTTGGCCCTGATGATGGCGGCACGGTTGTGATCGCGGGTAGCCACAAGATCAAGACCGCGCAGAAAGAGATGATTGCCTGCGCCTATGAAGATCCGGCGCTGATTCATCAATTCGTTGCGCCAGCGGGTTCGACCCTGCTCTTTGCCGAATCTTTGATCCACGCCACCGGCCAACTGCGCAGCGACAAAGAGCGCGTGATCATCATCGGCGGCTACACACCACCCATGTTTCGCGCCTGGCCCGGCCAAGAACCTAGCCAAGCGTTTATCGACAATCTACCCGAAGCCTTCAAGCCGTTGATCGGTGCCACCGAAAGCTGGAACTGGCAACAACGCTATCGCTCGCTGGATATGCCAGTAACAGGTAGCAAGTAGCAGGTAGCACATAGCAGGTAATAGGTAGCAAGTAGCAGCCAAGTGATGTTACTTGCTACCTGCCACCTGTTACTCGCCTCTGCCCAGGCGTTCGAGCAACATACAATAGGCCTTCTGGCCGCGCTCAAAGTTGTGCAGGCGGAAGAATTCATTGGGCGAGTGTTGCTTTTCATCACTCAGCGCAAAGGCAAAATTGACGGTGTAGACGCCCAACACCTTCTGGAAAAGGCTACAGAATGGAATGCTGCCGCCAGAGCGCACATAGAGCGGCTCTTCCTCGTAGAGCTCCAGATGCACATCGCGCGCCGCCAGATTGCCCGGATGATCAACTGGCATCAGATAGGGATCCGCTTTGTTGGCACCGACCTGAATATTCACCACCACACCGGGCGGTACATGTTTGTAGATGTGGGCCGTGAGCAACTCGGCGATCTCTTCCGGTTTCTGATCGGCCACCAGCCGACAGGTGATCTTGGCATGGGCTTCGCTGGGCAAAACGGTCTTGGTGCCAATCCCCTGAAAGCCGCCCCAAATGCCGTTGACTTCCAGCGTGGGGCGTGCCCAGATGCGTTCCAGCGTGCTGTAGCCCGGTTCGCCATAGGTGGCGTTGACATGCACACGCGCGGTAAAGGCGGCGTCCTCATGCGGCACCGCAGCAATGTGGCCCCGATCTTCGGCTGTCAACGGGCGCACGCGATCGTAGAAGCCTGCCACCAAGATTTTGCCATCCACACTGCGCATCGAGTCGAGAATTTGTACCAAGGCATGGATCGGGTTGGCAATCGCGCCGCCATACATGCCCGAGTGGACATCCACATCCGGCCCGCGCACGTCGATCTGGAGCGCGGCCAGACCGCGTAGGCCGATGGTCAATTCGGGCTGGGTGTCGCTATATTGGCCGCCGTCTGAGCTGATGACGGTGTCGCAGAGGAATTTTTCCTGGTTGGCTTCCACAAAAGGTGGCAAGGTGGGGCTGCCGATCTCCTCCTGGCCTTCAAAGAAATATTTGACATTGAGCGGTAGCTTGCCCGTACTCCTGAGCAGCGCCTCGGTCGCGATGATCGGTGTCAACATATTACCTTTGTCGTCGTTCGACCCGCGCGCATAGATGCGGCCATCTTTGATCGTTGGTTCAAAGGGAGGGCTGTCCCATAGTTCGAGCGGATCGACTGGCTGCACATCAAAGTGCCCATAGATCATCACCGTGGGCTGGCCGGGCGCGTGGAGCCAGTCGCCATAAACAACCGGGTGACCCCCTGTTTCCATAACCTCAATATTTTCAATCCCCGCCGTATGCATGCGCGCGGCCACCCATTCACCTGCCTTGCGCACATCTGCCGCATGCTCCGGCAAACTGGAGATGCTGGGGATACGCAGAAAATCGACCAACTCATCCAAAAATTGAGTTTTGTTCTCGGCCAGATAATTTTGCCAGGTCATTGCGGTGCTTCACTTTCGTGTTTACTTGATAATGCCTTAATTACACCCAAGTTGTGACCTTAGATTTTTGCGTATAGAAATCGTTTTTTGATCGACTACCAGAGAGAAATCGAAAAACGATGCACATTTACCTTGATGAAACCGGTACTACTTACTCAGCCACTGATCTAGATTTTAAGACGCTAGTAGATCCCAGCGTAAATAAGGTACCCTATTTTTACCATGATGTACACGAGTAACGTGCCTTATTAACGGCCGTGGTATCTACGCCCAACTGTACTAGAGCACTAAGTAGCATGTAGCTTGCCATTTTTGCTTCAAATCATCAATGCAACATAATCGAAACACACGCTGGTCAGTTCAAAAAATCGATAGACCTTATTCCGATTTAATTTTGTGCATGCGTAGGTGCGGTTTGTAACCACACCCTGTTTGTTTTGTCGCCCAAAGAACAAATCGGCATAATCTCTGATGATTACGCGCAGTATTTCATGGTCACAACTTGGGTTAATGCCTTAATTACAGCCACACCCACCGCCGCAACAGCTACCGCCTATCATCGGCACCCGTTGTGCCATGGCGGGTGACATGGTCATGCCGTCGGCACCCTTGGCCGCGCTGGCAAAGAGCGAGAGTACGCGTTGCGCGGCTGGCTCGGTACATTCGGGGCAGGCTGTCGCTTCATCAGCCTTTTGCGCAGGGCGCAGTTGCTCGAAGGTGTCATTACAACTTGGGCAGAAATATTCGTAGAGGGGCATAATGGTCTTCCTTTCTGATTGAGTAAGGGCTGAGTCGTGTTTTATCAAGATTGCCTTGATAGGTAGTACGACAACGTTAAATTTCATCACCTGCTGCCCTGAATGAATTCAGAGCCTAGTATAGAAAACGTGTTTAAACACGTTTGCCGTCGCAGGTGTTGAATTCATTCAACACAAATTTAACGTTGTCGTAGTAGTAAAGACTTTAGGTTATTCCAAAATTTAAACAATGCAATTCACGTAGGGGCACGCGGTGTAGCGGAAAGAGAGCTTGTGTACACCCATCGTTTTACCCCGCCACCCCTCATGCCCGTACTGGATCATTATTTTTTTGGAATAACTTTAGTCTTTCCCTGCCTCGGACAAAGCCTAAGGGTATGTCCAGAAATAAAATAGTGAATTTACGTGATGTTACCCAAGTAAATCTGTCTAAAATCATCCATGTTATTCTTGGACAGACCCTAAGGCCATTGCAAAGAATAAAGTATCCAGTAGGGGCGGCTTGCAGCCGCCCGTTCGTAGCGAGCCAAACGCGGGGCGGCTGCAAGCCGCCCCTACGCATGATTTTGTTTGGCAAGCGCTGGATACTTATTTCTTTGCAAGCGCCTAAAGTCTTTACTACGGCAGAGTAGAAGAATGGCAGTGTTTGTCGCGGTGCTAGCGTTAGCGCCGAACGATTGGCAAAAATAGCCCAACTGGTGTGCGAAACTGGCCTGTTGCCGATGTTGCGCCCACGCCACAGCCGTTGCGCGGTTGGACACGCCAATAGTAGGTCTGGCCATAGGCGAGCGTTTCGGGCAAGGTTAGCGCTGCGCTTGCGACCGTCGCTGTATAAACTGGCGTGGCGAAATCGGCGTTGGTGGCAAGCTCCAGGTAATAGCCGGTCACATTGGGATCGCTGGACCAAGCAAAGGGTATATCGGCCACGCGCTGCGTCCTTGTGATTGGCGTTTGCAGCGTTGGAATCCGGCCTGGTACGCTAGCCAAATGCAACCGTACCGTTGCTTGATCCAATACTGCGTTTTTCGTACTCCTCGCTTCAACCGTGAAGGTGTAGGGCCCATCGGCTACCATTGCTACATTTACGGCCAGGGTGCTGGTGGCCTGGGTGGTGGCGCCCAGATCAACCTGGGCTGGCGTAAAACTTACCGTCGCTGTATTAGGGAGTTGCGCCGTGCGCAACTCTACCACTTGAGTATACTGATTGCGTGCGAGTAGGTCAAATGTGATTTCGAATTGTGGTAGTGTTGTCTCTGTGGCGCAGAACGCAATTTCTGTGAGTGGCTGGTTGAGCACAACATCTGGTTCCAGTTGGGGCCGTACCAAAAAGAGACCACGGTCCAGCGTACTAATGGCGACAACCCCGCTTTTGTAATAAGGATAGGCTGTCCACGCGCCGGCAAAGACGGGTTCATTGTTTTCTGGGTAAACGTCAAAAAACGCGGCTTCTGTCAAGCTGCCCTGTGCTAGATCTTGGAGATCGAGAATGCGCAGGCCGCTCGTATAATTGGCTTCGTAGGCATAGGTGCCGGAAATATAGAGATTATGATCAATCGATGCGACAGCCGCAGTATAGGCGTTGACAAAGCGTGGCACATCAATATCGCTGACATCAAAAATGTAGGTGCGTGTGTTGTGGTGGCCAAACATTTCGTCCATCTCATCATCTAGCAAGAAATATCGCTGATCGGGTGTTAGCCAACCTTGATGTATATAGACTGTGCCATCAACCGGCACCGCTGAAAGCCGTGTGGGCGTGCTTTTGTCGGTCACATCGACAATTGTAAATTGTCCAACGCTCGAATTAAAGCAGAGTTCACGCCCTTGATAAGCTGGATCGGGGCCGTGGTAGATCACACATTGGGTGTCATGGATGTAGCCATCTTCGCTGTAGCAGCCAACCCCAACCGGCGCATTGACATCTTGAATGTTGATCATGTGTAGCCCACTGTTACACGTTTCGCCACCAACGGCATAGGCATAGCCACTCTCTTCGTTGATCGCCAGATTATGTGCGTCGCTAAACGCGGCATAATGGGCCGTTTCACCAAAAACAATGGCGGTTGCAGTGGTCGCTGCTGTGATGGTTAGCGTGCGTAATTGGGTCAGGTCAAAGACTTGCATACCATGCACTGGATTGAGATCAGCGACAACAAAGAGATGATCCTTGTAGACTTTGAGATCGCGCCAGGAACTGCGCATGGCGTGTGTCGGTAACTTGCCCAGATAGCGCGGCGCGATTGGATTGCTGATGTCCACAAACGCGACGCCATCACGCGCCCCAACCATAGCATATTCTATGCCGGTGGCGGGATCGGTCCAGCCCCACATGTCATTATTGGTGTCGCCGCCGATCAGCGTATGCGGCAGAAAGGCCAACAGATCCACTTGGTCACAGGGAAAAACGTCGGCAAAGCCATCGACACAGGGCACATCTGCCAATGGCTGGCGGTTGGCTCCACGCAACTCAGCCGCGCTGACCAACTCGATCGGGCGCGGTAGCCAACTTTTGCCATCCAGTGGCCGCGGCTCGAGCAGCGTTTCTGTCAATGCCAATGTGGGGGCCCGCGTTGGTTGCTGCTCGGTCGGTGGCGATGGTATGATTGTTGACTCACAGGTGGTGGCGGCGACGTAACATGCCGGGGCCTGGGGCAGCGGCACGGGATATGCCTCATGCGCGAGCATGGGTTTGGTCAGGCCATAGGCAGTAATAGAGAGGGTTGCGCTAAAGAACAAGAGCACCAGGAATGGCGATAGTCGTTTATGATTCCGCATAAGCTCGATTTTCTGAACACTATAAATGACACGCTAAGGCTATTCCCAAAAAATAATGATCCAGTACGGGCATGCGGTGTGGCGGGATAAAACAATGGGTGTACAGAAGCGCTCTTGCCGCCACACCTCGTGCCCCTATGTGAATTGTGGATCGTTTACATCTTGGAATAGCCTACGCAAATTGATTGCGCCATCAGAGAGCTTTAGGGTCTACCAGACCCTAAAGCTCTGGCCAGTGCGTAAGTTCTATTATACACCGAACCCAAACTGTTAGAAGAACCAAATGACTGGGGCACTTTAGTCTTTTGTGTTTAACATGTCAAGCAACCCTATTGCCTCCCCTTACGTATGACCAACTACCGCTACGATCATGGGCAATGAAAGGTATAAAATCTGATGACACAACCCGCCCAATATGATTTATACAATGCTGTTTTTAAGCAAAATCCCTATCCGATTTATGCACAGATGCGCGCCACAACGCCCGTCTTTCAGAACCGGGGGCTGACCACCGAGCAGCCGATCTGGTTTGTCGTGGGCTATCACGCGGCCGAAGCTGTGCTGCGCGATCACCGGCGTTTTGTCAAAAATTATCGCAATACCCTGACCGACGAACAACGCGCCCAACTGCAACCGGAGTCGCGTTTGGCCGTGCTGTTGGATCATCACATGCTCAACCTGGATGGCCCCGCGCACCTGCGCCAACGTACGCTGGTGAGCAAAGCCTTTACCGCGCGTATGGTGAATAATATGCAAGCGCGCGTGCAGCAGATTGCCGACGAATTGTTGGATCAGGTGCAGGCCAAGGGCGCAATGGATCTGATTGACGATTATGCCTTTCCCCTGCCGATCATCGTGATTGCCGAGATGCTGGGTATCCCTGCTGCCGACCGCGATCGCTTCCGCGCTTGGTCCGACGCCTTTGTCACACCCTCCTTGACAGAGGACGAATGGCGGCGCGCCGAGGTGTTGCTGATCGAGTTTATCGATTATCTGGGTGAAATTTTTGCCGAACGCCGCCGCCAGCCGCGCAATGACCTGATCACCGCCTTGATCCAGGCCGAGGAAGCGGGCGACAAGCTCAGCGAAGAAGAACTCTATGGCATGGTCGTGTTGCTCATCGTCGCTGGCCACGAAACCACCGTCAACCTGATCGGCAATGGTACACTGGCGCTATTGACGCACCCCGATCAACTGGCGCTGCTCTGCGCAGATCCCGCCCTCATGCCCACTGCCATTGAAGAACTGCTACGCTATGATGGCCCGGTGGAACGCGCCACCATGCGCTTTGCCACCGAGGATCTTCACCTGAACGGCCAGTTGATCCGGCGTAGCGATCCCCTGGTGGTTGTCCTGGGCAGCGCAGACCGCGATCCAGCCCAGTTCAGCCAGCCTGATACGCTGGATCTTACGCGCGACAATAGCCGGCACTTGGCCTTTGGCTATGGCATTCATTATTGTGTGGGCGCGCCGCTGGCGCGTATGGAAGGCCGCATTGCATTCACTACCTTGCTCCAGCGGTTGCCCAATCTACGCTTGGCCGCACCGGTGGAAGCATTAACGTGGCGCTTTAATCCAATCTTGCGCGGTATGCACCATTTACCCGTGGCGTGGGATGTGCGGTAAGCCATTCTAAAAAATAGAGATTATGCCGATTTGTTCTTTGGGCGACAAAACAGGGTGTGGTGGTTCTTGTAGGTGCGGTTTGTAACCGCACATTCCGGATCAAACCAGCTTTGTGCGGTTACAAACCGCACCTACGCATGCACAAAATTAAATCGGAATGTAACGATTCAGGCCAATCGCGTTCCCGGCTGAATCGTTACATCGGAATAAGGTGTAATAAAGTGTCCAACCGCAATGCCATGTGGACACTTATTTTTTCGGAATAGCCTACGGGTTCTATCCGTTACTCGGCTGTTGCCAGTGCAGCACCTGCTCTTGCAGAAAAGTTCGGGTGAGGCTGTGAATGGTGTAGCGCCGCTCGTGCAGATCACCGTGTACATCGACCAGATTGCGTGTCACCAACTGTTCCAGTGCTTCGCGTAAGTCAACCTCCGCCACATCACAGGTCGCGGCGAGTAGTTCAAACTTGCTACCTTGTTCACTGAGGAGTGGCATCGCCAGCAACACGGCACGGGCTGTTGCCCCTAACAATGCCCATGCCCGTTGGTAGATAAAGGCATAGAGCGCTTGCGCATGTTTACCGCGCGCTGCCATCAGATCGGCCAGCACCGCGCCCAGGGGATGCACCCGTAATTGGCCTGTGACCAGGCGCAGTGCCAGTGGGTTGCCGCCCACAATTGTCACAAGGGGGCGGAGCTCGTCATCGCTGGCGGCCAAGACTTGCGGAATGTTGCGCATTGTCGCCTCTTGCCGCACGAAAGCCAGCGCATCTGTCGCCGACAGTTGGGGAACCACCAAATGATAGAGATCGGCTTCCTGCGCCAGACTGTCGCGCGTGGTGAGCAAGATCTTGCTTGGATTGGCCAGTCGGCGCAGCGTGGGTAACAAGGTCGCCAGATCGAGCATCGTTTCCAGATTGTCAATCACAATCAGATGGGGCGTTGTTTTGAGCCGTTGCACCAACGCCGCCAATGTCTCCTCGCTTGTCGGTTCTCCTGGATGCGCTACACCTAATTGCGCCGCTAGCGCTTCTACCAGTGCCTGCGCTGTCAACGTGGGGCGTGGAATGGGCGTGAGCGTGCCCGCATGGAAGATCGTCTCGCGCGCTGTAACCCAGCCAATATCATCAAAGGCACCCTCTTCGGCCAATCGCCGAACCACGGCATCCGCTACTGTTGTTTTGCCAATCCCGCCAATTCCGGTGATAACAATCAACCAAGGCGCTTCCGGGGCTATCAACAAAGAGGCCAGCGTATTCAATTGTTCCTCTTTGCCGAAGAGCTTGGTCGACGAATTTTGCTCCAGCCGCCCTTCCAAGCGCACTTGATATTCGCTGCGTTCTGCGATCTCCATACGCAACACTGTTTTTGCCAATAGGGGCATTCCCTCGTTGCGTTTCCGATGAAAAGACGCTAGCGACAGATTCAGCCGGTTCGCGGCATACTCAATTTTTTCGTTGTCCAAAAAGCGCCGCTGCAAGACTTCTGCATGTTCCCGATGGTCAAGCGCCAACTGGGCTAACGCCTGCACGACCACTTGGTTTGTGGCACGCTGTATATTGCCATGATTGTGGTGGAGCGCTTTGTAGAAAAGGCGTAGTGAATGGAGCGGGCTGCTGCCAGCAGCGGGCTGTTGCCAGTCGTAGAGTGCTTGTTGCAGACCGGCCTGCAACCTAACAACGGTGAGAGGAGAAGATGACGGTAGTTCGTTACGGGACATGGGGTGATTTGCCTCCGCGAGTGCTATGCATGTTTCTTTTAATTAACGAATGGACAAAGTGTATAAAATCGATCAGTAACTCATGATACGCAGGGTAGGGCATGAGGCGCATAGCTGCGCAAGCCAGGCACGCGATCGGCAGCGAAGCGCGTTTCGTCTGTCTACAAAGCTTCGTGCGCCGCCGACCGCATGCCCCTACCCCCGTTCTGACCCGATGGCTGCGTAACATGCGTCAGTAAATCAATTGCGCATTTAATCTATGTGGAAATCAAACCAAGTGCTAGAGGTTTTGTAGTGATGGTTCCAGTTTATCACATATACTTTGTGCCCGCAAATGAGAGTAAGATGAGAGCTAGATGATACGCACTTGCCGATCAGATGGCTGTATGCTAGCAATGCCCACCGCGCTGTAGCCTATGGTGCTGCCCATGGCACCTCTGCTACTGAAGGAAATTCTGGCGAGAAAGAGATCAATGCTGCACATTCGCTTGTTGGGGAATTTTTCAATTGTACACAATGATCAACCGGTAGCGGCACTGACTCGGCCACAGTTGAAAACATTGCTGGCGTATCTGACCCTACATCGTACACGGCCAGCCGCGCGCGAAGAAGTCGCGCTATTGCTGTCGCCGGCCAGTGGTGATACCCAGGCTAAAACCAATCTGCGCAAGCTGCTCTTTGAATTGCGCCAGCGCTTTCCGACCATTGAAGCGTATCTGGAGATTACCGACAATACGCTCGGTTGGAAAGCGGCTGCCACCTATTTGTCGGATATTGCTGAATTTGAGACAGCCCTTCAAGCCGCTGTACAACCGACAGAAGTTGAAGTACAGCAGGCCGCGTTGGCCCATGTGCTGGACTGTTATACAGGCGATCTCTGGCCAGAATGCCGCGAGGAGTGGATCTTTGCCGAGCGCGAACGGTTGCGTAATTTGTACATTGGTGCTTTGGAGCAATTCATTGCCTTGCTAGAGTTGCAACGCGATTATGTTGGCGCGCTCCACGCTGCGCAACGCCTTTTGCACCACAATCCGTTGCGCGAAGAGAGTTACCGCTGGCTGATGCACCTCTATGCCTGTATGGGCGATCAGGTGGGAATTGAACGTACTTTTCAAGAATGTCGGACTTTATTGGCGCGCAAGCTTAAGGTTACGCCCAGTCTACCCACCTATGAACTCTATGAACGGCTCACGCAAGTGGCCCCGGTTGGACACTCCCTGGCTACCCTGCCTTTGATCGAGCGACGTCATGAATGGGCGCAACTCCAAAGTGCTTGGGCAGAGGTGCTGCAAGGCAAGCCACATTGTATTTGGCTGACCGGCGATGCTGGCATAGGCAAAACGCGCCTGCTTACCGAATTCCGATCAAGTGTGGAGCGGCATGGCATGGCAACAATTGCGATCCGCTGTCATCCTTTCACGCGTACAATTGCCTATGCCCCGCTGCTCGAATGGCTACGCACGCCTGCCCTGCGCCGGCGTATCATGTCGCTTGTGCCTGTCTGGCGCAACGAACTTGTCCGCCTGTTGCCCGAGCTACAGACAGAAGAGCTGGCGTTGTCACTGCCTCTGCCCCCCTTCGAGAACCGAGTCGAGAATCGGCAACATCTCTATGAAGCATTGACGCATCTCTGCTTGGCACCGGCTGCGCCACTTTTGTTGGTCATTGACGATCTACAATGGTGCGATCAGGCTACGATCGACTGGTTGCACTATTTGTTGCACAACACGCCCACTGCCAAGCTGTTGCTCGTGGGGACGCTCGCTGCGCTCGAACTGCGCCCACACTATCCGCTGACCACCTGGTGGCCACGGCTGCAGCAGGGCCGACTCCTCTCGGAAATACGGCTTGCGCCTTTGACCCAAGCCGGGGTTGCCGCCCTGGGCCGCGCACTTGCAGGCGAGCCACTTGCAGAGACAATGAGTGGTGCCCTCTATCAAGTCACGGCTGGCAACCCCTTATATGTGGTCGAAGCCATGCGTACTGCCATGTTACCCCAGCCTGATGATATTGCTGGCGCGTTGTTGCAATCGCCGATCGTACAGGCCACGTTTCAAGTGTACTTTGCCCCCCTTTCGGCGCAAGCCCATGATTTGTTGGGGTTAGCGGCTACGATTGGCCACAACTTTACTTTGGATCTGTTGGCGTCTGCCACGCTCTTGAATCGAGAAACCCTACTGCTAGCCTTGGATGAACTGCTGCAACGCACCATTGTGCGTGATCACGGCGCGCGCGCGTATACCTTTTGTCATCCGCTTTTGCAAAAGGCTGCTTACGCTCTGTTGACCTCGGCCAAGCGCCGGTTGTGGCAGGAACGGTTGACGCGTAAGCGCAGTTTGCAAGCGCAGATGCGCGGTCAATGAAGAACGTGCCGTTACAAACCGCACCGACAACCCATTTATCAATCAACATTGGGGCACGCTTAAGAAATATTCATGAGTGAAACGCTAAATATAGACTTTTTTCTGAAATGAAACGCTGTTGGCAAGTACGTCACTTCTTTTGAAACGCTATTTTCAGGCAAATTATGCTAAAGTAAGTATACCTACACGTTCATTCCTTTCTCAAAATGAAACCTAAGGACAGTAGAAAGAAATAAGTATGCAGTAGGGGCGGCTTGCAGCCGCCCGTTCGCAGCGAGCCAAACGCGGGGCGGCTGCGCGGCCGCCCCTACGCATGATTTTGTT
>DAOTTR010000095.1:0-2100 GCA_034437715.1 Caldilineaceae bacterium
TCGCAGTTGCATTTGGGAGCGGACGGGCATTGTCGACAATTTTCATGACTTGCTCCCCTTCATTCAGCCCCTCGTTCCTTACTTTTACTCCACTTTTTCGACTTGTGGGTAAAGGTAAGTATCAGAGGAGCGGGTACCCGCTGGGTGTGGGTGGGGTGAATCGTACGACAACGTTAAATTCGTGTTGAATGAATTCAACACCTGCGACGGCAAACGTGTTTAAACACGTTTCCTATATTTGGCTCTGAATAAATTCAGAGCAGCATGTGATGAAATTTAACGTTGTCGTAATAGTTACGATCAATAGACAGTGCCGACTACGCTTGATTCTGCTGAATCCACGTATCGAGTTCCTTTTGGGCCGATTCTTGGACAAAGTCCAACGCTTCTTGGGCACTTTGCTGGCCCAAGCGCGCCTTTTCCCACTCGGCGTTCATCAGATCCATATAGGAGGTGCTGGTCGGGATCTTGGGCGGGTAGAGATAATAATCAGAATCGTACAGGTCGGCCAGGAAGACTTCTTCATAGCCTGGGCAGGCGGCGATGACATCACTTTGGAAGAGCGGCCATTCGGTCATACTCTTTGACGATGGCCCGTTGACGCATAGCCAGGTGGTGAAGAGGCTCGTATAGACATCCTTGTTACCCATGGCACCGGTCAGCGTGCTAATAATATCCCACGCCGCCGAAGGATTGGACGCGCCCACCGGGATGATCCAGCCGTCGCCATAGGTGTACATACCCTTTTCGCTCTGGCCTGCTGGGCCCGGTAGCGGCCAAACGGTAAATTCGAAGCCTTCTGGTTTGAAGTTGCGCAGTGTATTAAATTGCCACGGCCCGGTCACCAGCGTGGCACGCAGACCAGAGAGAAAGGGATCTTGCCCCGCCGAGCGCTCACCCCGTCCCGCCAAGGAGGCGTTCCAGGCGGCCAGTTTCTCTGGCCCAAATTTGGCCCAGCGATTCACCACCCACTCGAGCGCGGCGACGTTGTTGGGATGGTTAGCCGTCACTTGTGTGCCATCTTCGTTGACAAATTGGCCCAAGAAGCGCCCCATGGTCATGGTAGTAGAAGTGACGTCGCCCCCTAACACATCAATATTGCCATTGGCGTCATAGGTAGTCAATTGTTCCCAGAGCGCATCCAATTCTTCCAAGGTTTGGGGTGGGCTAGTAAGATCAACGCCCATTTCTGTAGCCATGGTGGTGTTGACAAACATGGCCCAACATTGGTTCCACATACTAGCATAATAATATTTGCCCTCGTACATGCCCAATTCCCAGATGGCGGGATCCATCCATGTTTTGAGGGTCTCGACTTGATCCGGCTTACCCACCTCGTCGAGGGCCAGCAAGGCCTTCTGCGCGGCCAGTTGATAGGCGATATTCGCGCCAAAGACCACCGCCGTCGCCGGTGGGTCGCCCGCCGATA
Organism: Caldilineaceae bacterium; assembly: GCA_034437715.1. GTDB lineage: Bacteria > Chloroflexota > Anaerolineae > Caldilineales > Caldilineaceae > JAHBVH01. Next base: position 1,430 of record DAOTTR010000095.1, read on the forward strand.
CGGCTGCCAGCAACTTCTGCGTCATCGCTTCGGGGACGATCACATGTTTGGCGATCACAGCTTCTTGCGATTTGTTGAAGCCATCCAGAATCGATTCAATATTGGTGGCGGCATCTTCGGTCCAGCCCGTCCATACACTCAGTTCGACAGGGCCCTCGGTAGACGGATCACTGCCCGCTTGTCTACCGGGCGCGCTCGTTGGCACGCAAGCAGCGAGAACAGCTACCCCGGTAACGCCTGCGGTCATGCGCAGAAAATTGCGTCGCGTCCATTGTTGTTGCACTTTTTGCTCTTGCATCGTGCTGACCTCCTTGAATTAGTTCGATAGGTTGAATTTGTCTTTGATGTTGTTGGCAAATATGTACACGCCTTGACGGCACACAATTGCCAGCAACACCAAGGTTAGATAGCAACAAAGCTACATAGAAAACAATTTAAAATCAGCTAAGTGTCTGTCCAAGAATAACATGGATGATTTTAGACAGATTTACTTGGGTAACATCACGTAAATTCACTATTTTATTTCTGGACAGACCCTATAAGACCATTGCAAAGAATAAAGTATCCAGTCGGGACGGCTTGCAGCCGCCTGTTCTCAGCGAGCCAAACGCGGGGCGGCTGCGCGGCCACCCCTACGCATGATTTTGTTTGGCAAGCGCTGGATCCTTATT
>DAOTTR010000096.1:0-1543 GCA_034437715.1 Caldilineaceae bacterium
TAAGGATCCAGCACTTGCCCAACAAAATCATGCGTAGGGGCGGCCGCGCAGCCGCCCCGCGTTTGGCTCGCTGCGAACGGGCGGCTGCAAGCCGCCCCTACTGGATACTTTATTCTTTGAAATGGCCTAAATCATAACAACGCAATCTGGCTGCGCAGCGACTTTAAGCGGTCGGCTAATTCCTTGCGATCGGCCTCGCGTAATTGCCCTTCCACCTCTTGCATGGAAGCCATAAATTCCTTGGTGAATTTGGCACGATTTTCCTTGAGCAAGCCATTGAGGGTGGCCTTATCGGGCGCGGCGATCAATTCATTGAGCAGCCGTACATCCTCGGGCATCTGTTCGCGCAGAATTGCCAGTGCTTGTTCATAGATCTGTTGCAGACGGCGCGCCGCCGCCGTCGAATTGTTGCGCTGGGCGGCTTGAATATTGGCCGCCAACATGGCCAGAAAACTCTCGTCCAGCACATCGGCAAACTCGCGCAGCTTGGCCGCGGTGTCGGGCGCTTGTAGCACCTCTTGCAAGATCTGCTGCATTTGTTGCACCATCTCTTGCTGGGAAGCGTTTTGTTGTTCCTGAATCGTCAGCGCGATCTGGCGCAGTTGGGTCAGGTGCTTGCGTTCTTCCGCGTCGGTTGTGCTTTCCAGCCGTTGGGTGACCATCATTAAGAATTGATAGTCGATCATCGGCGCGATGGCCCCGATCAGGCTATTGGCCAGTTCATCACCCTCGGTTTGCCACGCCACTAATACTCTGGCCAACACTTCTTCGCGCTTGGTTGTGGCGGTAAACTCGCTGAGGATAGCGCGCACTTTCTCCTGTTGCGCCTTGATTTCCTTGCCAATATCGGTAATTTCTAACAGATGGCTGCGCAATTGCATCAACGCGGTCACACTGGCCTGCTGGCCTTGGTTACTGCTCATCATTAGAAAGCGATCAAGCAGCGCGAAAAAGTCACGATCAAACAAATCACGGCTGCGTTCTATGATAATTTCCAATGCTTTGCGATCATTGGCTAGCCCGACCAAGCGTTGCAACAATTCACCTTGATTGCGCTGGCGGCGCAGCATCTCTGGCGTCACGCCTTCGAAGCCCCAGATCTGTTCCATGAAATGTTGCCAGTCCACGAACTGTTTGGGTTGCAGCATATAGCCACGGCGCGCCTCTTGGGGCAATTTGCGCATCAAGGTTTGGGTCAAATCCCCAATCGCTTTTTGTTGTTGCAGATTGGCTTGGCTGTTCTGTGCCTGCGGTACAAAGACACCCAGAAATTGATGTGCTGGCTCGTGTACCAGGAGCGGCGCATTGAGTGGGCCACCCATGCCACATTTGGGGCAAGAGGCCATGTTGACTTGGCTGCTCAAGAGCGCGCCTTTTAATTCAGGATTCACGCCCAGGTCGATAATCGAAAAGACCGGCACCACATAGGGTGTGCGGCAATTGGGACATTGAATCTGCGCGCCCGTGGGTGGGAAGAGCAGATCAATTTGCGGGCGTCCTGGCGCGCCTTCGCGGGGGGCAGGCGGCGCAGGGGGCGGTGTCG
>DAOTTR010000097.1:0-29135 GCA_034437715.1 Caldilineaceae bacterium
CCAACTTTCACCCCTGCAAGCGGCTGCTCTTGTCGTCGAACATCTCGATAACCGCACCCGTTCTCGCAATTCCCGACTCCACAAGCTCTCAGAGCCTTGAATTTAACGTTGTCGTACTACTAACCCCTCCCCAGGTTGGGGAGGGAACCATCTCTGCTCCTCCCCCAACCTGGGGGAGGCTGGGAGGGGGTGGCTTGGTAGTTACGGCTATTCTATGATTGCCTTCTACATTTTAGTTCAGTTCCTCGGCAGTTTATATAGATAACGAGCTATAGCGAGGACATATATCACGTTATGTATCCTTGAGTTACTACCTACAGTAAGCGGTGCGTCTTTATCCGGTTTACCAACCTTGCGATAGTAGCGGAGCAATTGTTTGCGGGTGCGGTTGCCGATAAAGACGGTTCTATCTTTGCGCCCTTTGCCTTGCCGGACAGCGATAGCACCGCTGGTAGGGTCGATGTCGCCACCATTTAGGTTGACAAGCTCAGTAGCACGTAGGCCCGTATCCAGCAACACCAACACAACACTGCATTCCCGTTCTGTCTGGCACGCGGCCAACAGCTTCAAGACCTCGACTGCGGTTAGGTAGTTGGGTTGCAGCTTGTCACGCTGCGGTAAGCCCACCTTGGCCATTGGGCTTTTATCAAGCAGATCCTCTTTAACGCAGAAGTTGAGAAAGGCTCTGATTGCCCTGGCGCAAGTGTGGATGGTGTGACTGGATAGTTCTTTTTCTGGGAGATGGATGTAATAGAGCCGGATATGGGTAGCGGTAATTTGGTTGATGTGGTAACGCATGTTACGCAGGAGTAATGACAAGCTGCGTAGGGGCATGCGGTGGGCGGCGGATCAACCTTTGGTAAGACCCGTGACTTGATTCGCCGCCCACCGCATGCCCATCCTTGCCCAATGATCTAGATCAAGACGGGCACGCGGGAGTAGTGGCGAAGAAAATTACGGGAAAAACGTAAGTTTTATCCGCCACCCCCCTCATGCCCCTACTTTGCGTAACATGATGTGGTAAATATTCTGCGAGGCGAGAAAACGCGAAAAGCCGCCCAGTCTGGATTGATAATGCTCCAACGTGCATCGATTAGCTTTACGGTCTGTTAGGAAAATGTTGACGGCTTTGTCAGTCGTTGGAGACCAGTGCTCTTGCATGAGTGTCGCTCACTTTACATGTAAGAGACAACCCCGCACTACAGGTGTAAGCAGCCTTTCAAGTACCCTCGGTGGGAATCGAACCCACGCACCTGGCTTCGGAGGCCAGTGCTCTATCCACTGAGCTACGAGGGCAAATCTGCGCTTGCTACCGCTTGTTTATATCATATCTTCTCCTGTTGAGCAAATTGTTCTGGTGTTTCGGATCCAGGTTGATCCGCCAGTTGCCCGAACCAGCGATCCAAGCGAATGGCAGATTCTAGGAAAGACCCTTTTCGCGGTGTGTCTGGAGACCGTGTATAATGGGGACATGTACCTGGATCGAACCTATCGCCCACGCCGCCGCACGCGCGGCCTGGGGCGGCTCTGGCCGCTGATTTTTATTGCGTTGATTGGCGTAGTTTTGTATGAGGAGCAACCGCGCTGGCTGATCGCGCAAAGCCCCATGCCGACACCTACGCCGACGCGCAGCGCGATCTTTTTTCAAGCTTCGGCGGAAAGTGCGTTGCGCGCCAACAACTATGACGCAGCCTTTCGCGCCTATGCCGAAATGAGTCGGTTGGAACCAACCAATCCCGACAGTTTTATTGCCCTTGCTGAACTACACTTAATGTTTCAGGATACAGAGCAAGCCCTGCAAGCGGCGCAGCAAGCGGTGGGTGTTGCACCCGATGATCCCGATGCCTTGGCCGCCCGTGCGCGTGCCCTCAATTGGGAAAATGAAAACGATGATGCCGCGATTGATGCCTTTGACGCCTTGGAGATTGACCCCGAACATGTGCGCACATTAGCGGTGCTCGGCGAAATTTATACGGATATTGGCCGGCGCGATATTGCCGAGACTTATATTAATCAAGCATTAGCACTCGATCCTACAGATATATTGGCCTTGCGCAATCGTGCCTATCTCTTGGAGCAGCGCGGTGACTATGAAGCCGCGGTGGCGGCCTACGAAGCAGCGATTGCGGCAGCACCCCATCGCTTCGATCTCTATATTGAGTTTGGGCGTCTGTTGCGTGTGGGTCTGGGTAGATTTGATCAAGCCGTCGAGGTCTATCGCGCCGCGGTGAAGGTGTACGAAGCGCCGATTACGTTGGATGCCCTGGGCGACGGACTCTACAATAATGGCGATCACTTGCAGGCAGTGCGCGAGTTGCGCAAAGCCATCGAGATCGATCCTGATTTCGGCCTGGCACAGATTCACCTGGGCATGGCATTATATGCCCGCCGCAATTATGAAGATGCGGCTACCCATCTGGAGAAGGGCTTGCGGCTGGTGGGCGACGACGCGCGGGTTGAGCAAATCTATACGGCGGGGTTGGCGTATGTCTACAAAGAACCCCGTGAGTGTGATAAAGCGATACCGTGGCTGCAAAAAGCGCTGGCGTTGGATACCACAAGTTCACCGGCCCTCGATGGCATGACCCGCTGTAGCCAACCCTAGAATCGATAGTTATTGATTGCTGCCTAAAACTTTATGACGCTGAAACGGACACGCCTAAAATCAGAATTGCCGCAAACCGCGCGCTGGCGTGATCCGAAAAAACGCGCCTTGCCGCCTGTGTCGTCAAGTGGGGACCCCGATGGCCTCGTGGTGGCATCCAAGGGCGAAAGTGGACGCAACGCGCCCCTTACCACGACCAGCAAACGACGTTTGCAACGCCGCCTGCCACAACTGGCTGTCTTGCAAGAGCCAATCCAAGCCAGTGTACGCAAGGTCTTTGATCTACGGCGCTTTCTTTTTGTGATTGCCATGACCGTCGGCGTGCTCTTGCTGCCCCAACCAGAAGGGCTATCCCCAGAAGGGCACCGTGCGCTGGCCCTGTTTGTCTTTACGGGCTTAATTTTGGCCCTAGAACCAGCCCCTTTGCCGATCGCCGCCCTCATGGTGCCAGTGGCGCAGATCGCGCTGGGGATCGATGTGGCAACGATTGCCTTTGCGCCCTTTGGCAGTCCTGTGCTATTTCTGATTTTGGGGAGCCTCTTTCTGGCGGAAGCGCTGCGCAAGCATGGTCTAACGCGGCGGCTTGCCCTCTATGCGATTTTGCAGAGCAAAGGCAACTTCCGCATGTTGGTCCTGGGCTTGATGTTGATCACCGGTTTTCTGAGCATGTGGGTGCTCAACACGGCCACGACGGCAGTGTTGATTCCCGTGGCGATTACAATTGCCCAGCGCGTCCAGCGGCAAGAAGTGGCCCAACGTGCCCTCACCATTCTGATTCTATGCATTGCCTACAGCGCCAGCATCGGTGGCATTGCCACGATTATGGGCAGTGGCGAAAATGCGATTGCCAGTGGCTTGCTGGCCCAGAGTATGAGCCAGGGCTTTGGTTTTGGCGATTGGATGATCTATGGTTTGCCAATTATCTTGATCTTGCTGCCGTTGAGCTGGTTTCTCCTATTTTTGGCTTTACCCGTGCCCCCAATTGTGATCGATACTGAGCCCGTGTCCAAAGAATTGGAACGTACGGGTGGCTTGACAGGAGCAGAACGGGAGATTCTGTTGGTATTAGGTGTTTCGGTTACCTTATGGGTGGCTGGCAGCAGTATTGAGCAGTGGTTGAACTTGCCCGAATCCTTGTTGAGCAGCGCTGTCGTGGCGATTGGCGCGGTTGCCTTTTTATCGGTCGAGGAAATTGTTGACTGGAACGATCTCAAGGGGGTGAACTGGGGGGTCTTTTTCGTAATTGGGGCCGGTCTAACCCTGGGCGAAGCGCTGAATTCGACCGGTGCGAGTTTGTGGTTTGCAAATATTCTTGCGCCCCTCTTACAATCTCTGCCCTATCTGGTGATTTTGTTGATCCTGATTGGGATTGGGTTTATTTTTACCCAGTTTATGAATAATGTAACATTGGGAGCCATTCTTGCGCCGATCCTGATTACCCTGGGCGAGGCTAGTGGCATCCCGCCTATCCGCTTGCTGATTCCCACCATCTTTGCCATTGCCTTGGCCTATATGTTGCCCAGCGCCAGCGCCCGTATGACCCTGGTGGCTGTCACTGGTGCGGTTGACTCCAAGGACATGCTGCGCGCCGGGTTGATTGTGGGGATTCCGTCGATGCTAGTGATTCTCGGTTTCTTTTACCTAGCAAGCTTGCTAGGTTTTATTTAGGGTAAACGCGTCAACCTGTTTTCGTAGCTACCGTGGCCGCTCTGTACGTTACCTGCCTCTATTGGGGCAAGGAGAAGCTTATGCGTATCTGGTTAATTGGCGCTGATCAACGAGGCACCGAAGCGCTGCGTCAATTGCAAAAGAATGCCAATTTCGAAGTGATTGTGAGCGACTCGATCGAGCAGCCCAAAGCGGTGACCGAGGGGGTGATCGCGCGGGTGGATTATGTGGAGCAGGTTTCATCGGTCAATGTGAATAAGCTGGCACGCCGGATCCGGCCTGATCTAATTTTGATCGATCCGAGCGCGGGGCAACGCAATATTGGCCGCGTTACCGGTGGCAGTGCTTTTTCCGAAGCGCTGCTGAATGAACTGGCAACGGTCAGTGAATACGCCTGTTTGTTGTTATAAGGACAGTAGAAAGAAATAAGTATCCAGGGGCGGCTTGCAGCCGCCCGTTCGCAGCGAGCCAAACGCGGGGCGGCGGCGCGGCCGCCCCTACGCATGATTTTGTTGGGCAAGCGCTGGATCCTTATTGCTTTGCAAGCGCCTAATGTCTATGCTCCACTATGCCCAAACAGATGAGGATTAGGAATCGATCGTATGATTGATTGGAATGTTTATCAGCAAGGAACGCCGCATAATCTTGGTCTCTATCGGCTGGACGGCTTTAGTGGCAACCGCCAACAGCTACTGACGTTGCACGGTTGGTTGACCGGTGGCGACGATCTGCCAGCGATTGCGATTAGCGGTGAGCAGGGCAATGGCAAAAGTACGCTGGCGACTGCGGCTGCCTGGAATCTTTTTCACCACTTCACCGATGGCATTGTGCGCGTCAGCGCTGCGGGGGCCAACCGCTTTCGGCTGTATGATGTGGTACGCACCATGGACAGTGTGCTGGGCACCGAATTAACCCGCACGTCGGAAGATCGCTGGGGCATCACGATCCTGGAGCAACTCTACCGCCGCCGCCGCTTGTTGATGATCGACAAGCTGGCTGGCGCGACTGAAGAGGAACTGGCAACACTGGTCAGCATCATCAGCCATCTGCACGAGTCCGAGGGCATGTCGCGTATTTTGTTGATTGATCGCAATTTTAGCCCACGCATTGCCGACCTGGTCCAGCATCAACATATTCATCTCGATGGGTTAGCACGCACCGATCTGCCTGAATTTATCGAACGGCGCGCACCAGATGCAGTCAAGGCTACCGCACTGGCCAATCAGGATGAAATCTATCGTCTGACGGCAGGGCGGCCGCTGGGGTTGCGCTTGTTGTTGGGCTTGCTCTTAGATTTTGAATGGCGCGATCTCGTGCCCATGCTCGAGGAGCAGAAAGATGCGCAGGGCGCAGTTGCGGTGAAAAATCTGGTGGCCTTTGCCGTCGAAAACTTTGCGGTCTTTAATCCCCAGATCGGGCCCTTACTCGAACGTCTGGTCAGCGCCGCCGGTGGTGCATCGCTGACCGCCCTTGGGGAACTTTTTTGGCAAGATTTGGGCACCGCAACCGAGTTGGAAGAATCGATTACAGCGCTTTCTGCACGGGGACTGCTGGACTATGATCTCTATCGCCAACGCGTGGTGTTGCACCCGCTGATTCGCAACTATTTGGAGCAGAACGCGGTCATGCTGGGCGAAGAATGGGAGCGCAGCCATGCCCAATATTATCTGCAATTTGCCCAGCGCTATGTCACCATGCCCCTCGAACGCTGGCGCGAAGTGGATGGTGAGTGGGGTAATATCTATCGCGGGGCAGATTGGTGTCAACAGCGTGTGCTGCGGCTCTGGCAGAGTGCGCCGCTGACGCTATTGGAAAAGCAGATTGCCGAACAGCGGCCACTGGCCATTCCACCTGACGAACCATTGGTTAATACGGATTTACGGCTTGCCCGCGACTATGGCGTCGCTTTGGCCCATTATGCGTTTTGGCGGCATCCGCCGGGCAGCGTGGACTGGATCGCGACCGGGGCGGTGGCGGCGCTGGGTCTAAGCGATTTGCGCGACTATGCCTGGCTGCAAATGAATATTGGCCGCCAACTTTTTTTTACAGGCGCGCTGGCCGACGCGATCCGCTGGTTGGAACGCGCACAGACCATTTTTGACGAACGCGATCTGCTTATGGAGTTGGCCTATGTCCTGACGGATCTGGGTACTTCCTATCGCATCCGCGGGGAGCCGCGCCGCGCACTGGCCTATTTCCACGCCACCTTTGATGCCGTAGCGCAACTGGGTGATCAGCGCGCGCTGGCCACGGCCTATATGAATTTGGGGAGCGCCCATTATAGCCTCAATAATTACGAGCGCGCATTGCAAGAAAATCGCAAAACGCTGCGCATTGCCGTGCGTCTGGAAGATGATCACTTGGCGGGCAGTGCTTATAACAATATGGGGCTGGCCATGGAAGGTATGGAGCATTTTGATAAAGCACAAGAGGCCTATTCGTATGCGCTGGATCTCTTTCAGCGCGTCAGTGATTTTACGGGGATCAGCACCTGCTATAACAACTTGGGGTCGGCCAGCTATGCACGTGGCGAGCTAGGCCAGGCACTCATGTGGTATGAACTCGATCTGCGCCTCTCGGAAAAGCGCGGCGCATGGACAGATATGGCCGCCACCTTGCATAATCTGGGGCATGTGGCCCTGGAACAAGCAGAAGGGGCGCGGGCACTGGCCTATTTTACCCAGAGCCGCGAACTCTATGCTGCATTTCAGTTGGAAGAGTATATGGAAGAAGAAAATGACATGATCGCATATATCATTTCCCAGAAAAACACCGCCCCTACCCCTCGCTAGCAATGCTTCTGCGCAGACCCATGGCTAATCATCAATAGACATTATCGGGAATAAACAGTACGGGCATGCGGTGGGCGGCAGCAATGGTTAATTGCGAAGAATCCAGTTCAATTCGCCGCCCACCGCGTGCCCCTACGCGGCTAGATATCTTATTCCTGATAATGTCTAATCATCAATGGCTAATCGCTAATGACCCATGACAAAAGCACAGTCAAACAAAACGCTAACACAACCATAGTGCTTTTCTTACAACTTTGGCGCAAAATTACTATAGTTCGTGTATATCTGAAATTTGCACAAACCATTTGGATACGGTATGATACGGTTCGTTAGCACTCTCGATGGTAGAGTGCTAACGAACCAAAACGCTTGCAAGAAACTTTGCAAAGAACTTTTCAAAAAATCTTTGTAAAAAACGTCTACAAGCAATATTTACGAGCAGTTGTATATTAATCACCACATATACTATCACAGCTTTGAATTTGCGTTCAAATCAAGGAGGATTGTGCAATGAACCTCAAGCCGCTGAGTGACCGTTTGGTCATCAAGCCATTGGAGCAAGAAGATCAGACCAGCTCTGGCATTCTGCTACCGGAAACCGCCAAAGAAAAACCACAGCAAGGTAAAGTAATTGCTGTCGGACCCGGCGCCCGCAAGGAAACTGGCGAACGTGTTGCCATGGATGTCAAGGTCGATGATGTCGTGCTCTATGCCAAATATTCTGGCACCACGATCAAGTTGAGTGGCAAAGACGTGTTGATTCTAAAAGAATCAGATGTTTTAGCAATTGTTGAAAGCTAACTTTCGTCTCTAGTATACTGAGCAGCGCCATAAAGTACCATTTTTTATACGAGTGAAAATGTACTTATGTGCTGCTGCGGAGTATAACAACGAATAGTATCTTACTCTAGCGAGTAAATTGAGCGAGAGATTTTAATTTCAAGGAGCGAAAATAATGGCAAAGCAAATTGTATTTGAAGATATAGCGCGTAGAAAACTGCAAGCTGGCGTGGACGCGCTGGCCAATGCTGTCAAGACCACCCTGGGCCCGAAGGGGCGCAACGTGGCTTTGGACAAGAAGTGGGGCAGCCCCACCGTTACGCATGATGGTGTGACCGTTGCCAAGGAGATCGAACTCGAAGATCCCTTTGAAAACATGGGCGCCCAACTGCTCAAGGAAGCCGCCACCAAGACCAATGACGTCGCTGGTGATGGTACCACCACCGCCACCGTGTTGGCCCAGGCCATTGTACACGAAGGTCTGAAGAACGTGACCGCCGGTGCCAACCCCATGCAGATCAAGTGGGGCATTGAAGCCGGTCGCGATGCGATCGTCAAGGCCCTCAAGGAAATGGCTACCCCGGTTTCTGGCAGAGATGGCATTGCCCAGGTCGCCAGCATCTCGGCTGCCGACAAGCACATCGGTAACCTGATCGCCGAAGTGATGGACAAGGTCGGCAAAGATGGCGTAATCACGGTGGAAGAGAGCCGTGGCCTTGAGTTTGAGACCGAATATGTCGAAGGTATGCAACTGGATCGTGGCTACCTGAGCCCCTATTTCGTCACCAATTCCGAGCGCATGGAAGCTGTCATCGATGATCCCTATATTTTGATCACCGACAAGAAGATCAGCAGCGCCCAGGACATTGTCCCCGCCTTGGAAAAACTTGTCCAAATTGGCAAGCGCGAAATCGTGATTATCGCCGAAGATGTAGACGGCGAAGCCTTGGCAACCCTCGTGTTGAACAAGCTGCGTGGTATGGTCAATGCCCTGGCCATCAAGGCCCCTGGCTTTGGTGACCGCCGCAAGGCCATGTTGCGCGACATCGCCATCCTGACCGGTGGCCAGGTGATCTCCGAAGAAGTGGGCCGCAAGCTCGATAGCGTTATGCTCGAAGACCTGGGCCGCGCCGATAAGGTCGTCAGCACCAAGGACAACACCACCGTGATTGGTGGGGCTGGCACCAGCGACGCGATTCAAGGCCGCATCCGCGAGATTCGCGCCGAGATCGACAACAGCACCAGCGATTACGACCGTGAGAAGCTGCAAGAACGCCTGGCCAAATTGGCTGGTGGTGTGGCCATCATCCGTGTCGGTGCTGCTACCGAGACCGAACTGAAGGAAAAGAAGCACCGCGTGGAAGACGCCCTGAGCGCCACCCGCGCCGCGGTGGAAGAAGGTATCGTTCCTGGTGGTGGTGTGGCTTTGATTAACGCCATCCCGGCCCTGGACGCCATCACCCTTGAAGGTGATGCCGGTACCGGTGCCCGCATTCTGCGCCGTGCCCTGGAAGAACCAATGCGCATGATTGCCAGCAATGCTGGTCTTGACGGCCCAGTGGTCATTGAAAAAGTACGTGCCCTGCATGCTTCTGGCAAGAAGACCACCGGCTATGATGTGTTGACCAATGACTATGTTGATATGTTGGAAGCCGGCATTATCGACCCAGTCAAGGTTACCCGCAGCGCCGTGGAAAATGCTTGTTCGATTGCCGCCATGATTCTGACGACCAGCGCGCTGGTAACAGACATTCCGGAAAAAGACAAGCCAATGTCAGGTGGTGGCGGTGATGGTGGTATGGGCGGCATGGGCGGCATGATGTAATCGGTTTTCTAACCGATTGCGCCAGTCGTTCTAGACTGAACTAAAAAGGGGAGTGCCCAGATTGACGGGTACTCCCCTTTTTTGATGGGCAATAAAACCTCATTCCCTCTCCACACTCCCCAATTACACCCTAACCCATTTTATTATTTGACAGATGACAAGAGTACGGTATAATCTACTAGACATTATACAGAATCTGTTCATTCCCGCGGTTATCGCACTCCCCAATTCCCAAATATACGGTGTCTCTTTAGATAAGCTTTTTAGACGACATGTGCATTGCGGGCAGATTCTCTCCAATCGTAAGACACAATTTTTATATTCGGATTGGTCAGCAGGCAACTGCTGCCGTATTCGTGAAATACAAGGTCCAACACTTGATGGATAGATCTTTGGCTTTGTGATAACTACATTGCGCTATTTGCTCTATCTGTTCTTATGGTTAACGCTATCTGCTATCGGTGGCATGCTAGCCTGGTTCTTACGCACCAACATCTTTGATCTAGGAATCTGGTTGCAGTGGAATCCGTGGCTGGTGCGTGGGGTTGATCGATGGGTGATCTTTGGGCTTGGTCTCGTCTGGTTCGCCTACTTGATTGGATTAGAAGGCTACCTGCGCAATGCTGTTCCCAAAAATAAACTGTGGGTGCGCACCAGACGAGTATTGATCGTACTTTTACCACTTTTGTTTATCTCGTATATCCTACAATTTCCATTAGCATCTTTTATATCCTTATACACACGCTAAATCTCCCACCCATGCGCGCGCTGTTCCCCGCTCAGCGCGGAATATTGACAAGTGTGAGAGGTTGATTATCAGAGACAAACCGTATCAAGGTCACCCAAATTCTCTCTAAAGCTTGATCGCTTTTGGGTGACTTTGTCGGGTTTTATCTAGCAGGAGGTGTTCGTTTGTCTCAAGTTGACGGCAATGGTGCGCATAGCGCCACACGTTCCGGTTCGACCAACTCCAATGTACTCCTGGATGTCCAAAACTTAAAAAAATATTTCCCCATCCGGCGCGGATTTTTCTCGCGTGTCGTTGGTAATGTCAAAGCTGTGGATGATGTGAGCTTTAAAGTACATGCCGGCGAGACATTGGGGCTGGTTGGGGAAAGCGGCTGTGGCAAGACGACCACCGGTCGAGTTATTTTACGTGCATTGGACCCAAGCGCTGGCGAAATTTGGTTCGCCGACAATGAGATGGGGCGCGTCAACGTGGCGGAGTTGGAGAAAGCCCAACTCAAGCGGATGCGCCGCAATATGCAGATGGTCTTTCAAGATCCCTACTCTTCCCTCAATCCGCGCATGACGCTGTTGCAGAATGTGGGCGAGCCATTGCTGGTGAACAACATGGCGACTGGGCGGGCGTTGGAGGATCGCGTCGCAGAATTGTTGCGGGTTGTCGGCCTGCGACCAGAGTACATGAACCGCTATCCCCATGCCTTTAGCGGTGGTCAGCGGCAACGGATTGGCATTGCACGTGCCCTGGCCCTCAACCCACAATTGGTGGTGCTCGATGAGCCGGTTTCGGCGTTGGATGTCTCGGTGCAGGCGCAGATTCTCAATCTGTTGCAAGACCTGCAACATCAATTTGGCCTGACCTATCTCTTTGTCGCCCATGATCTGAGTGTTGTCGAGCATATCAGTGATCGCGTCGTGGTGATGTACGTCGGGCAAATTGTGGAAAATGCCAAGACCGGCGACCTCTTTACCCGGCCCATGCACCCCTACAGTGAAGCGTTGCTCTCGGCGGTGCCCAAGCCCGACCCCCGGCAACGCTCTGAGCCGATTGTGTTAGAAGGGGATGTTGCTGATCCGGCCAATCCACCCAGCGGCTGTTATTTTCATCCGCGCTGTCGCTATAGTGACGGCAAGCGCTGTGTCAATGAATTGCCCGCGCTGCGTGCGATCACCCCTGATCGCACGGTCCGCTGCCACTATGCCGAGCAACTGAATCTTGTGGGGGTTGCCGGATGAAAGTAATGCTCCTCTTCCCGCCAAACTGGACGCCGACGATGCCCCATCTCGCGTTGCCGACGTTGACTGCCTATCTGCGCAGGCATGGGATCGAGGTGATCCAGCGCGATCTCAATCTGGAAGTCTTTGATGAAATTCTCACGCGCGATTATCTAAAAAACACGCTGGCCCGTTTGCGCACCACCTATGCCTCCTCACCAAGCGAGCGTGCTCTCCGTTCCACACCGAACGCCCAACTGCCAAACCCCAAATTGATCGAGTGGGCGCTGCGCCAAGGGCCGCAATTGGTCAATCAGGTGGAGCAGGCCAAAGCAGTCATCCGCAGTGAGGCTTTCTTTGATGGGCCGATTGGGCTGCGTGCCTTTAAAACGATTGTTGATAGCCTGGAATTGGCCTCGTTGCCCTTCTATCCGGCTTCGTTGGATTTGCAAAGTTATCAGGCGGCGGGGCCGGTGGATAGCAGCCGGGCGCTGTTGAAACTGGTGCGCGATCCACAAACCAATATCTTTCTGGAGATCTACCGGCGCGGCATTTTGGCGGATATTATCCGTGAACAGCCGGACGTGGTGGGCATCTCGATTCCGTCGCTGCCCCAGATGTTGGCCGGCATGACCTTGGCCTATCTGATCAAAGAAGCGGGGCTACAATGCCACGTCACGATTGGCGGGCCACACATCAGCATGTTGCGCGAACAGTTGCCGCAGGCACCGGCCATGTTCAGCCTCTTTGACAGCGCGGTGATCTTTGATGGCGAAGAGGCGCTACTGCGCTTGACGGAAGCGGTAACCGGTCATGGTGACCTCGCGCAGGTGCCGAATTTGATTTACCGCGATGGGCGCGGCATTCATGTCACGGCGCGCAAAGAGCCCGCGAAGATCGATACGCTGCCGCTGCCCGATTTTGATGGCTTACTGTTGGATCGCTATTTGGCACCCCGCTTGGCCTTGCCGCTGTTGACGGCGCGCGGCTGTTATTTTGGCAAGTGTGCCTTTTGCAATGTGGGCTATGGCGAAGCAGAAAGCTTTAGCCAATTGCGCGCCGAGCAACTGGCCGAACAGATGATGGCGCTGCATCATAAGTATGGTGTCAAACATATCTTCTTCGCCGACGAAGCGGTGACGCCACGCAATTTAAAGAATCTATCACCCATCCTGGCCGAGTTGGGCACGCCCCTGCATTGGGGGGGCTGTGCGCGCTTCGAAAAGGTCGTCACAAGCGAGTTGCTCCAGAGCATGTATACGGGTGGCTGTCGCATGATCCTTTTTGGCTTGGAGAGCGCGTCACAGCCGATTATGGATCTGATGATCAAGGGCACCCAGCTCGATCACATGAGCCGCATCCTGCGCGAGAGCACCGAAGCGGGCATCTGGAATCACACCTTCTTTTTCTTTGGCTTCCCCGGTGAGACCATCGAAGATGCCCAGCAGACGGTCAATTTCCTCTATGCCCACAAACCCTATATCAATTCGGCCGCGCTTGGCTCCTTTTTGATGGAACGCCATTCACCCGCCCATCGCTATCCCCAATCGTTTGGCGTGAAAATGATCTTTGAGGATCCAGATAAAGATTTGGCAATCTACTTTGCCTACGAAGTAGAAAAAGGTATGGGTGAGCAGATGGCCGAAATGCTCGAAGCGCGCTTCCTGGATACACTGCCCGAAAAACCATACCCCCAGTTTTATGTGAGTGATGTCTATCGCTTCCTCTATGCCAGCTACCTTAGTGACCGTAACATTCCCCGGCCACCCTGGCTGGCCAAGGAGGTTGCCGTAGCCTACTAATCCTTTACGCGGATGGCATCAAACGTCCATCAAACTGTTTGTATGAATGAGTTGAAGGAGGATGTACATGCAAGAACCAAAGAAAAAGATTGTCTCCCGTCGTCAATTTATGCAATTGTCGGCTTTTGCCACCGCCGGCGTAGCGGTTGCCGCTTGTGGTGGTGCACCAGTGGCCCCCGCCCAAGAAGCCGGACCCGCCGCTGCGGCGGCACCGGCTGCCGTCCCCGGCCAATTCAACGAAGCGCCCATGTTGGCCGAATTGGTGCAGGCGGGCAGTCTGCCGCCCGTCGATGAACGGCTCCCCACCAATCCGTTGGTCATGCCCGTGGCCGAGCAGATCGGCACCTATGGCGGCACCATGCGCCGTGGTTTCCGTGGCGTGTCGGATCGCTGGGGGCCCACCAAGTTGCAAGATCGTGGTTTGGCCTGGTATGACCAAGACTTGAACATGCAACCGCGTCTGGCTGACTCTTGGGAGCTGAGCGAAGATGCGAAGGAGTGGACCTTTAATCTGCGCGAAGGCACGAAATGGTCCGACGGCACACCCTTTACCACCGAAGCTGTTCAGTATTGGTATGACAATGAGGTGCAAAATACAGAACTCATCGAGTATAGCACGGGTACCAACTGGAAAACCGGCGCCGCGAATACCTTGCTTCAGTTAGAAGTCATCGACGATTACAGCTTCAAGTTCATCTTCGTTGATCCCAATCCGCTTTTTCTCTACAAAGTGGGCCGTGCTTCGCCTTTCTCGCCCGGCCATTACATGCAACAATTCCATGTGAATTTGACCGAAGACGCGGCCACCCTGGAAGCCAAGACGAAAGAGGCCGGCTTTGAAAGCTGGGCGCAATATTACACGGACCGTGGCTATTGGTATATGAACCCAGAAAAGCCGAGTGTCGGTCCCTGGATCGGCAAAAATTCCCTCTCGGAAGAGATCTTCGTGATGGAGCGCAATCCCTATTTCTTTGGGGTGGACGCCGAGAGCAACCAACTGCCCTACGTTGATACCGTCAATCATCGTCTCTTTGATCAGCCGGACGTATTCAATCTCTGGATCACGAACGGCGAAATCGATTTCCAGAATCGCCATGTGTCAATTGCCAACTTTACGCTTTTCAAGGAAAGCGAAGATGCTGGCGATTACCAAGTGGTGATCGGCGCTTCTTCTAGTCATCAAGCGCTACAACTGAACCTGACCACCAAAAACCCACGCTTGCGCGAATTCTTCAACAAGCGCGATGTACGCATTGCACTGTCGATTGCTGTCGATCGCGAAGATCTCAATGAACTAGTCTTCGATGGCTTGTTCACGCCCCGCCAATATAGCCCGTTGACTTCTTCGCCCCAATACTACGAGAAGCTCTCCAACGCCCATATTGAATATAATGTCGATCAGGCCAATGCCCTGCTGGATGGTGCCGGTTATACGGAAAAGAGCAGCGAAGGCTTCCGCCTCTGGAACGATGGCAGTGGGGAAGAGATCAGCTTCATCATTGAAGGTACCGCCGATGTTGGCACACCCGACGAAGATGCCGTGCAACAAGTGGTAAAGTACTTTGCGACAGTGGGGGTGAAAGCTTCCTACAAGTACTTTGAACGTTCGCTCTACACCGAGCACTACCAAGCCAACGAGATCGAAGCGGCGTGGTGGGGTGGTGATCGTACGGTTGTGCCCATGGCCGCGCCGATTATCTTTACCGGCCAGCAACCCGATCGCCCGTGGTGTGCCGCTTGGAGCCTCTGGAAACTGAATGGGCCTGATGACCCGAATGGCGAGGAGCCAGCCGCCGACCATTGGATTAGCACCATTTGGACGCTGTGGGATCAGATCTCTGCCGAGCCAGATGCGGCCAAGCGCGACCAACTCTTCACCCAAATTCTCGATATCTGGGCCGAAGAGCTGCCCATGATCGGCTATCTGGGCGAGGCCCCTGCCCCCGTGATTGTCAAGAATACCTTCCGCAACTATCTTGCGGGCCTACCCGTTGATGACACGACCGGTGACGAGCATCTGCTCCAAACCGAGACCTATTTCTGGGAAGACCCGGAGAATCACATGTAAGGATTTGAGCTTGATGAAGGTAGCCGGGAAATAGCTGTAGCTAGGCCAAGTGTCGCCTATCTACCTTTATCAAGCATCAATCAGGAGGTTTCATGCTCTTTTTTATCATCCGCCGTTTGCTTTTCATGATCCCCACGTTGTTAACGGCCTCGTTGTTGTCCTTTATGATCATTCAATTGCCGCCGGGCGATTTTCTCACCTCGTATGCCGCCCAATTGCGCGCCCAGGGAGATACCGTCGATCAGAGCGAATTAGAAGCACTGCGCGAGCGCTATGGCTTGGGGCAGCCGATCTATGTTCAATATAGCAAGTGGATGAGCGGGATTCTCCTGCGCAACGACTGGGGCCAATCCATGGAGTGGCGCAAACCGGTGCGCGAGTTGCTGGGTGAGCGTCTTTGGTTGACGATTGCGATCTCGGGCGCGGCGCTGCTCGTAAGCTGGTTTGTGGCGATTCCGATTGGCGTCTATTCTGCGACCCATCAATATTCCATCCCTGACTATGTCCTCAATCTCCTGAGCTTTGTCGGTTTGGGCACACCGGGCTTTCTGCTCGCGCTGATGGTCATGTTCTATGCCCAATCGAAGTTAGGGCTGAACGTGGGCGGACTCTATTCCGAGGAATTCATCTTGGCGCCCTGGAGTTGGGCCAAGTTTATTGATCTGTTGAAGCATGTCTGGATTCCCCTGATCATTGTGGCGGTGGGGAGCACGGCGGGCAATATCCGCATTACGCGGGCCAATCTACTGGACGAACTCAATCGCCCCTATGTCGAAACGGCGCGCGCCAAAGGGTTGGAGGAGCGCCATCTGATCTGGAAATATCCGGTACGTGTGGCTTTGAATCCTTTCTTTAGTACCGTCGGCTGGTCCTTGGCTACGTTGATTTCGGGCTTTACATTGGTTTCGTTGGTGTTGAATCTGCAAACCATTGGCCCATTGCTCTTGCGTTCCCTCACGTCGCAGGACATGTATCTGGCCGGAAGCATTATCTTCTTGCTCAGTGCGCTGACCATTATCGGTACGCTGATCTCAGACATTCTGCTGGCGATTGTTGACCCGCGGATTCGTCTGAACTAACGATGGGCGACGCGCATGGGTTTGGCAAAAAATGCCGATGTTGCTGTGCCATCGTTGCCATATTGATCATGGATTGATCAGTAACAATTGCCAATTGACCGTTGCCAATTGTGTAGTTTCTTGCCTTGGAGAGCCTAATGCAATCAGTAGAAAAGACCTGGTTTGAACGCACAGAGCAAGAGCAGGCGCTCGACTTGGATGAAGGGATCGAAGAGGTCTCGTCCAAGGAAAAAAAGATCTATGTCGCTTCGCCCTGGAAGCTGATCTGGTGGCGTTTTTTGCGCCATCGCATGGCCGTGGTGAGCGCCGTGATTGTGTTCGTGCTCTACCTCGTGGCTGCCTTCTGTGAGATGGTTGCCCCCTACGATCCCGAGCAGACCTTTGCCAAGTATAAGTTGGTGCCGCCCACGACGATTCGCATCTTTGATGAGGAAGGCAACTTGCGCCGACCTTTTGTCTACCAGATCAACCGTACGCGCGATCCGGAGACACTGGCCAGCATTTATACGGAAGATACATCCATCATCCATCCAATCCGGATTTGGGTGGAAGGATCAGAATATAAGTTTTGGAATATCTGGCCGATGAAACATCGCCTCTTTGGTCTCAGCGCACCGCATGAGGAACAGGGCATCTTCTTGCTCGGGGCCGATCGATTGGGCCGCGATCTCTTTTCCCGGCTCTGCTATGGTGCGCGCATCTCGCTCACCATTGGCCTGGTCAGTGTGATCATTAGCTTGGTGCTGGGCATCTTTCTGGGCGGCATCTCTGGTTACTATGGCGGTACGGTGGATAACCTGATCCAGCGGTTGATTGAATTTATCCGCTCGGTGCCCGAAATTCCGTTGGTCATGGGCCTGGCCGCGGCCTTGCCCGCCGACTGGCCAGTGATCCGCCTCTATTTTGGCATTACGGTCGTGCTTTCCTTTATTGGCTGGACGGGCCTAGCGCGCGTGGTGCGGGGGCGCTTTCTCAGTCTGCGCGAAGAGGATTTTGTGATGGCGGCGCGGCTCTCTGGTGCTAGTGAACAGCGCGTGATCTTTCGCCACATGTTGCCCTCCTTTTTGAGCCACATTATTGCATCGCTTACCCTGGCCATTCCGGCGATTATTCTTTCGGAAACGGGATTGAGCTTTATCGGCCTGGGTTTGCGGGCCCCGGCCATCAGTTGGGGCGTGTTGTTGCAAGAGGCACAAAATGTCCGCTCGATGGCGCTGGCGCCGTGGGTGTTGACGCCCGGCATTGCGGTGGTGCTCGTCGTCCTGGCCTTTAATTTCCTGGGCGATGGCATTCGCGACGCCGCCGATCCCTATGCCAAATAAATAACTTCCGCCTGACGAGGAAAAACGATTCATGTCAGAACTGATACGTACAGCTACTCAACCTTATTCTTCAGCCTCTTCGACCAGTCGCACCCCGCTGCTAGAGGTCCGCAACCTGCGGACGCACTTTTTTCTACAGCAAGGTTTGGTGCGCGCCGTCGATGGTGTCGATTTTACAGTCAATCGCGGGCAAACTGTGGGGCTGGTCGGCGAGAGCGGTTGTGGCAAGTCGGTGATGGCGCGCTCGATTATGCGGATTGAGCCGCCGCCTGGTCGCATTGTTGAAGGCGAAATCCTCTTTCACCGTTCCTTGGATAAGCAACGCAACGGCGCGAGCAGCCTGGGCGAAACCGTTGATCTGGCACAGCTTGACCCCAAAGGGCCGGCGGCGCGCAGCATCCGTGGGGCAGAAATCTCGATGGTCTTTCAAGAGCCCATGACTTCGCTGAGTCCCGTACACACTGTCGGCAGCCAGATCATGGAGGCGATCCTGTTACACCAGGAGGTCAGCAAGGAAACGGCACGCGAACAGACAATTGATGTCTTGACCAAAGTCAACATGCCTCAGCCCAACCGGATTATTGATCGCTACCCGCATCAACTGAGTGGTGGTATGCGCCAACGCGCCATGATCGCCATGGCGCTCTCTTGCCGGCCTACGTTGCTCATCGCCGACGAGCCGACCACGGCGTTGGATGTGACAACGCAGGCCCAAATTCTGACCCTCATGCGCGATTTGCAGCAAGAATTGGGCATGGCAATTGTCTTCATCACCCATGATTTGGGGGTGATCGCCCAGATGGTCGATTTTGTGGTGGTGATGTATCTGGGCCGCGTGGTGGAAATGGCGGATGTAGATACGATTTTCTACAATCCGCAGCACCCTTACACCCAAGCGCTGTTGCGTTCGATCCCCCGTCTGGGGCGCAAATCGGCGCAAGGGGCCAGCAGCAAACTGACCGCGATCCGGGGCACTGTGCCTGATCCCTACTCGATTCCCCAAGGCTGCCCCTTCCACCCGCGCTGCCACAAGGCCATCAAAGGCGTCTGTGATCAAAAAGATCCACCTTTCCTAGAGACAGAGCCAGGCCATAAAGTGCGCTGTGTCCTCTATGAATAAGGTAATTTCTGTTCCATGCTATCGAATATTCAACGCGTAGCATGCAACAGGTAACATCGCTTGCTCCCCATTATTTTTCGTGATGTAACGAAGGAGAATCAGTCATGAATTCCAAGAAGAAGCCACGCGGCGTATCGCGGCGGCAGTTTATGCAGATGACCGCCTTTGCTGGTGGTGGCGTGTTATTGACAGCCTGTGGCGGTGGCGCGCCAGCCGCGGCTCCCGTTGCCGAGGCAACGACGGCGCCGGCTGCCGCAGAAGCCGCCGCGCCTGCTGCCCCCCCAGGTCAATACAACGAAGCGCCCATGCTCGCCGAATTGGTGGCCAAGGGTGAACTGCCGCCGGTTGACCAGCGCTTGCCCACCAATCCGGTGGTGGTGTCGGTGGTCGATCAGGTGGGCAACTATGGGGGTGTCATGCGCCGTGGCTTTAAAGGTGTCTCTGACCGCTGGGGGCCGACCAAAATCCAAGATAGTGGGATGGTCCGCTATGACTTGGACTTGGCTATCCAGCCGGATCTGATTGATTCCTGGGAGTCCAATGACGATGCCACCGTCTGGACCGTTCATCTGCGCGAAGGCTTGAAGTGGTCGGACGGCACAGCATTTGATAGCAGCGCGTTTACATGGTGGGCTGAGAATGTATTGCATAATCCCATCATCACCCTGGCGCCACCAGTCAACTATTCGACGGGCAGTCCGCGCGTCGCTGTGGCTGTCGAAGCAGCGGATGATTACACCGTCCAATTTACCTTTGCCAACCCCAAACCGCTCTTTATTGACTTCATGTCGCGCGATCAACCGTTTGCGCCCGGCCATTACATGCAGCAATTCAACATGGATTTGACCGATGACAAAGCGAGCTTGGAAGCCAAGATCAAAGAAGCTGGTTTTGAAACCTGGAATCAATATTACGAGGATCGCAACGGCTGGCATCTGAACCCAGAAAAGCCAACTGTCTCGCCCTGGCGCGCCGTCAATGCCATTTCGGAACAGCTTTTCGTTATGGAACGCAACCCCTATTTCCACCAAGTCGATGCCGAGGGCAACCAACTGCCCTATATTGATCGGGTCAATAATCGGCTCTTTGACACTACAGATGTCTTTAACCTGTGGATCGTCAATGGCGAGATCGATTTTCAGGCGCGCCATGTGGATGTGGCCAACTTCACCCTTTTTAAAGAAAACGAAGATGGCGGCAACTATAACGTGTTGATCGGCCCTACCTCTAATGGGCAAACCCTGTCGATCAACCATGCCAGCCCCAATGAACGGCTCTCGGCCTTCTTCCAAAACCGCGACGTGCGGATTGCACTCAATGTGGCGATTGATCGCGAGGCAATCAACGAGTTGGTCTACGATGGTTTGGGCATTGCGCGCCAAGCTAGTCCCACCTCACAGTCGCCCCAATATCATGAAGGTGCCACAACTGCCTACGCTTTCTACGATCCTGATCTGGCCAATACAACGCTCGATGGCTTGGGCTATACCGAGAAAGATGGGGATGGTTTCCGGCTTTGGAATGATGGCAGTGGTGAGGTCATCAGCTTTATCTTCGAGGGCATCGACGAGACGGGTACACCTGGTTCGGACACGGCGCAGTTGGTCATGCAGCAATTGGCCGCTGTGGGCATCAAGGCGACCTACAAGGCGGTAGAACGCTCGCTCTATGAGGAGCACTTTACTTCTAACTTACTCGATGCCGCTTGGTGGGGGGCTGGTCATGAAATTCTGCCTTTCCTCTCTCATTCCAACTATTATATTGGCGAATTGCTGGACCGTCCGTGGGCCGGTGCGTGGGGCCGTTGGTATCGCGATAACAATGATCCCAACGGCGCACCGCCGCCCGAAGGTCATTTCCTCTGGACACAGTGGGAATTGTGGGGGCAGGCGTTGGTCGAAGCCGATGCCACAAAGCGCAATGAACTTTTCAAGCAAATCCTTGATATTTGGGCAGAAGAAGTGCCTGTGGTGGGCATTGTTGGCGAATTGCCCGGCCCACTGATCGTCAGCCGTGATCTGCGCAACGCAACCGGCGGCTATGTCATCCAAGATCCTACCCGCGACGAGTCGCTGGTCAATCCGGCGCAACTTTTCTGGGAAAACCCCGACGCACACGTGTAGAGACGCAAAATCTTGCGTCTCTACACGACCCGCCCTATGGTATAGAGTAGGAGATAAAAAGCAATGATTGCTACCATGCCACAAGTCACCGTAAGCGAAGAGCAACTTCACCAGTTTCGGGAAGATGGCTTTATCCTAATTGAAAATGCGCTGGAGCCTTTTGGCTTGGCGCGTGTGCGCGCTGCCTTCGAGCAGGTGCAGCGGGCAATGGAACCGGGCTGGCGCGCCATGTTGGCCAGCGGTGTCATCAAAGGTGGCTATGGCAATGGCCCGGATGCCCATACCATGAACCAGATCTATGAATACGATTCGGTCTTTCTGGATATTGCAGAGAATCCAGTGGTAACGCCCTTCTTGGATGAGATTATTGGCCCCAATTTGCAGTCGATGGAGGTGATCGCGCACTGTCACCATGGGCACACCAACGCCCATACGGGCTGGCACCGCGATTGGCCACCCTATCGCCATCCCAAGCATATTCTCAAGGCCAAGGCTTTTTATTTCTTGGATGATCAAACCGAGGATATGGGCTGTTTTACGGTGGTGCCGGGCAGCCACAAGCGCGATGAAGATCCGCCGCGCGACAAATATACGGGCGACACATTGGAAGATATGCCCGGCCTCAAGAAGATGATCGGCCCGGCTGGCAGTGTCTTGATCTGGGATGTGACGCTCTGGCACACGGGCACGGCCAATACGAGCGACAAAGATCGGCGCATGTTGATCTACGGCTACATGCCCTTCTGGGTGAAAAAGTGGGAAAGCGAGCTGCCGCCCCAAACCATTATTGATTGGGCCGACACGCCGCAGCGCCGTCAACTCATGGGCATTCACGCCGTTGCTGGCCGCGCTTCGTGGGATCGCAAAGATGTGGCATACTTGCCAGAACACGCCGAACTTGTCAAGGCGAAGAAATTCTAAATAGACGAACAAGTTAAGCAGGCGGCAGGCACCTCTCCCTAACCCTCCCCAGTTTGGGGAGAGGATTTCTGCTGACTGATTGACGCCATCCTTCCAAACAAAATCGTTCGAGCATGATGAATCCAACAACGTCCGCTACACCTCAGTCGATTCCCTATCCGCTACATGCCCAAGGTTACCTTCACAACTGGCTCGTCGCTGGCCCACAAGCGATTGCGGTGGCGGATCTCACCCGTTTCGATCCCGATAATCTTTCACAAGCGATTGCCGCCGCCTATCATCAACCCGATCATCCTGTCACCCAGCAACCACTTGAACTAGCCCCCTTGATCGTCCACGGGCCACAGGGCGAGAGCCAGTTGACCTGGCGCGCAGTGCAGTGCGCGGATGATCACTTGGTTGACTATACGGGCTTTTATGACACCTGCCACTATCTGCGCACGTGGGCGTACAGCGAGCTAATCGCCCCCACTCAACAGGCAACCACACTCGTATTAACAACGAATGGTCCCGCTGCGGTGTGGTTCAACGGCGAATTGGTGCAGCAACACGCGCATTTTCATCCCCAACGCATGGCGTCGGTATCTTTTGATGCTACTTTGCAAGCGGGTCAAAATACGTTGCTGGTCTGTTTTACTAACGTGGCCCTGCGCGATTGTCCCTATGCGTTGGCCTTGCAAGTGACCGGCCTTGATCCCGCGCGGCTTACTGTCCACATCCCGACAACGCTCAAGGTTGATCGCCGCCAAAAGCTGGAAGCGATCTTTGCCGCCGCCTACCTAGATCGCGATCTCTACCACCGCGATGATGAGATTATCATCCGCTGGCCACAAGAACTAGCGTTGAGTGACCAAATTGGTGTGCGCTTGCAAACGCCCACCGGGCGCATCTATGCCGAAGGGCAACCGCTGGTCAAGGGCGGTGCTGCCGTCAATCTGGGCAAAGCCTATCAACGGGCTAATGGCGTCTATTGGGTGACGCTCATGCCGACCCCAGAAGAATATTACGTGCATGGTATGCGCGTGGTGCGTCATCTGCCGCTACGCATTGCCAACAGCAAGTTTGCCGAGACGACCTATGGCACCCCTGCCGAGCGCCGCGTGGAAGCGCTGACTGATGCGGTGCAGCAGGCGGCCAACGTCTATAGCGAAATTGCCAAAATGGCGCTGGGCTGGTGGGATAAGCTCAAGCTGGCGGTTTTTGTGAACACGCTGGCGCGCATCAACGGGCGGATTGATGGCAGTGATGTTTATTTACTAGGGCTGCTCGGCGCGTTGGCGCGCTATGGCGACGCCCCGGCCTTTCCGGTTGCGCTGAAAACACAGCTTACCCAATGCGCGCTGAATTTTCCCTATTGGCCGGACAATGACGCTCCCGTGGTTGCTACTCTGTCCTATCACACAGAGAGTCATCAGATTCTCTTTCATGCCTGTGAAGTGCTGGCCGGTCAGCTTTTTCCCGATCAAATTTTTGCGCACACCGGGCAAACGGGTGACTGGCATCGCCGCCAAGGGGAAGCACGCGCCCTGGGCTGGCTACGCAAGCGCGCCGCGGCTGGTTTCCGCGACTGGGATTCGCCCGTCGCCTTTGAACAGGATATCCTGGCGCTGAGCCATCTCACCGATCTGGCGGAGGACGGTGAGTTGGTCGAGATGGCTGCTGTCGTGCTCGACAAGCTCTGCTTCACCATGGCGCTCAATTCTTGGCGAGGGGTCTTGGGCTCTACACAGGGTCTAGCGACGACGCTTTCGATCAAAGGTGGGTGCTTGGCGGCGAATGCGGGAGTGGGGCGGTTGCTGTGGGGGGTGGGGGCTTTTACCGAGCAGATCCTGGGCACGGTCAGCCTGGCCTGCGCCCAGCGTTATGAACTGCCGCCACCGCTGTACGAAATTGGTGCGACGCCTGTCGAAGCGTTGTGGAGCCGCGAACGGCACGCCGGTCAATTAGAAGCTTGGTGTGACGGTATGGCAGGCGCTTGGGAAATCAACAAAGTAACCTATAAGACACCCGACTATATGCTTTGCTCGGCGCAAGCTTATCGCGCCGGTCTGCCAGGGCATCGGGAACACATCTGGCAAGCAACCTTGGGTCTGGACGCCGTGGTCTTTGTCAATCACCCGGCTTGTAGCAGTCAGGCCGAGGCGCATCAGCCGAACTTCTGGCTGGGCAATGCTAGCCTGCCACGCGTCGCCCAATGGCAAGATGTGTTGATCGCGTTGCACGATTTGCCAGCGGATGCTTGGCTGAAGTTTACCCATGCCTATTTCCCCACAGCGCACTTTGACGACTATGTGCTGCGCGAGGGCTGGGCCTTTGCCCGCAAGGGGGAAGGCTATCTTGCGCTGACGGCGCGCGGTGGTCTGCTGTTGACGACAACCGGCGCGAGCGCTTATGGCGAGCTACGTTCAGTTGGCGCGCAAAATGCGTGGTTCTGTCACATGGGGCGCGCCGCGATTGATGGCACCTTCGGCGATTTTCAAGCGAAAATCCTGGCGTTGGATATCACCCTGGAACCACTGGCCGTCCATGCCACAACCCTGCGCGGCGAAAGCATTGATTTTGGCTGGGCCGGGCCACTGCTGGTCAACGAAACCGAACAGCCCTTGCAACACGCCAACCATTATGATAGCCCCTTCTGTGTCAGCGCGCTGGGGGCCGATGTGATGGAGATTCGCGCTTGGCAACAAGCCATGCAGTTGGACTTTCGCCAATATTCCGCCGATGATGTTGCGTAAGCGGGGGTCGGTGGCGCAGTTGATTACCAGAAATCGTTTACTGTCACACACCTTACTATATGCTATAAAAAATGAGGTATGCTATAATCATGCTTGGTCGCTTTCAATTTTCCTTCGTATGAAAACCGCATCTGTTTTTCCATTCCAATGCAGTTTTCCGATTGTACGAGGATATTGTGCGAAGCTATCAAGTAGTGCCCTTCGGATTTTGTGTTGTTATTTGGTAAATGGCAGCAGGTTAGGTAGGTAAATTTATGGCGCAGATGGAAGATGTGTACCTGGACCCCAGCCACGATGAGTGGACCCCCTCGATCGTCAACAAGGCCATGGCCTGGAGCGCACATCTCCTCACGGCGACGGGCGCGGTGTGGGGCTTGCTGGCGATCTTGGCGATCTCCAATCAGCAGTGGTTATTGGCCTTTGCGTGGATGGCCGTCTCTGTCTTCGTCGATTCTTTTGATGGCCTTTGGGCGCGCCGCGTGAGCGTGAAACGCGTCTTGCCAAATTTTGACGGCGCACTGCTCGATAACATGATTGATTTTCTCAACTATGTGGTGGTGCCCGCCTATTTCTTATATGCATCACAGATGTTGCCCATGCAATATGCACTGCCCGGCGCGGCTTTGATCCTGCTGGCCTCCGCCTATCAATTCTGCCAGGGCGATGCCAAGACCGATGACCACTATTTCACCGGTTTTCCCTCCTACTGGAATATTATGGTCTATTATATGTTTATTCTGGCGTGGGGCGGCTGGGTCAATCTCGCCGTGATTGTGGTGTTGAGCGCCTTGGTCTTTGTGCCGATCAAATATGTCTATCCCACCCGCACAGCCACTTTTCAACGGCTAACCATGACCCTGGCCTGTCTCTGGGGCGTTGTCAATGTGCTGATCCTGGCGCGCTACCCGCTGCATGAGCGTTGGCTGGTCTGGGCCTCACTGCTCTTTGTGGTCTACTATTGTGGCCTGAGCGTACATAGTATGCTAAGTGGTCGCAAAACTTCGGTTGCCTAGCCGGAATGCGCTATGAAGACAACTCTATAATAAAAAAGAGGCGATCTACTCAATCGTCTCTTTTTTATTGGGTTTGGTAAAGACGTATCCCCGCTCGATCCGTATAAGTCAACCCTCCGTTTAGCACCAAATGCTCCAAATGGGCCAACGTCTCGGCCACGGCGAAACGCACTTCATGTTCACCAAACCTGTCAAAATTGAAAATTCGTTGGGCAACGGTCAAGGCGGAAACACTATCAGATGCCGCAGCCATCTGCATCAGGCGACTAGCATGGTGCGTTTGCAATTCGTGTAGCCGCGCCTGCCATTCCTCGATTGGTCGTCCATGCCCAGGCAACGCCAGCCGCACATGCAACTGGGCTAGCTCGGTCAGCGAGCGCAGATAGCGCTCTAGCGGGCCTGGCTCGGTGGTAGGCCAGAGGCCGATATTGGGTGTGATTTTCATCAACACCTGATCGCCGCACAGCAACAGTTGATCAGTCGCGTCATAGAAAATAATCTGCCCATCGGCATGGCCGGGTGCATGGATCACCTGCCAATTGCGGCCACCCATAACGAGCGTCGTGCCGGGGTTGATCATTTGTACGGCGGTGGGATGGGGCATGGTCAACTGGCGCAGCCGTTCGGTTTGCGCGGTGACCGTTGCCAACACGGTGCCTGTAACACCAGCCAGTTGCCAGAAGTCACGCGTGCGTTCTGCGCACCACCCATCCTCTACCCACACTGTTTGTGCCAACGCGGCTTCGCGTGGTGACAGATAGAGCGGCGCGCCGGTCAACGCTTGGAAGTAACCGGCCATGCCAAAATGATCGGGATGCATGTGGGTCAAGATAATGCGGCGGATCTGCACCGGCGCGATCTGCAGTTCGTCGAACGCAGCTTGCCAGGCTTGGTGACTGTCCACCCAATTGAGGCCCGTATCCAGCATGGTCCAGCCGTCGTCTTCGCGCAGCAGATAGCAATTCACATGATTGAGCGCAAAGGGCAGGGGCAGGCGAATTTGATAGATGTTTTCGGCAATAGGTTGTATTGTCACAGCACAAGTTCAGCGAGGGTGCATACAGTGGCCTGATCCGTGGTCATCAGATTAAGGGTGGTAATTGGACTAGCGCGCCAGATAGCAAGGCGTTCGGCAATCCGCTGTTTGGGGCCACAGAGCGCCACATCATCTACCAGCGCGTCGGGCACGGCCATCATTGCCTCGGCTCTTTTACCCTGGAGATAGAGTGTTTGGATCTGCGCGGCGGCCGCGGCATAACCATAGCGCACCATTAGATCATAATAAAAGTTTTTGCCTTTGGCCCCCATACCGCCAATGTAGAGTGCCAGATGTGGCTTGATCGCGTTGCGACAGGCCGCAATATCATTGCCCATTGCCACGGGTACCGCCGGCGCAATGTCAAAGCTGTCCATTGTCTTCGTCCCATGTTTGGCAAAGCCTGCTTCGACACTCGCTTGGAAAACCTCGGCATAGTGACGCGGCGAAAAGAAGATCGGCAGCCAACCGTCGGCGATCTCGGCCGCCAACTCGACATTCTTGGGACCAATCGCAGCGAGATATATCGGCAGGTCGGCGCGGCCATGGATGATGCTCTTGAGCGGCTTGCCCAAGCCTGTCGCATCTGCCCCTTGATAGGGTATTTGGTAATGTTCGCCATGGTGAACCAGCGCTTCCTGGCGCGCTAGAATCGTGCGCACAATGCCGACATATTCGCGCGTTTTGCCCAGCGGCTTGCCATAAGGTTGCCCATGCCAGCCCTCCACCACCTGTGGCCCCGACAGCCCCAACCCCAGCAACATACGCCCACCGGAAAGCTGATCGAGCGTGATTGCCGTCATGGCGGTCAGGGCGGGGGTGCGCGCCGGCATCTGCATGATCGCCGTTCCCAGGTGGATCTGGGTGGTCTGCGCGCCGATCCAAGCCAGCGGCGTCACGCTGTCCGAGCCATACGCCTCGGCGGTCCACACGGCGTAGTAGCCCAGGCGGTCTGCTTCCTGGATCATGGCCAGCGGCAGCTCAATGCGCGCGCCCGAATAACCGATCATGAGTCCGAGTCGCATGGTAGAGTTCCTTTGTTGCTAAAGCTGTCAGCGGATTCTGAGAACAGATTGAGCGGAAGGTTTGTCTGTAATCCGCTCTGAATTAGTCATGGGAACGGACAATTTGGCCTAAATCCGTTTCATCCGTTTCCCAAATCTGTTGACAGCGTGCCTACGATCAAATCGTCAATTGTACTTCGCGCCCTTCGGCTTGGCTGCGATAGATGCCATCGAGGATCGTCATCACCTGGAGCGATTGCTCGGCGGGCACAGGTGACGGTGCGCCGGCGGCGACAGCTTTGGCAAATTCGACGCATTCCAGGGCGTGCGGTTCCATTACATTGGCGGTGAGCTTGAGCGAACGGTTGTAGAGCTGGCGGCTGGCAAAATCGGCTGAATAGATCTCGTCTTTGGGCCAGTGACTGCCGCCCTTGGTGCCATAGAGCCACATCTGCATATCTTCGCCGTCGGTGTCATGATGCAACAGCCAACTGACTTCCAGGATTAAGGTCGCGCCATTGTCAAAGCGCACAAAGGCTGCGGCAAAGTCTTCGACATCCATATCTTTGGGTACGGCAGTGCCGCCCCAGGTGCTAAAAGCATCGGTGCCCAGGGCCAGCGGTGCTTTGGCCACACCGCTCACGGCCACGGGCTTGGGATTGCCCATAAACCAGAGCGTGAGATCCAGAATGTGTACGCCGATGTCAATACAAGGGCCGCCGCCACTATTCTTCTTGTAGATAAAGCCTGGACGCACCGGAATCCAACCGCGGCGCAACATCCAACTGCGCGCGTGATAGATATCGCCCAGTGCGCCGGTTTCGATCTCGCGTTTCATGGCTTGTGACGCGCCTTGAAAGCGGAAATGCTGCGCCGTCATCAGCATTTTGCCCGATTTGTCGCGCGCTTCGATCATTTTGCGAATGCCATTTGGCGTGGGGGCCAGCGGCTTCTCGCAGATCACATGCTTACCCGCGTTGAGCGCGGCCACCGCCAGATCGGTGTGATACATGTTGGGTGTGCAGATGTCGATAATGTCAATGTCCGGATCATTGATGATGTCAGCCGGATTGGTGCTCAACTTGGTGGCACCATGTTGCAGCCCCCAACTTTGCAGCACGGTTTCCATCACATCGCTGCCAGCCACCACTTCGGCGTGTTCCGAGGCAGCCCACCCGGGCATGTGCGTTTTGGCAATGCCACCGACACCGATCACACCGACTTTGAGCGTTTTGGTCATGGTAAGATTCTTTCTACTGAGTTTGATTGAAATGAAAAATTGC
>DAOTTR010000098.1:0-10724 GCA_034437715.1 Caldilineaceae bacterium
CATAAAAAGCTTGCAAATGCCTGTCAGCACTGCGCAATTGTACTGAAATTCTACGGCCAGAAGCGGCCATTTTACAGAAATCACCGTCTATTTAGTAAGAAGTTAATTCGGCAAATCCAATCCAATAGTGTTATAGTAATTTCAAGGTTACGAATATTGACATTCTAGATAAGACCTTATTCCGATTTAATTTTGTGCATTCGTAGGTGCGGTTACAAACCGCACAAATTTGGCTCCACCCGGATTGTGCGGTTACAAACCGCACCTACAAGAATCACCATACCCTGTTTTGTCGCTCAAAGAACAAATCGGAATAATCTCTATAACTAGAAATTCTCTTTCGTAAGTTATACCGCAATAGCGCATAGATGATAGTGCTTACCAGGGTAAATGGCTGTCAATTTTGATCATCTATGGCATTGCTCAGTATAGTTGTTTGATAGTCCACTTCTTCTTGCACCCTTCACCGCAGATTCGTCAAAAGGGCAATGTGATGGCCTACGTTGACGGTAAGATTCCCGTAGTTCGGTAAAATATTGATAAAGGTAAAGGTGATAGCGGTATGTTTCAATCTATGCTTACAATAACAAAACGGTATTGGATCGTCGTGCTTGTGCTCATATTGGGGATGCTTTCTACTTATACAAGCCTTCCCATCTATGGCGCACAGGTAGCAACGCCCACGCCTGATGTGCAAACTGTGCCAAAACCAGAAATTCCGCCGACCCCCACCAATACGCCATTTCCTACGCCCACCCCCAATTCGCCACCCGATGAAGGTGAACCAATCGCCACACCGCAATCAGGGAATGACGACAACAATGACGAAGAGGATAATGACGGGGACAATGGCAACAATGAAAACAGCGGCGGCGATAATAACGGCGGCGGTAGCAGCAACAGTGGTACCACGAATGGCAATTCAGGTTCCGGTGCGACGGATACCCAATCTGGCTCTACACAGACTACGCAAACGGGCATCACAGGCGTGGTAGCGGCGGTTACGCTCAACATGCGCAAAGGACCCAGCATAACCGACTCTATTATTGATACCCTGTTCATGAACGATACCGTCGCAATCACCGGTCGCGACAGCACAGGCAATTGGTGGTATATCTGCTGTGGTGCGCGGGCACAACTCGCTGGTTGGGTGAGTGCGCAACTGATTACCCCCAACTTTGCGGCAGCCCAGGCCAACACGTTGATTCCAGTCATTAGCAAAACGGCAAATCAACCGGCACCTGCTGGGCAAAATTCAGCGACAGGCGCAACCACGCAAAACCCAGCGCTTCTGTTAGAAATGCGCCCCCTACCGGCCTTTGCTTGGCAAGGGCAGACGATGGACTTACACTTTGTTGTGCATAACAAAAGTGCAAACGCCATTACGGCTGTACAATTACGCGATGATCTACCGGCAGAGCTGCGCTTTGTTCGGGCAACCATTGGTAGCCAAGGCAGCGTAACCGATACAAACACGGTGCAAACCGGTTCAATTTTCACGATCAAGTGGCCAGAGATCGCTGCCAATGGACAGGTGACAGCGACAGTTACTGTACAAATCCAGCCAGAAACACAAAGTGGCATGCTGATTGATAATCTGGCACTCGTTACAACGGCTGGGGGCGATGAAGCCTTGGCTGGGATTACCATCGCCATGCCACCTGTCGCACTTCCCCAATTTCGCTAACCCGCGTCGCGACGTATGCCTGGGTGAAATGCCTGACCTGAGAGCAGGGAACATTTCACCCAGCGCCATACCCATTATCGACAACGTTGATCCTGTATTATTCGTTTATGAGGAGTTTTTATGTGGAAACTGTTCCTCCTGCCTTTGTTCCTGCTCGCCTTCACAGCTTGCCAAAGTCCGCCCAGCGCCCCAAGCACCGCGGTACCGGTTGCGCTGGCAACCATAGCCACAGATGGTACAACAACGTCGCCCATCACGCTTACCTTACAAAGCACAACACCGCTCACGAACGCAGCAGCGGGAATGCCGATCGCGCTTGTTGCACCCGACATTGGTCTTACGGTGCCAATTGAAGCGATGGGTTGGCAAGTTACGCAGGTAGAAGGCGAACGCAAAGCCGTCTGGGAAGTGCCGCAAAAGAGTGCAGGTTGGCATATCAACTCGGCGCGGCCCGGCACAGTGGGCAACATGGTGCTCTCTGGCCATCACCTATTAGAAGCGGCGGTCTTTGCACCTTTGGCGCGTGGTGAATTGACCGTGGGGGAGTCCTTACTCATCACGGATGACCAAGGACGTACATTTATTTATCAAGTGCGCGAAATTGGCGACCCGATTCCAGCCATTGGTGGCACACCTGAAGATCAGGCGCGCGCCGAAGCTTATCTTGCACCCACAGATCAGGCTACGCTAACCCTGGTCACCGGCTGGCCTGATTTCTCAGATACCCATTATCTATTTATTCGCGCAGACTTTGTTGGCCTAGCGCAGTAGGCTAAATTTTTTATGCCTGCCAAGGCCCTAGCCTTCTGGGCGCAGGTGGGATTTGCAACCGCACATTCTCGTTCAATGAAGCACGTGCGGTTGCAAACCGCACCACACCTCTTTTTTTTATTTTTTTATTTTTCTTCTCTCTAATTTTTCTCTATCTATTTGATTTTTCCGCGCCGACGAAACCCTAGCATAATAAACCTCTGCGTCCTACTACAAATATCCCAGTAGTGTAAACTAATTAGCCAAAATAACTAGAACATAACGGTGTAAAGAGCCAAACACGTCATTACAATAGAGTAAGTGTTTTTCCAAATATTGTAAGCAAATTGTCTTATCGATTTGTGATATAATGCTGACACGTGATATGTATCTTATCTGCACTCTTCCACTACGCGCTACTCTTCTCATCGATCACGCTGGCTACATTTTCACGCTTATACGTATATGCTTCAGGATTGCACCCAAAGTTATTAAGATCTTAAGGCTATTGATTCTGCAAGGAGAAACTTTATGAGTCCAAACACTAAGAAGAAGTTTTTTATTAGTGTAAGCGTACTACTACTGTGTGGGATACTGATCCTATCTACACTGCTAAACCGCAAGGCAGCGGTAGCCCATACACTCTTGGGCAATGCTTCTGCCATGTCAATGGTTGCGGCCCAAGTTGTCCCAACCGTCCCAACGGTGCCGACTGTACCAACCGTGCTGACTGTACCAACCGTGCCGACTGTACCAACGGTGCCAACGGAAACACCGACAAACACGCCGACGGAAACACCGACAAACACACCGACAAACACGGCAACCGCCACCGCTACGCCGACGGCAACCGCCACCCGTGACGACGACGACGACGACGATGATGATGACGATGACGATGATGACGATGATAATGATGAAGAGTTAGACGAGTTGGTCGACAGCCCCCTGATCGGCAACTACTGCTTGACCTCAGGCGGCATTGGTTTAGTTGCTGGTGGCAGCGGCAATTTCCAAGTCAATGTTACGGGTACACCGATACGTGCCTACCTGGTTTGGGGAGGCCGCTACCCCAAGTCGAGCGATGGTGACGATACAATCCAAATTTCGATCAATGGTGGGTTGCCGATCCTGGTTAAAGAGGATAAAGAACGCAAGTCGGAGCTCGACGATGACACAGCCTACTTTACCTATCAATCCGTCAATCTCGTAGGTGATCCGCGCTTTGCTGGGTTGTTAACGGGCGCGGTGGTGGTGACAGCCAGTGGCCTAGAATCGGCCAATACGGCGACCAATGAAGGCTATGGCGTTGGGTTACTGATCGTTTCCGAAGATCCCAGTTGCCCATTCACCCAGATCAACCTGTTCTATGGTCTGGACAGCTTCTTTGGCAACCAAACAACGACTACGGTCAGCGCGGCCAGCGTTGCTGCGGCCACACAATCGGAGCTAGGTCCGAACAGTGACGTGGTCTGTGTAGATTTCCCAGCCGCAGGGGTAGCGCGCACGTTCAATATCCAAGCGTTTGTCGGCGGCATCGATAATACACAGCCGAATGCGCTTTGGTCGCTTGTCGGTTCCGGCGCAAAACCAACAGAACTAATCGAGAATAATGTCGGTACAGTGATCGATGGACCACCAGCAACCGTAGATTCTCCGTTCACAGCCAATGCTGGGCCGCAATTCGACAACTATACGAATAGCGTTGTGATTCCTGCCGGTGCGACTTTTGCCTGCTACCAAATCGAGTCGGCCAGCAGTGCTGTTTGGATCAGCTTCGCGACCCAGTTATATTCGTCTGTCATTACACCGACCCCGACGGCCTCAGCCACGGTGCCACCTGTTGTTAACACCCCAACCGCCACCCCGACGGCCTCAGCCACGGTGCCGCCGGTTTTGACCGCCACGCCGACGGCCTCCGCCACGGTGCCGCCGGTTTTGACGACTACGCCGACGGCCTCCGCCACGGTTCCACCGGTTCCAACCGCCACCCCGACCAATGTGGCGGGCTTTAGTACGTTGTTCTTTGTTACGCCACTCAACCCCGCGCCTGGGGATGACATTGTGATCACAACGCAGTACACCAACAGCAGCGCATCTACTGTGTTAGGTTACAATATAAAATTCCCAATTCCAGCCAATACAACCTTCAACAGCAGCGCAAGCACGCCGGGTTGGAGTTGTGCTGGGACTGCGCCTGGCTCGATCTGTACTTTCATTGTTGGCGACGTTCCACCTGGCACTAGCGGCGAAGTGCTCTTTGTCGTGACACTGGACAGTACCGTATCCGTAGCCGGTACTGGGTCAATCATGCTGACGGGCTGGACGCAAGATGCGAATGGGACTATTTATCAGCAACTCAATGTGGAGATCTTCCTCAAAGAGCGGCAAAATTTCCTATATCTACCGCTGGTTCATTAAGCTATACTGAGCAGCGCCACATAAGTACATTTTTTGCACGAGTAAAAATGTACTTATGTGCTGGTGCGGAGTATATAATCGGGTTGATAAGGCCATCAGGGCCAACGCTCGCTTATCGTCTACTGAATGAACTAGGTAAACGTTGCACCAATACGCTCGACTGATACGCTTGCTATTTGTGCAACGTTTAAGAGTTTTATCGTGAAGAGCAGTTATTTGTCGTAGGTGTTTCTACAAAACGCCTACGACAAATAACGCTTTCACTTCAACACCTCTTTAAACCTTTTGCCTCATGCCAAGGGTAACGGATGTAGGATAAAATGTTCCTAATCGCCAAACCGCACACAAATCGCTCACAAATCGCCTAGACAATCTTAACTGATCCGCTGGTCATAAAGTCAATTGTGAATGAAACACTATCAGGCAGGCAAATACCCGAAGTAGAGAGAATTATGGTCCAATCTTTTTCAAAAAAATTCTTGCTCAACGCGAAGACGACGGCACGCAATTGCTCAATCCGCATTGGGCGCAGCACACTAGTCGCTTGTCTGCTCGTTTTCATGGCAACAGTCACGGCCTATGCCCAAAGTTGCCCCCTCTATCCCTCGCCCCACCAACGTATTGGCTTCAATGTGGCACGCGAAGGCAATGTCGGGATTGATAATTATGATGCGGCGCGCCTGGGTGCCGGTTGGTATCATGATTACTCTTTTCAACAAAATCCGGCCCATCCTGGCGGTATTCTCCATCATCAGATGCTGCGCGGCGCTGGTCGCGATACGCCCGCAAAGATCCAACAGTTGATCAACCAAATTGGCCCAATTGTTGATGCCAATCCAGGCGATCTATGGATTCTAGGCAATGAACCTGATCGCTATGGGCAAGATGGTCTGACGCCCATACAATATGCACGCTTTTACCATGATCTCTACTACTTCATCCGACAGCGTGACCCAACCAGCCGTATTGCCATTGCCGGTATTGTACAGCCAACACGCATCCGCCTACGCTACTTGGATATGATCCTGGATGAGTATCAAAAGTTGTACAGCGAAACCATGCCTGTGGATATATGGGACATTCATAATTTCATGTTGCCCGAGAATTGTTATTGGGGAGCCAGCATTCCCCCTGGGCTAGAAGCGTACCAAAGCGAGGGTATTCCCTGCCCGCCCAGCCTGGACGATCATGGCAATATTGAAATTTTCAAACAACAAATTCGCACCTTTCGCCAATGGATGAAGGACCGCGGCTACCAGAATCGCCCTTTAATCATTACTGAGTATGGCATTCTGCTTTCAAAATATCATGGCTACACACATCCGCGTGTACGCGATTACATGACAGCCAGTTTTGACTTCATGCTCAACACGACCGATAGTGCCACGGGCTACCCCGCCGATGGCAATCGTTTGGTGCAAGAATTTGCCTGGTTCAGCTTAAATTACTATGAATTTGATATCAATACCTATTTTGGCTTGAATGGCAATTTGTTTGATCACACCAGCCGCCAGATCATGCCGTTGGGACTTGATTTCATTAACTACACCAGCAAGGTTACCATACGCACGATTGACCTAGCCCTAACAAATCTGCAAGCTACGCCCAATACCGTTACTACTGGCGAACCGGTGTTGCTGCAAGCTAGCTTTATCAACCGCGGTAGCGTTGCCGCTACAGATGTTGCGGTGCGCTTTTGGGCTGGCGATCCGCGCAGCCAGGGTCAATTCTTGGGGTCAAGCGCGTCGTTTCCCCAAGTCCTGGCCGACTGCCAACATGTGCAAACAGGCTCTTTTAGTTGGATTCCCACCCAGGGCGGGAATTACACAATTTTTGCCGAGCTCACGGCAACGAATCAAAATCTCGAAAGTAATAGTGGCAATAACTATGCCAGTCTGCCGGTTAATGTACTACAAGGCATACCCACGGCCACGCCCACCGCAACATCAACCCTAGTGCCTGGTGAGCCGACCCCAACGCCAACGGCGACAGCCACACCTACCACAACGCCGGCGACAGGCACGCCCAGCGTCACACCGACAGCCACGGCCACACCTACCACAACGCCAGCGCCAGGCACGCCCAGCGTCACGCCGACAGCCACGGCCACACCTACCACAACGCCGGCACCAGGCACGCCCAGCGTCACACCGACAGCCACGGCCACGCCTACCACAACGCCAGCGCCAGGCACGCCTAGCGTCACGCCGACAGCCACGGCCACATTCACCCAAACACCCGGGCCAGGCACGCCTAGCGTCACGCCAACAGCCACCGCCACAATCACCCAAACGCCCGGGCCAGGCACACCCACGGCCACACCAACCCTTGTGCCTACACCCATGGCTTGCACGGTTAGCATGAATAATGGTGCTGTATTTACAGGGCAACGCACAGTAACGATCCGGACAAATATTCCCGAGGCAAATCAAGTTTTGTTGGCCAATGATGGCGGCTTTGTAGACGAAGCGTGGCAGCCCTATCAATCAGAATTGAGTTGGGCACTCAGTGACGTGGGGCAGCAGGTGGTGACCCTCAGCGTTCATGCTCGCTTCCGCAACGCGGCAGCACCCGACAACTTGCTGTGTGGTGGCACCCTGCTCGATGACATCATCTATGATCCAGTGCCGCCCAGCGTACAAATTGTCTCCTTTATCCCAAGCGTTACCGCCGCCGATGGATCCGCCACAAATGTCTATGGCATCTTGACGCTGATGGCTACGGATCAACCGGATGGCAGTGGTGTGGCAGAAATGCAGATCAGTCACACGCTTGATTTCACGACAGCGAGCTGGCAACCCTTTGTCAACAGTGGGCCGCTGGCTGCGCTGGCCGGTGATGAGATTTATGTGCGGGTGAGAGACAGCGTTGGCAACATCTCGGAGCCAGCCAGTCTATCATTGCGTCTCCCGTTTGAAATTTATCTGCCAGTGGTTGTGAAGTAGCTACGGGGCACAAGCTGATATGTCGTAGGGTCGCGTTGTCGTAGGGTCGTGTTGTCGGCTTTGCGACATCGTCAAACTTGCAACGCTTGAGGCAGCGGTTTTCACCCCTGGGAACGCGCCCAGAGGACTCCCGGATGAATAGAGCAGCAGCAAGTCTTTAGACGCTCAGTAACTTAGGCAGGCTCCCCATCTAGCCGGTGGCACCGGCTAGATGGGGAGCCTGTTCTATGCACGCTTCAGGGCAATATGACCCTACAAAACCGCCTGATAAATGAGAATTTTGTAAGCAAATGGCACTTATTGTAAGTTTTCAGTAATCCATTTGATTGTACAATAGTCATTGCATCAATTGATGACACGAGAGACGATAAATTTTACAGAACATATACACTGACTAGACCTGTAGGGTCTGCCAGACCCTACAGGTCTCCCGTCAGCAAATCAATCGGACAAATTCAATGCGACTTGACATGGCTGCCCTGGTTAACCGTAAAGGAGCAAAACACCGTGTATTTTTTGCAACATCGCTACCTGCGCATCATCCTTTTTGCAACGATAGGTACATGGATGATCATCGCCCTCTACCAACGTCCTGCGCAAAATCAACCTTTACTTGCAAATCACCTCTATGCGCAGAGCGTGCCCCAAGCGTCTACAACTGTCACAACAACTGTCACAACAACCCTGGCGACAACCCTGACCGTGACCGTCAGTGAAACAGCAACGCTTATGCCCACGGCCACCGCGACCCCCGTTCCCACCAACACACCGCCCCCCACGCCCACCGCCACCTGGACGGCCGTGTGGGTAACGCCGACACCGGTTGCCGCCGATCTATTTGCCGCGGCCACCCTTTCGGCACAGATGACAGCCGATGCTACGACGACAGGCACGGCCACGCCGCTGCCCGTCAACTGGAAGGTAGTGACTGTGCGCGTGCTGCCCTATGTGCCCGAACCAGAGAATCAGGCCACCGCCGATGCCTTAGCGGTCGAGGCCACGGCGCGCGCCTTCACCACTGGGGAACCCACCGGCGTCGTCTACTGGACAGCAACCCCGCGGCCCACCAATACGCCAGCACCCACCAACACACTACCCCCCACGCCG
Organism: Caldilineaceae bacterium; assembly: GCA_034437715.1. Classification (GTDB taxonomy): domain Bacteria; phylum Chloroflexota; class Anaerolineae; order Caldilineales; family Caldilineaceae; genus JAHBVH01. The sequence continues at coordinate 8,911 of DAOTTR010000098.1, forward strand.
ACCGCCACCTGGACGGCCGTGTGGGTAACGCCGACACCGGCTGCCCCCGATCTCTTTGCCGCGGCCACGCTCTCGATACAGATGACAACCGACGCCACGACGACAGGCACGGCCACGCCGCTGCCCGTCAACTGGAAGGTGGCCGGTGTGCGCGTGCTGCCCTATGTGCCCGAACCAGAGAATCAGGCCACGGTCGATGCCTTAGCGGCAGAGGCCACGGCGCGCGCGCTTACGACGGGCGAACCAGTCGGCGTCATCTATTGGACAGCCACCCCGCGCCCCACCAATACAACCGCTGCCACCCCCACAGCCACCAACACGCCCATCGTGGTAACGGCCACCGCGACACCTGCGGATGTCCTGATCGCGGCCACATTGGCCGCGCAAGCCACCCTGGACGCCACCACGACGGGCACCGCCACCCCGCTGCCCATGGGGCTTGTGTTGGCCACCAATACGCCCCGGCCAACCATTGTGACGAGCACCGCCACGCCGGAAAATGCCGCCACCGCCGCGGTCATGATCGCCAGGGAAACAGCAATTGCCTTTACCACCGGCACACCCGATCCAGCCCGCTACATTACGGCGACACCCACTAATACCAGCACGCCGGTCGCGGTGGCCGCGGCGGCTACGGCGCGCCCAACCAATACAGCAACACCTATTTTTATTGCGCTGGATGCATTGACGGCCACGCCAACCCCCAATGTGACCCCCAGTTTCCCCGACAGCTTGGTGGGCAAGATTTTCTTCCTGGCCGACATGGATGGGCGCGGCGGCCCCGAAGCCTATGTCATGGAGCCCGACGGCACCCAGGTGGTGCGCTTAACCAGTATGGAATTTTACCAACGCGCCGCCGAGCGCGATGCAGCTTCCGCTGATCTCCGATACGCGGCCTTTGTGCGCAAAGAAATCAGCGGTAGCCGCGAACGCCAGATCTTTGCACGCGACAGCTTCTACAATTCGGAAGCACAATTGACCTACTTTGGCGCTGGCATCGCCTGGGATCCCGCCTGGTCGCCCACGGCCGAGCGTGTAGCTTTTGTTTCCAATGAAAGCGGCAACGACGAAATTTGGGTAGCCAACAAAGGCGAGTGGCCCGCCAACCAGTTGACCAAGAACGAATGGGCTTGGGACAAACACCCCAGTTGGTCACCCGATGGCGCGCAGCTTGTCTTTATGTCTAACCGCAACGGCAGCCGGCAGATTTGGCTTATGCAGGCCGATGGCAGCGACCAACGGCAACTCACCGCTTTCGCATTTGAAGCGTGGGATCCAGTGTGGGTGAAGTATACCGATCAATAAGGCTATTCCAAAAAAATACTGATCCAGTACGGGCATGAGGTGTGGCGGAAAGAGACTCTGTGTACACCCCTCGTTTTACCCCGCCACACCTCATGCCCGTACGTGAATTGGATCGTTTAAATTTTGGAATAGCCTTATTAAGGATTGCGGGTTCCCAGGTTAGCGCTTGCGGGTACCCTCTGGGTGTGGGTGGGGTAACGATTACGCCAACGTTAAATTCGTGTTGAATGAATTCAACACCTGCGACGGGAAACGTGTTTAAACACGTTTGCTATCCCAGGCGCTGAATTCATTCAGCACAGTGATGAAATGTAACCTTGGCGTAATCGTTACCCTAACTTAGTGGCAGTGCTCCATACCGCGTGCCGGGGACGGCACGCTGACCACCTTAGGACAGTAGAAAGAAATAAGTATGCAGTAGGGGCGGCTTGCAGCCGCCCGTTCGCAGCGAGCCAAACGCGGGGCGGCTGCAAGCCGCCCCTACGCATGATTTTGTTGGGCAAGCGCTG
>DAOTTR010000099.1:0-7728 GCA_034437715.1 Caldilineaceae bacterium
TTGAAATGAGCCGATTTCGGCAAAGTCGAGCAAAATTCGGTAAAACCATGCTTATTCTGCATCATTCCTTGAATGCACTTCCCTTTTGCTCACCAATACATGTGGGTAAAGCTAAGCCAGGTTGGGGAGGGAACCATCTCTGCTCCTCCCCCAACCTGGGGGAGGCTGGGAGGGGGAGGCTTGGTAGTTACGAGAATCTTTTATTTGATAGCGTAGCCTAGGTAGTTTGTCGTAATTTATGCAGGATTTTCTCGATATACTTGGCAGTTTCTTTGAAGGGTGGGATGTCGGCCCATTGCCCTCGTTACCGCGCGTGTTAGAGGCGATGGATCCAATTGCGTGGACATTGGTCGGATTATTGGCACTTGCGGTGGTGGTGGGGATTTATTTTAGCACGACCACACGGCGCTCCTTTCTCTATGCCGATGAGGTTGAGTCTACGCCGAGCATCTTGCTGGCGCGCTTAAAGCAAGATCCCACGCGCCTATCGCCCGTGGCAATTGTGAGCCGGATTGGGGCCGAGGCCACCTTGGAATTGCTCGACTATGGCGATCAGATTCAAACTAAGGAGTGGCGCTACCGGTGGGGAAGCATTCGCGAAGCGTTGCTCCATCAACTGAGCCAGCAAAATGCCTTTGGCCCGGTCTATGCGTTGGCGCGTTACTATCGCAGCGCCGATCGCCAGGAACCCGACACGTTGCGCATCCGGCGCACGGTTTTGGTACACAAGTTGGGGGTGTTGCGCCACCTGGAGCCGAATACTGATGGCCGGCCTTCGCAATTGCGGGTGCGCTGTCATCCGGCAGAAGTAGAGGGCAGCCTGGGCTTCGAGGGCGATGTGTTGTGGCTTATGCCCGATGAGCCGGCCCCCACGCCCGATGGACCGGTGGTGGAGATGGAGCCAATTGATTTTCATACGCTCAACGATGCCGCCGTAACGTTGCATATTCGGCGCACGCCGACCGTGGGTGGTGGCTTTCATTTGCAATTACAAAAGCGGCGCAATATGTGGGTTGTTGTTAATGAAACGATTGAATGGGTTAGTTAGCACGTATGTTTGATTCAATTTTTACGCTGACGCACTTGTTGACCTTTAGCAATGTTGCGATTTCGTCAATTATTGTCATTCTGGCCTTTTCTTTGCTGGGCTATACCTTTACCTATAATTTTCTCAGCCCGGTGGCGCGGCGCTTTGCACTGTTATTGGGTTGTGTCATGGTGGTCTATGCCAGCGATGTCGCACTCAACCGCGTGGTCACTGCCCAATCGGCAGAGCGCTGGTTGCGCTTTCAATGGCTGGGGGTGGCCTCCTTGCCGGCAGCCTACTATCTCTTCTCCCTATCGGTGCTGGAAACGACGAACTATCGCATTGGGCGGCGGCGCTGGATGGCAGTGGGCATCACGCTGATCGGTGTTGTCTCCGCGGTCAATGCGCTCTTTGGGCATCAGTTGGTTGACCGCATTCGCTTTGCCCCGCCCATCAGCTATTTAGAGGCAGGACCCTATTTCGAGCTCTTTATCACCTATTTCATTTTTGTGGTGCTACTGTCGCTGCGCAATATCTGGAAGGCGCGCGCACGGTGTTTGACCGACCGCACGCGCCAACGCATGACCTATTTGCTGCTGGGCTTTGTTGCGCCAGGGATTGGCGTCTTTCCCTATTTGGTGGCGCTCAGTCGTATTGTGGTGACCTCTTGGACAAATTTGCCGGTGTTGCTACTTTCGTTGGTTGGCAATCTGGCGGTGGCTGTGCTGCTGGTGTTGATGAGCTATACAGTAGTCTATTTTAATGTGCTCACGCCGGACCGTGTTGTGCGCTATCGGTTGATTCGCTTTTTTATGCGCGGACCCGTGGTCGCAATTTTTGTGATTTTGGCCGTGCAAACCCTGCCCACGGTCGAGCGGATTCTGGGATTGCCGCGCGATATTGTCCTCTTTAGCGTGGTGACCGGGGTGATCGTACTCAGCCAACTTTTCCTGAGTGTGACCAAGACCTGGGTAGACTGGCTGGTCTATCGCGAGGATCGCGAGGAAGTGGCCTGGCTGCGCGAACTGGATCGGCGCTTGCTGACTTCTAGCGATCTGCGCGAATTTTTGGACAATAACTTGATCGCGCTGTGCGAATTGTTGCGCGTGCCAGCGGGCTTTGTGGCCGCGGTGGTGGGGCCGGATCTGATGCTGGAAGCTACTGTCGGGCCAGATGAAAACCGTGATCAGATCATCAATGTCAAAGATTGGAATGATGCCCTGAATCGCGCCCTCAAACAGGAGGGCAAGGTGCGCCCGATTCCCCATGCTGGCTATTGGATTTGGCCCCTGCTTGAAGCGACGACCAATGGCGAAGAGCATGGACGGGTGCTCGGCATCCTGGGCATGAAGGCGCGCACCGAGACGCCGCTCTTGGGCCAAGATGAAATTGTGGTGCTGCGCAAAATGCTTCAGCGCATGACGAGCGCCCTAGCCGACCGCAAATTGCAACAGGGGGTTTTTGTCTCCTTGCGCCAGATTATCCCCGACATTGACCGCATTCAGCAGTGGCGCAGTTTGTCGCCCTATAGCGCGCTGGAAAGTGACACAACGCCCATCGAAGCCATGCTTGATCCCAGCCCCATCCACAGCCCTGAATTTGAGACCTGGGTCAAAGAAGCATTGAGTCATTACTGGGGGGGACCCAAACTGACCCTCAGCCCGTTGGTAAAATTGCGCGTAGTCGGCGGCACCTTGGAACATTCAGACGGCGATCTCACCAAAGCGTTGCGGCTTGTTTTGGGGCTAGCCATTGAACGGTTAAAACCGGATGGTAAACCTAACCTCAGCGCACCCGAGTGGCTGCTCTATAATATTTTGGAGATGCGCTTTATCGAGGGGCGCAAGGTGCGCGAGATTGCCGATCGGCTGGCGATGAGTGAGAGTGATCTCTATCGTAAGCAACGGGTTGCGATTGGTCAGGTGGCGCGCGTCTTAACCGAAATGGAACAGGAAAATAGCAGCGAGTTGGAAGTGCGCACAAACCACGCGGTTCGCGGAAAGGAGGCTGTCATCCCATGACCCATGCCCCGCAGCCAAGTCGGTCATCCACCCACTCTTGGGTCGATGACCTCAAAGAAAACTTAAATTTGGAAGTGATCGGCCTCTTTCTCTTTCTGATCGGGGGTGGTTTACTGTTGACCTTGTTCCGCGGTGGCATTAGCAGCAGCTATGGCGTTTCGTGGATTGTGATCGCAGTGGGGTGGACTGCACCTTGGTTTGCGATTGGGTTGATGGTAATGGGTGCCATCTTTATGCTGCGTGAACGGGCCGGGCATTGGGGTGTTGAAGCGATTGTCGGCGCAGAACTCTTATTTCTCAGCATTCAAACTGTCGCCTTTCTCTGGAACAACGAGCTTGTTAGCTGGGAAGCGCGCTTTGACGGGCTCAATGGTGGCTTGGTTGGTTGGGCATTGGGCAGCCTCTTGCTGGCTGGGTTAGGCTGGTGGCCAGCCTTTGCCTTGGTCTTGTTGGCTGGCGGCATTGGCGCACGCTGGCTATTTCGCTATACGCCACTCGTCTATTTGACGCCGCTTTTTACCAGTTTGGTTGTCTTGCCCGCTGTGATTGCTTCGTTGGTAGCGCTGGTGGGGCGTGGTTTTACCTATGCTACTGAACTCTTTGCCGCCTTTGCCGTAGGCCCACAGCCCGATGAGGTGCAAGCTGCATCACCTGCCCGTGCGAACTATGTGACACCCCGGCGCGCCCGTGTGGATAAAACCGGCGCAGAACGCGCTACGTTGATTGCCCCTGTACCACTCGACGCTGTGGTGAACGATCTACATCACACGGATGCACAAGCAACGCCCGCACCAAAGCGCGCCAAAGCCGCGGCAAAAAATCCCAAGAGTCCGGCCGCCGAAGTGGCAGGGGTGCCAAGTGGACAGCCCAATAAGGCACGCGCCAATGGCGCGCTGCCTAGCCTAGATGTGCTGATCGCAGATATTGGCGTCTACCGTGAAGTTGGCGCGCGCGAAACGCAGGCGCTCATCGAAAGTACGCTAGAAGATTTCAATGTGCCTGTGCGTGTCGTACATGTGGAAAGTGGGCCAACCGTCACCCAATTTGGTGTCGAGCCGCTCTACCTGGAGCGCGCCGGTCAGCGGCGCAAAGTGCGTGTCAACCGGATTGTGGCGCTGGCCGATGATCTGGCATTGGCATTGGCGGTACCCTCGGTGCGCATCGAAGCGCCCGTGCCAGGCCGCCCGTATGTGGGCATCGAGGTGCCCAACAGCGAAAAAGTGATCGTGAGTATGCGCGGCATTGTGGAAAGCAAAGTCTTTCAAGAGGGCGGGATGCTGCCAGTGGCGCTGGGGCGCAACACCTCTGGCGCACCGATTGCCATGGATATTACCCGCGCGCCCCATCTGCTGATCGCTGGCTCGACGGGGTCGGGTAAATCGGTCTGTGTCAACACGATCATCACCAGCCTGCTCATGCGCCATGGGCCAGAATCGTTGCGCTTTGTCATGGTCGATCCCAAGATGGTGGAATTGCAAGGATATAATGGCATTCCGCACCTGCTGGGCAAAGTGATTGTGGAGGTGGACCAAGTCATGGGCGCGCTGACTTGGCTGTTGTTACAGATGGACGACCGCTATCAACTCTTTAAGTCGTTGGGCGTGCGCAATCTTGATTCGTACCATGAACTGGTTGCGAAACGAAAAACTGGCGAGGATACCCTACAACCGCTCCCCTATATTGTGCTCATCATCGATGAGTTGGCCGATCTGATGATGACCGCGGCCGATGACATTGAGCGGCAGATCTGTCGTTTGGCGCAAATGGCGCGTGCCACCGGCATTCACCTGATCGTCGCCACCCAACGCCCCAGCACCGATGTGGTGACGGGGTTGATCAAAGCCAACTTCCCCACACGCATCGCCTTTTCCGTGACCAGCCAAATTGATAGCCGTGTGATCTTGGATACACCGGGCGCAGAACGCTTGTTGGGCCGTGGCGATATGCTGCTCATGCGGCCAGACATGGCAAAGCTGCAACGTGTGCAGGGCTGTCTGGTCACCGATCCAGAGATCAATGCGGTTGTCGATCATTGGAAAGCCAAGGTGGTTGCCGCGCCGACCAGTGTGCCGCCGTGGGCTGGCTTGTTGGATCAAGAGGAGGATGAGGAAGAGCTGATTCACGATGCGCTGGAGGTGCTGCGCGGCATGAAAAACTGTAGCACGAGCATGTTGCAACGCAAATTGCGTATCGGCTATCCCAAAGCAGCCCGCCTAATGGAGCAACTCGCTGCAAAAGGCATTGTAGGTGGCGATCTGGGTGGTGGACAAGGCCGCGAAGTGCTTCTAAAGAAGGAAACAACAGAAGAAGAGAATGAGGACGTGGAAACGTAGGAGATTGTCAGCGGAATTATGTGGGATTAGGTTGGGGTGGATTGTCACGTTGCAAACGTGACCTACGACATCTATAGAAAACAAAAAATCGGTCGGGATATATTACATCCCGACCGATTGAACCGCAATCAAGCAACTGTCGTCTGCCTACGCCCCGGCAAAAATCTCTTCAAATTCGTCGTGATTCAAGGTCTCGCGTTCTATCAGTGCTTGCGCAATGGCGTGCAATTTGCCAATGTTCTCACCCAACACGTGACGCACGCGCTGGTAGGCATCATCAACAATGCGATGCACTTCGGAGTCGATCTGTTCGGCTACTTCTTCGCTATAATCGCGTTGTTCGGCCAACTCACGCCCCAAGAAGACGAGTTCTTCCTGTTGACCAAACTGCAATGGCCCCATCTTATCGCTCATGCCATACTTAGTCACCATGGCCCGCGCCATTTTGGTCAACTGTTGAATATCCATGCTTGCACCGGTGGACTGATGTTGGAAGACCAACTCTTCCGCTGTGCGCCCACCCAAGGCCACTGCAATGTTATCGATATAGTAGGAACGCGAGGCCACAACACGATCGTGGTCTGCCACTTGCCAGATGTAGCCACCGGCCTGGCCGCGCGGGACAATCGTAATCTTTTGCAGCGGATCGGTGTTTTCGCACAGGCGCGCCATCACAGCATGACCGGCTTCGTGATAGGCTAGCACCTTTTTATCGTGCGGCGTGATCAAGCGGCTGCGGCGCTCTGGGCCACCCAGCCCAATCCGTTCCACCGCTTCTTGCAATTCCGGCATACCGATCGAGCGCTTATTGCGGCGTGCGGCCAGAATTGCAGCCTCATTGACCACATTTTCCAGATCCGCGCCGACAAAGCCCGGTGTTTGGCGACCAATGCGCTCCAGATCAACATCCGGGGACATGGGTTTGCCTTTGACATGCACGTTGAGAATGGCACGCCGCCCCTGAATGTCTGGGCGATCCATGGTGACGCGGCGATCGAAACGGCCCGGACGCAGTAACGCTGGGTCCAAAATGTCAGGCCGATTGGTGGCGGCGATCAGAATCACATTCGTATCGGTGCCAAAGCCATCCATCTCGACCAGGATCTGGTTCAGGGTCTGTTCACGTTCATCGTGTGAGCCGCCCAACCCTGTGCCACGGTAGCGTCCAACCGCGTCAATCTCGTCGATAAAGATAATGCAGGGACTATTGCGCTTGGCCTGTTCAAAGAGATCGCGTACCCGGCTGGCCCCCACGCCCACAAACATTTCCACAAACTCGGAACCCGAGATGCTGAAAAAGGGCACGCCAGCCTCGCCAGAAACCGCTTTCGCCATGAGCGTTTTGCCAGTGCCTGGGGGGCCGACGAGCAAGACACCCTTGGGAATACGCGCTCCCAATGCCGCAAATTTCTGGGGCTCTTTGAGAAACTCGACCACCTCTTGCAACTCTTGCTTGGATTCATCGGCCCCGGCAATATCATCAAAGGTGATCGTGGGCCGGTTGCCGGTGAAAAGGCGCGCCTTGCTCTTGCCAAAAGAGAGGGCTTGATTATTGCTGCCTTGGGTTTGGCGGAAGAGAATAAAGAAAAGACCACCAATAAAGACCAAGGGCAATAAATTGATGAGCAGCGCAAGCCAATTGCCGCCATTGCCAGGTGCTTCATAGGTAATATTTACATTCCCTAGCTGTTGTGGTTCAACACCCAGGCCCACCAGTGTCTGCGTGAGCGGTACATCGGTTTCGCGCCGCGCAATCAGTGGGGTTGTGCTACCTTTGAGCAGCACCCGCACTTCTTCGCCGCGCACCACAATCTCGTCAACGCGATCGTTCTGAATCGATTCGGCCAGTTGGCTTAACGTAACTTGCTCAGGGCTCTGTGCCGTCCATGGCACGTTAAAGTAAATAACCACGCCTGCAATCAAGATCAGCAGGTACAAAAATGCATTACGACTCCAATTTGTCTTCACAGCCACCTCCTCTTTTGTGACAGTTGCCATTATACCAAACAGAACATGGGTTTGGCTAGTGATGTGGGATACTTATTCAGCTTAATTTATCACTGTTTACCCAATTCGCCATAATGTCGCCATAATGATTGGTTGATTGAAGCATCGGGTTTGGGCAGGCTATAGGGGAACTATTTGGATGGGTGCCAAATCGATGTGCTATAATAGCCAATTGTGGATCGGAAAGCTTGTTGAAATCATAACCAAACGAATAAGAAATTGGGCTCAACCGGATCTCATGTGGTTGACAGCGTCGAATCAATTCGACGCCTGCTATGCCAAACCTGCTTAAGCAGGTTTTTCGTGGCAGCCGCCGGTTTCAACCGGTGGTATCCTTGTC